>JAFVTH010000010.1 GCA_017503285.1 Clostridia bacterium | reverse complement strand
GTTTGTGCTGACTACACCCTCTGCAGCTGTGCCATCGCTTGCAAAAATATCATTGTCCCCTATTCTGTCCTTCAATACTGCAAACAAGCCATAGCCAACGCTCTTTCCTGTCACTTCCGTATACTCGGAAATAGCTGCTTCGTTTGCTGCAAAGCCAACTGCTATTCCTGTGCTGCCGCTATATTCAGGGGATGAGTAACCAAGGCAAGTAAAGAGGGCATCCGTTTTTTCCTCACCTTCACTATGGCTGCATCCCTCATTTTGACACGCAACTGTTTTTAAGCCCTCTGCGGTATAACCTTTTTCGTACAAAATCGTTGTCTTAATATCGTGTGCAAGCGCTTCCTTAAGTGTTTTTAGGCAAACCTCACAGGTAAGTGCAGTTTCACAGTTAAAATCGTCCTCATAGGTATGGTCGCCTGTTGCTTTTTCGACAATTACTACGCTTTGAAGCTTACAAATTACACATGTATTTGTAGTTTTTTCATCATAACCACAGTTACCCTGTTGATATACTCTGTCGTTATAATGAACGCCATCTATCTCGTGTGTATCCATATCATACACTTCACTTGTTGTGTGGAATCTGTACCAACCCTTATCTGTGTGATTGCATCTTATGGTATAGCTTATTTCTACTCTATCCCCACCGCAGAAGATTATTTCTGTGGGAGAGCTTTCGGCACTATAAATAGTGTTGCCGTTTGCGTCGTTTCCAAGACCTGTAAGATTGTAATAGTTTGCGTTTTCAAAGCTTACTGTTAGTGTTCCCTCTTGATTTGTATAAAGAGGGCTACCATCTTTAGATATGGCAATAAAGCCCTTTTGCCCGTTAAAATCGACAGTAGGGACAACTGCTCCGGAAAGGTCACTGAATTCGTTTTGCGCAAATACCAGCTTCAATGGCTTTTTTGAACCATAATCTAAAAATGTAGTAAGCGAAGTATCTGATAAATTTACATTTGTCATTTTTCCAAGAAAAACAAGCGTTAAAGATGTTTCGAGCTCAAAACCACCTATAAAACTATATCTTGAGTCAAAAGATGTAAACCCCTGTGGAAAATACAATACGTTGTTTTTCAACTTACAGCCACTTAAAAAGTATTGGTCAACTTTTTTTAAGTTCTTTGGCAAATAGTCACTTGCAAGCTCTATTTCTCCTAAATCATAAAGCGTTTGAAAACCTATTGTCTCTATGGAATCAGGCAATGCAAGTCTGTCAATAGCTCTACAGCTTTGAAATGCTCCATCGCCAAGCGTTTTCAAGCTTGTGCAGTTTTCAAGATTTATATTTGCCAACCTTGTGCATCCATTAAAAGTACCCTTGTCTATGCTTTCAACAGCACAATCTTTTGGAAAAACAACAGTTTCAAGATTTGCCGAATTGTAAAACGACCACATTTCTATTGTCTTAAGATTTTTAGACATAGTAATTTTTTTGCACGCACTTACTTGAGTGAAAGCATTATTTTGAATTAGAGTGACAGAATCAGGGAAAACAAACTCAACTACATTAGGTTCTTTTTTACCATCGCCCCAAAGATTAGCATTTGTCAAAAGAGTTATTCCATATGGAAGCTCCACATAGTATAGGCTTCCTGCCTGATAATTTTTGTTATCGTTTTCGTTTATAAATGAATAATCAACTCCGTTTTGGTCTGCCCAATTTACACGAACGGTGGAGCCCTCTATCATATATCTAAAAACATAATATGACGGATAAGCAGTCAAATTACCATTTGTGTCCTTCAAGATAACGATAGACTCCTTGTCTGTAATTTTGGTAGCTGTTGTGCCTGTATACCACGATGGGTCACCAAGATTGTTAACAAGCTCGATTTCTTGCCCCTCGTATGTGATTGTCTCAGCACTAACAGAAAGAGCAAAAATACAAGTTAGTATTGCCACCATCATAGCAATTAAAAGAAATTTCTTTTTCATTGTTTTTCTCCTTTTTTATTCTTATATTTGATTATACTTATTAACGCATGTGCTTAAAATTTCAGTTTTTTAATAGCCTTTATTAAATTGCTACTGTACATTAAAGAGCCAAAGCAATTAGGATGCGCCTTGTCGCTAAAGCACTCCTCTACATTTGGCACTAATGTAAATCCATCTACAAGCCTTATACATTCGTATTTTGCGCAAGTGTCTTTAATTTTGTTAATACACCAAATGAAGCGATCCCAATTATCAATGTCTCCTCGCCATATAGGGGTTATGGCTAAAATCGGTATTTTAGGAAAAACAGATGTTAGTTTTTTATAAAATTCGCTCACATTAAGCTCGTAATCATAGGAGCTATCATCATACCAGTTTGTTCCAAGAGCCACAATTATTTTGTCGGGTTCAAAACCATCAATTTTCATTATGTCATTTGGCTCGTATCTGTATCCCCCTATGCCTTGTGCCAAAATATCATATCCAAGCTCACGCACAAGACCATTTGCGTACGCAAGACTCGCAACATTAGGTCCTGCTCCTTGTGTTATAGAATCGCCGATAATTAAAACCTTTTCTCCTGTAGCCTTAACGGATTTATAATTGCCGTCAATCGTGAAGTTTTTAATTTGCACTGTGCTTTCACAGGGCATATAAATACTCAACTTTTTCTGCCCCTGCGGTAAGGAAAACTCAACTCTTCCTTTCAATATATCATTTATGTGATAAACGGAATAAAGCACATTGTTAATATACAAATCAATTGTATTGTTCACATGTGGTTTAGACGACTTATAATCAAAACTCACAATTGTAGAATTGGTTTTAAATTCTATTCGCTGTGGTCCACTCATCAAGGCATATGTTAACCAGTCTTTATCGCATTTGTTTTGCGATATATGCTCAATCTGAGCTTTTGAATATCTAAAGGAAGAAAGATACCCAGCTTTAGTTTCAAAATAGCAAGCTCCTTTTATAAGCTTTGACAGAGTTTTATTAGATAGCTTCATAATGCGTCTCCAAATCAAGTCTGCTCTTATATCTTTGCGATATGCTTCATTGTTAGCTTAGCACATTCGGAAATTTTCACAGCTTCAATGCCAAAAAGCGAAGTGTATAGTGTATCGTTAATTGGTTTTTTCCAATATTCTGGAATTCTTTCAAATCCAAGTATCATACCGAGAATAGAGCCAACAGTTGCACCGTTACAGTCCGTATCGAAGCCCGTTTCTACCGCCATACAGATGGATTTTTCAAAATTACCATTTCCGTATAGTAGCGAGGCTACAACAATCATAGCGTTTGATATTGTATGACACCAGCCGTGTGAGGTGTATTCATCGTATTTTTTATGAATCATATCAAAGCACTCGTTTTGAGAAATTCCATTTTTGTAAGCATCAACAACGGACACAACATCCTCATATAGCCTTGAGGTGCATGGAATTTCGGAAAGACCACAAAGAATTACATCTTCGATATTATCAGTGGTAGAAGCCACAGCCAACATAGCACTGACAAACATTTCTCCGTAGATACCGTTTTTGGTGTGAGAAATTGAAGCATCTCTCCATGCCATTTCTGCTGCAAGCTCAGGATTACCCGGATTGATATATCCAAAATAATCTCCTCTTATCTGTGCCCCTATCCACTCTCTATAAGGATTTTTATAAATTGCGGATTCAGGTGGATCAAAGCCTTTTACAAAATTAAGGTAAGCAACGCGCTCAGCTGAAAAATAATATTCCTTACTTTGATATTTCAACCACGCATTGGCAACATCATATGATGTAAAGCTTCTTCCGTACTTGTCTATAATTTCTTGTGCAAGTACAACATAGTTTGTATCATCGTCCACAGGCATACCATTGATTTCGTCTGCATAGGACTGTCCGGCAAAGCCAAATTTGTATTTTCCAATAATCTCATCCGTTAAATCGCTTCTATAAACATACCTGTGCATTGGATAATTATTTGTTTCTTTAAGAAACGGAATCAACTCATCTGTACGAATTCCCTCAAGGGATTTTCCAAGC
>JAFVTH010000009.1 GCA_017503285.1 Clostridia bacterium | reverse complement strand
TGTGTAATCAACTGCTGCAACGTAGCCATTTGCGCCTACGCCGTTTGCATCAATAATTGATGCGCTTGCTTGTGCGCTCTTTGCTGCTGCAACAAGACCGTACTTAATGCCTGTAAAGTAGTTTCCATACTCGTCAAGCAGCTCTCTGTCTACTGCAACGCCCTGAAGCATTGAGTTTGGACCATATGCAAAGCCTCTGTCAACAAAGAGTGGTGCAAGGTGTGCTTTTACATTTTCCTTGCCACATTCTCTACCACATTCTGTATGTACCTTTAGGTAGGAAAGGAATGGTTGACCCTGGTTGCCTTCTTTGTCAAGCCAAGAGTAAACAGCTTCTCCGACTTCTGTATGAACGCCTGCGTAGTAAACATCACAGTGGTTAGAATAAACAACTGTCGCACTTGATAGATGCTTGTTTACATGGTTTACAATAAAGTCAGAGTTTTCTGCTCCTGTGTAGATAATGGTTTTTAGTCCACTCATACCAGCTACGGAATACTGGGAGTAGATAGATGTGCAGCCTCTTGGAACAACTAATGTTTCGATTCTATAGCAATCCTTTAACAAGTCGTGGGCGATTTGTGTTATACCCTCAGGAATTTTAAAGTATGTAAGGCTTGAGCAGCTCTTAAACGCAGCCTGTTCAATTGTTGTTACTGTGCTTGGAAGTTCAACAGATTCAAGAAGTGAACAACCGGCAAATGCGCTTTGACCAATGCTGGTAAGATTTGATGGGAAATGGAAGCTTTTTATCTGAGTGCCGGAAAATGCACTACCCCCGATAGATGTAAAGCTATCAGAAAGGTTATTAACCTCTGTCAGATTTGAACAGCCTTCGAATGAATATCCCTTAAATGTTGTAACGCTGGCAGGGATTGTAATATGTGTAATGCCCTTTGCGTTCTTAAAGAAGTTTGTTGGTATTGTTGTAAGATTTTCATTAAGTACAACCGTTTTAAGTGCTGTTGTATTCTCAAAGCAGTTTTCACCATAGTATGTAACTTTTTCTGTTGTAATGCTTTCTACTGATGAACCCTTAAAAGCGTAGTTGCCAATGGATGTAAGATTTTCACCTGAAATACTCTTAATCTTTGTGCCTGCAAATGCGCTGTTGCCGATTGATGTAATTGCGCTTGGAAGCTCAATATCTGTCATACCGTCGATTGTGGTAAGGCTGGTACAGCCATTGAACGCAGAAGTAGGAATTGAGGTTTTGTTATTACCTCTTGCAATTGCATCGAAAAATCCTGTTACGCTTTCCAAGCTTGTGCAATGTTGAAGAACTTCAGTAGGAAGACCTTGTACTGAGCTTGGGAAATGGAAGGTTTTAAGGTTTGGAAGGTATTGAAGTGCCCAAGAACCAAAGCCTGTTACAGTCTCAGGAAGAATAAGTCCTGTAATTGTCCAGTTTGAAAACGCTCCGGAGCCTATGCTTCTAAGATCTGTGTTAGAAAGGTCAAGCACGGAATTTGCATAAAGCTTTTTACAGCCGTTAAAATCCTGTGAGGAAAGGCTAACAAGCTCTGTAAGAAGGTGAAGGTTTGTTTCCTTAATGTTAGGACAAGCCTTAAAGCTTGCACCGTTGAGGGCAACAGTGTCCAGTCTGAAATAAACATACTCAAGGTTTGAGCAGCTTTGGAATGTTTGTAAGAAGCAGTTTACAGGTTGATCCTTGTAGCTACCGGTGGTGCACACAACCTTGTCGCTTTGCATGTTGAGAACAACAACGTCCTTACGGTAGTAAGTACCTTCATCAGTAACGATTTTGAACGAATCGTCACTATAACCAATTTGATAAACCTTCTTACCGTGAGAAGTTCCACTCCATGTTGCATTAAATACAACAGCTGGGTCGATGGCGCTGATGTATCCATACTCTCTTGGCGTTGAATCGGTTTTTTCTGCTTTTACGTACCAGATGAGCGGGTTACCTTCTGTATCCCAGATAGGGCAAACGGTACCGTCATCAAGTGTAACTGTCTTATTGTTGCTATCAGGCTCTGCCGCGCCTACCGATATTGCAAGAACGGTAACAATGGCAACTACCATGAATAGCAAAACAAGCAATTTCTTTTTCATGATATCTCTCCTTATAATAATAAAAATATTACAAGGGCATTTTAACACATATGTGGAAAGCTGTCAAGCTCAACAATAAGAAAAAAGTGGTTGCTTTTTGTTAATAATGCACAATTAAATCAAAATAATTGTTGACGCGTCCACAAAACCTGTCTGCTTATAATCTTTTACAGGCTACCAAAATTTAGTATTTTGTGCAAAATTTGAGTTTGTGAATTTTTTGTAAATTTAAGGTTTTTCTGCAAAAAAGCCATTTATGATAGTAAAATTCGACCAGTCGGACAGCATATCTTTTGTTGTGATGGTTATCTACGGTCGGAAATAAAAAAAGGAGCGAAATTGCTCCTTTTTATTCGTTTGGCGGTGTGTAGTCAACAAAGGTGGGGGTATGCTTTAGTGCAGGAATGATTTTATTTATCAAATCATCGGTTTTTAGCTTTATTGACGAGGTGTTTATACAGGGATGACAGCTAAAATGCTCGTGGCTTAGTATTTCCTTGTCGATAACTAAGGAAACACGGCACCCTGTGTCGTTAATTAGCCCCATTATGCTAACCGAGCCGGGGGTTAAATCAAGCATTGAAAGCAAATCCTCAGGAGTGCCAAAGGACAACCGAGAGGAATTTACCTTAGGGGAAAATTCCTTTGTTACAAAATGCTTGTCCGCAGGAAGAACAAACATATAAAAGCGGGTTTTTTGCCTGTTGCAAAGGAAAAGGTTTTTGCATATAACGTTGTCAAGCACCTTTTCTATTTTTGCGCAGTCCTCCATTGTGCCGGCAGGGGTGTGGTCCACCCTAAAATATTCTATACCCAAGCTATCAAGAAAATCATATACCTTAATTTCCTTTTCAAGCCTGCCCTCGTTTATTTTCGGTCGTCCTATATATAGCTCCATTTTTGCTCCTTAAAATTTTGGGACAAGTTGTCCCAAAAGTACACCTTTACAGAATGGTTTTTTCTTGAATTTATCACTTGTGGGGTTTACAATATAGTTGTACAAACCAGGGTCCTTTCCCGTTTGGGACCCTTTCTCCACTCTTTTGTACATTATATTTTATTTTTACTAAAATGTCAATATTAAGCAAATAGGAGGTTTTTTTGTGGAGCAAAAAAATGTCAATCCCAGCCTTGCATTAAGCGTGCATAGGTGCGCCTTTTGCGGTGATGGCATTTTTCATGGGCATAAATATTATTTTATCAAGGACGTAGCCTTCCACTCACAGTGCCTTACGGATAACATGTCTATAAAAGAGGTGCTTTCTCTTTTAGGCATTGAGGAAATGACCAGCCGAGGCGACTACGCTCAGCCAAATCCTAATCTTTTAGGCCATGTTTTGCTTGGTCCTTATAAAAATATTCTTGTTCTTGAAAGCTTTTGGCTTTATTTCAAACGTCGCTTTCCTTTCTATAAGGAAATAGTGTTGTCCCTTTCAAATTATAAGAAGGAAAAGGGGCTTTGGTTCTTTTCAAGCGACCAGGATATGCTTGAAAAGTGGGCAATTATGAAAGAGAGAAAATGGCAAAAATAGAAACGGTAAAAAAGGAATTGCGCTCCTTAAAGAACACAAATGCAATCATAAGAGCGCTTGAGAGGACACAGCTCTCACACATTAAAAGAATTGAAATGCTAAGGCGACTTGACCCAAGCCCACAGGTTTTGGAGGCTATCAAGCGCGAGGAGGCTATGCTGGGTCAGCTAAACATTTCAAAATATATAAATGAGTCTCGCACAACCGAGGAAAGGTACATTGATGCAATAAACACCCTTGAGCCGGTTGACAAGGCTATAATTCTTGACAGCTACATAAACGGCAGAGCCTATTGGCAAATAGGTCAGAAAATCGGTTTTTCCGAGGAGGGCGTAAGAAAAAGGGTTAAGAAAATCATTTCCACCCTGGCTGACAAGGTATAAAAAAGGAACAGGCATTAGCGTGATACTCTTAACGGAGTATTCACGCTAAACTATGATTGCCCTTACGGGCAAGTTATGAGTTATGAGATACTTCGTATCGTTATGATTGGCTTCGCCAAGTTATAGGTTAGATGGGCAATCATATCATAACGCTTGCTATGCAAGCTCATAACGGTGAGCGAAAGCGAACCTCATAACTCTAAACTAAAATGAACAGAAAAAGAGCAGACATACAAGATTTTCTTCTTGCGTGTTTGCTCTTTCTGCTTGTATAGGGGTTCCCCGAAGCGAAGTATGAGCTTTGGGGGTTCACGTATAGGGGTTCCCCGAAGCGAAGTATGAGCTTTGGGGGTTCACGTATAGGGGTTCCCCGAAGCGAAGTATGAGCTTTGGGGGTTCACGTATAGGGGTTTGGGCTTAGCCCATTTCTTTTTGTTTTAATATGACGGCGCGACAAAGCGCTTTTTGTCGGCACGGCAAATGCGCTGCGCGCTGAAGCGACCACTCATAACCGCCGTTGGCAAGCCGCCGCTTTGGATAATCCATTGACCTGCCAAAATAAATCTCTTAAGACCCTTGATAATGCCCTTTTGCATAAGAGTCTTTCCTCTTGCTGTATGAACAAAGCCCTGGAAGCAGCCGTGACGGGAGTTAAGATATCTTTCGTAGGTCATGGGAGTTATAAAGTCGATAATTTCAAGGGAGTCGGCAAGGAATGGATAATATGCCTTTAGCTCCTGTAAAAGGTGCTGACCTATTCTCTTCTTTTCCTCTAAGTAGGTGCCGTTTTCCTTGGCGTTTTTCCACCAGTAGTACATTTGGTCCCCACCGGATAGTGTTATTTGAAAAATATCGCTGCCATCGCTCTTTACGGTCCTGTCATATGCGTAATTTCTTATGGAAATTGTATCATATTCCTTTTCCACAGAAACAGGATTTTTTGCAGGAGCTGTGACGGAAAGAGGCAGGCTTGATGTATCCTTTTTGCACTTTACAACTGCTGTTGTAAAGGTGTAGATTGGGTAGTCTCTTTCGTTTTCAAGACGCATATCTATCTTTTTAACCCTGTACTTGCTTCTTAAAAGGTCCTTTAGACAATGCTCCACAGGGGTGGTGGACACAACCCAGTCTGCATAGTGGCAGGTGCCGTCCTTCAGTCTAACGCCTGTAACCCTGTCATCCTCAACCAAAATCTCCTCAACCTCGGCGCGGGTGGTAAGTCTTCCACCAAGGCTAAGATATCTTTGCTCAACCCTTTCGGTAAGACCCATAGAGCCACCCATAGGAATACCTGCATCCATGGCGGTAACGTGACCCATCATATAAAGAAAGCTCATAAGGTTATAGTCAGATGCCATATATGTGGAAATTGCGTGCTTAAGATATGGGTTTTTGAATCGCCTTGTAAATTTCTCACAGGAGATTTTTGCAGTTCTTTCAACCAAAATGTAGTCCCCTGCCATAGTGAAGGCAACCTTCAAAAGCTCCCCAAGGTTCATCATATCCGATGGCTTATCTACCGGCGGGTTTATTTTTTGGAAGCGCTTTATAAGCTTGCAAAAATGCTTAATTGCCTTTGTATCCTCAGGGGCAAAGGAAATAAGCTCTGCCTCTAATTTTTCAAGGTCGGCATAAAATGTAAATTTTTTGCCCTCTCCATAGTCAAAAACACAAAGCTCGTTCTGATAGAAAACATCGGTATCCTCCTTTATTGCGTGAATCTCACGCCAGAGGGGATATGTGGTTGATTTTGGATTTACTCCGGAGAGCCAATGTATACAGCCGTCAATATAACAGCCCTTTCTCTCCCAGCCGATGCAAGCGCCACCCGAAACGTGGTTCTTTTCCAAAACCTCTGTTTCGTAGCCGTTTGCTTGTAGATATATACCTGCGCTAAGACCCGAAATGCCGCCGCCGATAATAATAATCTTACTCATAAATTTCTCCTAAAAAATGGTCAACCAAAGCCCTTTGGTTGACCTATCAAGAGTATTATACCATACATCCGTGCAAATTACAATAAAAAAAGCAGGAAAAGCGTTTTTTCCTGCTTTTAATGTTATTCCTCGTTTGAAACCACTGCTTCAAAAAGCTCAGGGAACTTAACTGCGTAGCTAACTGCTGTGGTTGTGTCCGCCTCGGTTGTCTCGTTTACATAGTAAGCATTGCCGTTTACCATATAGTACAGACAGCAATAAACCTCTACCTCAGGGTATAGGTTAAGACCGGAAACTACCATTTCCATTACATCGTAGTTAAGGCTTGTGTAGTCTACAACCGCCACTCTATCGTTTCTTTTAGTGCCGTCAGCATTGAACAGCTTACCGTCCAAGGTATTGTATGCCTCGCCCTTAACGCCTGCAACCATACCAAAGGTAATGATATTGCCGTTTACTCTTGTGAACTCACCAAGCGCCTCTCTATCTACTGCAAAGCCCTGCATAATGCTACCTGCCTCGCTTACAGAGTAGCCGCTTGTGATAAAGATTGGCGGTGTCTTTTCGTTTTTGTCCATTACAGTACAGCCCTCATTTGTGCAATCACAAATATAAGTGCCGTTTTCTGTATATTTCTTGTAGGTCAAGCTCTCAACAAAGCTATGGGCAAGACCCAAAACCTCGTATGAGCAATTCTGACAAGCGTCGCCCGTCGAGCAGTCGTGGTCGTCCTCGCCAAATACGTGAGCTACTGCAAAATAATAGCTACCTACTATAACTGCATCACTTGAAATGCCATTACCACAGTCACCCTCGGTGCTTGACCAAAGCGCACTTGTTGCAGGCACACTATAATCACTGCCTGTTAACGAGTAAGTTTTGTTTGTGCCTTGATTGTTATTCCAAGCATCCTTTAGGTTAACGCCTTGAATATAACCCTCGATTGCCTTATATCTGGATAGACTTACGTCGCCAACCACCAAAGAGTCGCTTTCAAAGAAAGCAATAACGCTGTCCGAGCTACCCTTGTATCCCTTCCAGTTAAATGAAGGATCTGTTAACTGTTCTTCTGTTATGGTTGCATCACTTACAACCCATTTTCCATCAACAAGAGAAACGGAGCCACCACTGTATTTAAGAGTTTTTCCAAATTCTTGATTTTTGAAGTAGCAGTATGTTACATTCTCGTTTGCAACACCGAAAATAGCAGAAATGTTACCACTTGTACTAGCATAGTTTTCGCCGATATAGCCACCGAAGAAGGCTACTGTGTTGCCTGAGGTTACGTCAATAAAGCCGTAAAAAGTCTTATTCATATTAACGTTTATTACGTTTTCATAGATTTTTCCACCATACATATTTACGTTACCGTTTACGTAAATAAATCCACAGTCTGTGCTCCAATTTCGGTTACCCTGACTGTAATTATGACAAATTTCTCCACCATAAATATTCAAGGCAGTAGAGTTAATAAAAGCAGCCGAATTGGCAGGAATACTGTTTCCACAGATTTTTGAGCCATCGTACATATTAAATTCAGTAGCGTGAATAATTCTTGCCTGAACATCAGAGTTTGATGTGGTTAGATTAAAGCCACTTATTCTTGCACCATTTAGCAAATTCCATGTTAAATCCAAGGCGTCTCTTACATACATAAGACGTGGAATTGTAGAATTAGTGCCATCAAAGGTCATTGTGCCACCGTTTATGCCTGCAAGGTTAAGTGTGTATTTGCCCTCAACTGCAGAATAGCTTTGAATCCAGCCGTTTGCGTGGTAGTCTGTTGGAGAAAGCTTGTAGTCTCCTCCGTCTGCTATAATGCTAATTTCAGTTTCTTTGCCGGAAAAGCCACCTGCAGATTTTGACTGCCAGTTAGCCCTTAGGATATAAGTAATGCTCTTTCCAAATGTAAGATCAGCTGTAATATCGGCGGTGATTATAATTGTATCGCCGTCAGTTGCGCTATCATATGCTTCTGTAAACTCATCACTTGTGCTAACTGTATATTCCTCTGCCGATACGGCAAGAGCAAGCATTAGCATGCACAAAGCGGCCAAGATAGCTGCTATTAAAAGCTTCTTTTTCATATTTTCTCCTTAAGGAATTAGTCTTCCTTATTTACAGTTGTTTCGATTTCTGTACCGTTTTCAACCTTTGCAACCACCTTGTTGTAGGTTATTGCCACCGGCGCTTCTCTGCCGGACACACCGTTGTCAATATAGTAAACACCACCGTCAACAACGTAGTATGCGCAGAGATAAATTTCAAGGTCAAGCTGTACCTCGTTTAAGCCAACCAGCCTCATTTCGAACATGTCGTAGCTGCGTGTGTCAAAGTCAACGCATGCAACCTTTTCGTGAGTTGCCTTACCGTCAGCGCCAATCAAATCGGTTGTGCCAACAACATCCTTTATTGCAACTACAAGTCCATAAAGAATGCTCTTGCCTGTTGTATTGCTGTAATACTCAAGTGTGTCGCGCTTTACAGAAAAGCCCTGCATAATTGAGGCTGTGCCGTTTAATGCGTAGCTATAACCATGAGATACAAAGATTGGTGGACAGGTTGGTTTTTCCTCTCTGCCTGCCTCAGCATCGCAACGAACGCATTTATACGCCCGTGTGCCAGGTTCAGTCATACCGTTTAGGTAGTAAATATTAATTACAACATCGCCTACTGTATGGTTGTTTTCATCAAGAGGAAGCTCCTCATCAAGAGTGCTATATGCAGGATACTCGCCCTCAATGCTTGTATCAATGCTTGAGAAAATCTTATATGTATTATCTCTGTAATTAATGCCACAGGTGCAATCAAGTGTATCGTAACCTAAAATACCGTGCACAGTGCAATTAGATTCTGAGATAACCTTCTTTTCGAAAGCGTGTCCTATACCTGTATAAATTGTATATTTGCAGTTAAGTGTATTGAAGTTACACTCCTTGGCTGTACCATTTGTTGTGCCGTAAACAGGGCCTGCTGAGTAAATGTAAACATTGTATGCGTTTCTGTCGTTAAACGCAGACTGATTTCCGCTATTTACGCCATCCTTAAACGTAATGCTTGGTGCGTGGCTGTAAATAACGAGGTCGCACTTTGCAACATAAGCGCCGCTTGTCTTAACGCTGAACACCCACTTATTAACAAGCTCGATATCCATAAGAACAACCAGCTCAAGACTACCGTCACCACCGAAAATGGAGTAATCATTTGTGTTATCGCCAATGGTCTTGTTTGCAATAGCATTTTTACCGATATATACATACTTAATGGTTTGTGTTTCGGCAAAGCACTTTTGACCAAGCCTTGTAACAGTACAGTCATCAGGAATAACTACCTGCGTAAGACCGGACTGACCGAAGGAATAAGAGCCGAAGTAATATGTATTACCTGAGCCGAGAATGAGATTTTTAATAGCTACATTACCCTTGAAGGCGTTGTCGTTAAAGGTTGCGTTTGCCCTGCTAACATCAATTGTAGCAAAATTAGAGCAGTTGCTTGAAACTTCATTATAGAAGGTAACTGTGCTACCGTCCAAAACAACAAGCTTTTCAAGTTTGCTGTTTGAAGAAATGCTACCCTTTGTAAATGTAATATTACAAGATCCTTGGATAACGATTTCCTTAAGCTCTGAATAACTGCTAAAAATGCCTGAAACCTCTGTTGTTCCCGAAGGAATAACAAGCTTAACAATGTTTGCCTTGCCGTAGGTTGTGCCGTCTATAGTAACATTTTTAATTCCCGTAACTTTTAGAACAGAACGGTCGTCACTTTGAGTAACGGTAACATTGTAGAATTTAGAAACTACATCAGTAACCTCAACAAGTGAGCCGTCGGCAGCCGCATATACCATTGTAAAATAGGCGTCCTGTGGGTTAACATAATAGAAATAATTACATCTTGTGCAGTCTTTTCTTGTAATGTCTGTTACGCCGTATTGAGGCGCAGGAAGAACAGAAACCTCTGTGCAGTTGTGTCCGAGTGCCTCAACTCTTTTTTCATAAGTCTCGCCGCAAGCGCACTCAAAAACATGGTAACCGCCATTAATACAATTGGCTGCACTGTATCCGGGGATAACATCACCCATTATAAAGTTATGCTCACCGTTTTCATAAACAGGGCAACCGGACTTTCTTATTACATAAAGCTGTGTCGCCTCATCGTAAACCGCTTCATATCCGCTGTTCAAAATTCCGTTTGGCGCAACATTAAAGCTACCGCCTGTTATACTATAGGTGTATTTTGAAATATCGTCGCACCAAACAACCGTTTGAGGAACTGTAAAATTACCGCCCTCTATCGCTACATTTATGTGGTTATTATCATTTGCCAAGGAAGAGTTAATAAAGGTATTTGATGTAACAGTTATATCCGCAGTTTTTCCAATAACAACAGAGGCATTGGATGCTCCGGCAAGCTTAATCAAGGCTGCCGCTTTTACCGTACCGTCGATTCTTACTTTAGGGAAGCCCTCGGTAAGAGTCATATCGCTTGTAGTCTCGAAAAGAGTGCCTGCTGTATTGATTGTAACACCCTTACCAACATAGAAATATTGATATTCCTCGAAGGATCCGTGTCTTTTGGTATAAAAGAAATAACCTGTACCCGTATGATTAATTGTGCCCTCGCCTATAAGCTTCAAGCCTGAACGGTGCTGACCAAATGCATCCTTTGCAGTTGAGGTAATTGTATGTCCGTTAAGATTTATAAGCGTCATAGCGCCGTTTCCCGTATGCTCTGTGCTGTCGGTGCTTGTCAAAGTGATATCCGCTTCAAGCATAACAGTGAGGTATCTATATCCTGTACAAGCAGTAAAGCCTGAAGCGTCGTAAACACGAACGCCCTCGGCTTGTCTTAAATAGGTATCCTCTGTAAGTGTAATTTTTTCTCCCGGTAAGTAAAAAGCACCGTCATCGGTATACCAGCCAAGGAAGGAAGGGCTAACAGTAACGCTTTCACCCTTTTCGTTTTTTATGGTGAAGGTTTTTGTTTTGATGTCTCCGTTTATGTCTTGAACCGCTTCTGATTTCAGAGTGATAGTGCCGTTTTCATCTGTGGTTTCAGTTGCTTTACCGCTATAATCAACAGTGAAGGACTGGGCAAAAGCCACAATTGACAAAAGGCATGACACAACCAGGGTCAAAAGAAATGTCAAAAATAGTTTTCTTTTCATCCGAAATGCTCCTTTATAAGTTAAATAAATATTATTGCACTATATTATACCATATTTTATTAATTTTTTTCAATTGTCATTATAACAGAAAAGAAGATTGTCTTTTTGTGTAATCTAAACAAACTCTAAAACAGGTTAAAATGATGCAATTTAGGCATTTTTTCAAAAAACAAGCGGACACGTGTCTGTTTTTTGATTTTTGGGAATAAAAAATGCACCCCCGAGGGAGTGCATTTTTATTTTGAGAATTAGTTGTTCTCGTCTGGAGCGTAAAGGGTAACGAATCTCTTAAGTCTTTCGTACTTAGCCTTTGCAGCCTCTTCACTCTTAGCAAAGAGAGCCACTGCTCTTTCTGGGAACTGCTGTGCAAGACGGCTGTAACGTGTTTCGCTTGTAAGGAATGCACGGTAGTCGCCTGTTGGCTCCTTAGAGTCAAGAATAAATGGATTCTTGCCCTCAGCCTTAAGTGCAGGATTGTATCTGAACAGATCCCAGTAACCAGCCTCAACAGCCTTCTTCATTTCGCCCTGGCAGTTTGTCATACCACCCTTAAGACCGTGCATCTCACATGGAGCGTAGCCGATGATAAGTGATGGACCCGGATAAGCCTCAGCCTCTGCCATAGCCTTAAGTGTTTGTGCCGGGTTAGCACCCATAGCGATTTGAGCAACGTATACATAGCCGTAGGACATTGCGATTTCAGCAAGGTTCTTCTTACCGATAGCCTTACCGGCTGCTGCGAACTGAGCAACCTGACCGATGTTAGAAGCCTTAGATGCCTGTCCACCTGTGTTGGAGTAAACCTCAGTATCAAATACCATAACGTTTACGTCCTCGCCGGAAGCAAGCACGTGGTCAAGACCGCCGAAGCCGATGTCGTAAGCCCAACCGTCACCACCGAAGATCCAAACGGACTTCTTGGAGAGGTATGTCTTTTCAGCAAGGATTTCCTTAGCTGTTGGGCAGCCTGCCTCAGCAACCTTTTCAAGCTGAGCAACGAGAGCCTTTGTAGCCTCCTCGTTTGCCTTGCCGTCGTTCTTTGTATCGAGATAAGCCTGTGCAACAGCCTTGAACTCGTCAGATGCCTTTTCAGACGCCATCATAGCCTCAACCTTGCCGATAAGCTTTTCACGGATTGTCTTTTGACCGAGGTACATACCAAGACCATGCTCAGCATTATCCTCGAAGAGGGAGTTAGCCCAAGCCGGACCTCTGCCGCTATCCTTATTTACTGTGTAAGGAGTAGAAGGTGCAGAGCCACCCCAAATTGATGAACAGCCTGTTGCGTTAGAAATGTACATTCTCTCGCCGAAGAGCTGTGTAATAAGTCTTGCGTATGATGTTTCAGCACAGCCTGCGCAGGAGCCTGAGAACTCGAGAAGCGGCTGGTTGAACTGGCTACCCTTTACAGATGTTTCAGCAAATGGAAGGTCCTTCTTGGAAACATTTGCAACTGCGTAGTCGAATACAGGCTGTTGTGCGCCCTGTGTAGCCTGTGGAACCATCTTAATTGGCGCCTTGTCCGGGTTAACCTTTGCCATTGGACATACGTTTACGCAAAGGCCGCAGCCCATACAGTCAAGTGGGCTGATAGCGATTGTGAACTTGTGGTCCTCGAAGCCCTTTGCACCCTTAACCTCAGCATATTTTGTAGCCTTTGGAGCCTTCTTCATCTCATCCTTGTTCATGATGTATGGACGAAGTGTTGCATGTGGACATACATATGAGCACATGTTACATTGGCTACAGTTGTTTTCCGGAATCCACTCAGGAACCATAACTGCAACACCACGCTTTTCGTAAGCTGCAGCACCCTGTGGGAATGTACCATCTACATAGTCTGTAAATGCAGATACAGGAAGCTTGTCGCCCTCCATCTTGGAAACAGGAAGAAGTACGTTTTCAACATACTTAACAAGGTCAGCTCTGTTGCCGTTAACCTTTTCCTTCTTGTTAGATACCTTAATGGTCTTCCAAGCCTCTGGAATTTCAACCTTAACAAGTGCGTCCTTACCGGCGTCGATAGCCTTGTAGTTCATTTCAACTACAGCCTCGCCCTTCTTGAGGTAGGACTTCTTAGCCATGTACTTCATCTTTTCGATGGCGTCGTCAATTGGCATAATGTTAGCAAGGGTGAAGAATGCGGATTGGAGAATTGTGTTTGTTCTCTTACCCATACCGATTTCAACAGCCTTGTCAATAGCGTTTACGATATAGAACTTAATATCGTTTGTAGCGATGTACTTCTTAACCTCGTTTGGAAGGTACTTTTCAAGGTCCTCAACGCTCCACTGGCAGTTGAGAAGGAATGTACCGCCCGGCTTAACATCGTTTACAATCTTGTAGCCCTTAAGTAGGTATGATGGGTTATGGCAAGCAACGAAGTCAGCCTTTGTAATGTAGTATGGG
>JAFVTH010000008.1 GCA_017503285.1 Clostridia bacterium | reverse complement strand
GGTATGATGGGTTATGGCAAGCAACGAAGTCAGCCTTTGTAATGTAGTATGGGCTCTTAATCTGCTTGTCACCAAAGCGAAGGTGAGAAATTGTAACGCCACCGGTCTTCTTAGAGTCGTACTGGAAGTAAGCCTGAATAAACTTATCTGTGTAGTCACCGATAATCTTAATGGAGTTCTTATTAGCACCAACTGTACCGTCGCCGCCAAGACCCCAGAACTTGCAGGAGATTGTGCCCTCTGCGCTTGTGTCAGGAGCAACCTTTTCAGGAAGTGAAAGTCCTGTAACGTCGTCTACGATACCGATTGTGAAGTTAGCCTTTGGCTCTCTCTTCTTAAGGTTTTCGTATACTGCGAAGATGGAAGCAGGAGTTGTATCCTTTGAACCAAGACCGTAACGACCGCCAACAACCTTAGCCTTGTGGCCCTTGATTGCAAGTGCAGAAACAACGTCAAGGTAAAGTGGCTCGCCAAGTGAGCCAGGCTCCTTAGTTCTGTCAAGAACAGCAATCTTCTTAGCTGTCTTTGGAATTGCCTCAAAGAGCTTGTCTGCAACGAATGGACGGTAAAGTCTAACCTTTACAAGACCAACCTTTTCGCCAAGAGCTGTAAGGTAGTCAATAACCTCCTCACAAACGTCACATACAGAGCCCATAGCAACGATAACTCTTTCAGCGTCAGGTGCGCCGTAGTAGTTAAAGAGCTTATAGTCTGTACCAAGCTTTTCGTTAACCTTGCCCATATACTCCTCAACGATTGCAGGGAATGCGTTGTAGTATGTATTGCAAGCCTCTCTGTGCTGGAAGAAGATATCTCCGTTTTCAGCAGAGCCACGAAGAACCGGATGCTCCGGATTGATAGATCTATTTCTGAAGGCTTGGATTGCGTCCTTGTCAACCATTTCGTCAAGGTCCTTGTAGTCCCAAACCTCAATCTTTTGAATTTCGTGTGATGTACGGAAGCCGTCGAAGAAGTTAAGAACCGGAACTCTACCCTTAATTGTGGAAAGGTGAGCAACTGCACCAAGGTCCATAACCTCCTGTGGGTTTGTGCAAGCCATCATTGCATAGCCTGTCTGACGGCAAGCGTATACGTCTGAGTGATCGCCAAAAATGTTGAGCGCATGTGATGCAACGCAACGTGCAGATACGTGAATTACGTTTGGAAGCAACTCACCTGCAATCTTGTACATGTTAGGGATCATAAGAAGAAGACCCTGTGATGCTGTGTAGGTTGTTGTGAGCGCACCTGCTGCAAGAGAGCCGTGAACTGTACCGGCGGCACCTGCCTCGGACTGCATCTCAGTAACCTTTACTTGTTCACCAAAAATGTTCTTAAGGCCTGTTGCTGACCAGGAGTCAGTAAGCTCAGCCATAACACTTGATGGTGTAATGGGGTAAATTGCTGCAACCTCTGTAAACGCGTAGCTGACAGTAGCGGCGGCGGTATTACCGTCCATTGACTGTTTCTTTCTTGTTATCATAAAAAACCCTCCAGTTTTATTTATTAACAAATTTTGGCATAGTTATAATGCGTCCATAAATATGCACGCACACAATAATAATATCACTTCTTTTGTAAAAATTCAATAGTTTTGTACTAATTTTTGATTTTTGTCGAATTGTACAAGGTTTATTCCTCGTCGGACTCAAATTCAGTAATATCTATACTATCAAGCCTGCTTTTTGGAGCGCTGCCCTTTACTCTTTCAAAATATTGGATTTTTTGCCTTATCATGGCAAGGAGCTGATTTTGCACGCTCACACCCTCTGCCTCCGAAACGTATGCAAGCCTTTTTGCCATATCCTCGCTTAAGCGAAGCTTAAATACCTTGTTTTTCTTCATATTATCACCTCTTTATTATTTTAGCATATTATCTTGTCTTTTCATAGAATTTATGGTAAAATTTTTGTAAGAAAACTTTTATAAGAGGTAATTATGATTAGTTATTCATATAGCGCCGGGCTTTTTGGCATTGACGGATATATTGTTACGGTTGAGTGTCATTCCTCGAAAAGAATGCCCTGCTTTGAAATAGTAGGTCTGCCCGACAATGCAATCAAGGAAGCTAAGGAAAGGGTCCGCGCAGCGGCAATCAACTCTCGCCTGCCCTTTCCCGATAACGAGATTGTTGTAAATCTTGCCCCTGCTGACAAGAAAAAGGAGGGCTCGTCCTTTGACTTAGCAATCCTTATTAGCGTGCTTCTTTCAAACAAGGTGTTTGAAAACCCAAGCCTGCTTGAAAATGCATGCTTTATTGGCGAGCTTTCACTCTCCGGAGATATACGCCCTGTGCGTGGCGCGCTTTGTATGGCTGTGGCTGCAAAAAATGCAGGCAAAACCAAGCTTTTTGTGCCACTTGAAAATGTAAACGAGGCAAGCGTTATTGAGGGCGTTGAGGTTTACGGCGTTAAAAATGTTAATGAAATTGTAAGCCATTTTAATTCCATTAAGGAAATTACACCCTGCAAATACAGTGCCCACAAGGAAATTGCAAGAGGTGCTTACCCCGACTTTGCCGATGTTATGGGACAGGCTATGGTAAAGCGCGCTGCCGAGATTGCGGCGGCGGGCGGACACAATATGCTGCTTATAGGCCCACCCGGTACAGGTAAATCCATGATAGCAAAAAGAATCCCGTCTATACTTCCGGAAATGACCTTTGAGGAGTCTATTGAAACAACAAAAATCCACTCTGTTTCCGGCATTTTACCGGAGGGAGTTTCTCTTATAAGAGAAAGACCCTTCCGCTCCCCTCATCATACAATGAGCGCGCCGGGGCTTGTGGGTGGTGGTAAAATCCCCGTGCCCGGCGAGGTTTCTTTGGCTGACAACGGTGTTTTGTTCCTTGACGAGCTGCCCGAGTTTAACAGGAGCGTTACCGAATCCTTAAGGCAACCCCTTGAGGACGGAAAAATCACTATAACAAGGGCTGCCGGCAGAATAACCTACCCATCAAGCTTTATGCTTGTAGCAGCTATGAACCCTTGTAAATGCGGATACTTTGGGCATCCAACCCACCCCTGCACCTGTAAGCCTGCTGATATTAAAAAGTACATTTCAAAAATCAGCGGTCCGTTGCTTGACAGAATTGATATACAAATCGAGGTGCCGTCCCTTGAATACAAGGAAATTGCAGGTGGCAAGCCTGCAGAGCCATCAAGCGTTATAAGAGAAAGGGTTAACCGCGCACGTGCATTTATGCAAAAGCGCCTTATGGGCGAAACAAATGAGCATGGCGCGCCCATTTCCTCAAATGCGCAAATGGACGCAAAGCACATACGCAAATATTGTAAGCTAAGCCCCGAATGCTCTGCCCTTTTGGAAAAGGCATTTGTTGCGCTTGGGCTTTCTGCCCGCGGCCACGACAGGATTTTACGCGTGGCAAGGACAATTGCCGACCTGGCAGGCTGTGAGGATATAAAGCCAAACCACATCGCCGAGGCAATACAGCTACGCGGACTTGACAAAAAATATTTTAATTAAAGGAGAAAATATGGGAAGCAATCTAAGACTACCACCTGAGGGCTACGAGGAAATAGACCTGCTTGACGTTTTATTGGACCAGGAAAACACGGACCCAATTGCGCTTGCTGTTGAGGACGGCAGAATTATCCGCTTTGAGCAGGTTGCGGTTATTCCTATGAAGGTAAATGACGAAAACGTTTTGCATTGCCTTTTAAGACCTATTGATGAAATAGAGGGCGTTGGTCCTGACCAAGCCATTCTTTTCTATTTAGATATGGACGATGACGGAAACGATATTCTTGCAGTGCAAAGTGATGAAGGCATCATGCAGGAAGCATATCAAATATACCTAGACCTTCTTTCCGAGTCCGATGAATAAAAAAAAGAACAGGCACATGCCTGTTCTTTTTTATTCTATCATTATTGATTCAAAAATGACTTTGTAGTGATAGCCGTCAGAGATGATTTCGGCGCTTTTGGGCATTTGGTTTTTACCTATTTTTAGGGTGTACTCCCCTTGCCCGTTAAGAAAGCACAAGGTTGCCTCGCCGTTTTCCTCCTCTTTGGCAGAGGTCAGCTCCTCTTCCCTTAAGCAAAGGACCATTAAAAGGGCATAAATGCCGTCAAGGCTTTCCTTGCTCAAGGGGATTTTTACCTCTCCTGATATGGCAAGCGCCCCATCGCCCTCAAAGACAAAGCTAACTGACGAAAGTGCCTGTGGCTCAAGGATTTTTAGGGTCAGGGTGCTTTGCTTTTTTTCTAAAATGCACCGAAAATTATCATTTACAAGGCACTGTGCCACTATGTCCCTTTCTTGATATTTCAAAATGCCATAGGTGGGCTGACTACAAGATACAAAGGCAAACAAAATAACCAAAATTACTAAAGCAAGTCTTTTCATAAATACCCCCTTTTTGGTATTTTATGAAATGTTTATTTGATTAATGCCACCAAAACACTCATATCGTCCTTTGATACATTTCTTTCCCTTGCTTCCTTGATGATTTTTGCAGGCAGCTCCTTTATATTTTCCTCGCTTGTTGCTTCAAGCAGGGAAATAAGCCAGCCCTCGTTTGACTTTACAGGCAAAATGCCATCGCTGACTATGACGCAGGCATCATTTTTCTCAAGTCCAAAGGAAAGGCGCTGTGCGTCAAGGTCCTTCATTATACCGATTGGGGCTGTTTTTGCCGATAGCTTAAACGCCTTGCCCCCTCTTTTTACAAAGGATGAGCATGCACCGCTTTTTGTAAAGCTTGCCTCTAAGGATATCATATCAATCTCCAAAAGGTCCACCGATGAGGAGCATTCTGTATTCTTTGCTCTTACCAGGTTGTTGAGCATAGAAAGGGCAAGCTCCTTTTCGTTTGTAACTCTTAGGATTTTTTCAAGAAAATCAACGCACATTTGAGAGGTTAGCCGTGCCTCCTTGCCGCTGCCCATACCGTCGCAAAGAAGAAGGTACTGCCTTTTGCCCTCGCCCTCAAACATGGAAATTGTATCTCCGTTTACGTCTCCGTCCTTGGCGCTTTTTTGACACATATAGCCCTCAATTTTATATTTTGGCTGGCTAAATGCCTCAATTACGCCCACCTTGCCACTAACCTCAAGGGTTGGCTGTGAAAGACCTATATCAAGCTCATTTTCTATAATCTCCTTGATTTCATCAAGGCTACAGCCTGTCCTTACTGTGTCAACGCCTGTTATTACAATATGCTTTTCCCTTTCGCCAACCACATCTACCCTCTCAAACACAAGGCTCTTTTTGGAAAGGGCTCGCGCCAGCTTGTCCGACTCTGCCCTTTGCACGCTCTCCTGCTTTTCCTTGGTTATGCTTGCAAGCAGCCTTGACATAAGCCTGTAATCCCTTGCGCAAATATCAAGCTTGTCGTTTTTCACGCCCTGCTTTATGGTGTCGCTTGCCATAAGGTTAACCTCGTCAATAATCTGCTCAATATGAGGACAGCGGTGCAAGAACCTTTGCTCCACGTCGGTTTTTTGGCTCTCCCCACGGGAAAAAGCACCCTCGCCCAGCCTTTTTATGTTGGTTTCCGTCGCCTTGGCGTCCGTTTGCCAGCATATTTCCTTTTTGGGACAGGTATAGCAGTAGCCCTCGGCAATTTCAAGGGCTGAACGATAAAAGTAGCCTCTGTCGGGAGCTTTTATCTTTTTTGAAACGTCTGTAAGAATACCATATACTCCGTCAAAGGATGCTGATGCCTCGCAAAGTCTGCCTCTTAGCCTTTTTGTCTGACCCTCTGCTAAGACGGTTTGGGTATTTTTTATCTCTATACCCTCGTTTTTAATCAGCTTAGGCTTTGGCAAAAGCTCAAAGCGAATTAGGGGGTACATAATAAGGCAAACGGCAAGAAGCTCGGGAGCTAAATACACAAGCGCATCATAGCCTGAGGCATAAACAGCAAAGCCCATTGACATACAAAAGGCGCACATTGTAGCAAGGTATGGGGAAAGACGCCACAGCGCTCCGGAAACAATGCCGCCGATGCCGTAAATTGGTGCAAAAATCGGCATTTGGGCAACGCCAAGCACAAGACCTAAAACACCTGCCTTTGCCCCCGATATATACCTTGAGGTATATAAAACTATGGCGTATGAGAATAAAATTGCCAAGTCTATGCCCTGAATTTCTCTACCTGAAAGTCCATAAGCAAGCACAAAGGCAAATGCAAGGAACGCAAGAAGCCTCTCTCTGCTTTTTGCGCCCTCTAAAAACGCCCCGGACATTAGATAAACTAAAATGCCCTCAAAGACGAAAAAGAAAACCAATGTGAAAATATCGTAATACAGGTAGCCGTTTTTTATAACGTAGTAAAGACCTATGCCAAAGGCGACAAGTGACGATATTGTTACCTTTAAGAAAATATTTTCGCAAAAAAGTCCGGATAAAATGCCACCCTTCTTCTCCTCTCCTAAGATAAGATGAGCAGGGCTTTCCTTTTTCTTAATGTACGAGGCTATTATCCTAAGCCCTAAAAGGGCAATTAGTGCCACTATATACTCTACCCTTGCGCCCATTAAAAACACAACGGACAATATAGCACCACAAAATGCAAAGGGTGTGTATTTTCTTCCTGCTGCCACAAGTGCAAGCCCAAAGGGGTAAATGCCAAATGCAAATTTTATAGGCATAAGAACAAAGCCCAAAGCAAAAAGCGCAATTTCATATAGCACCATTTTCACCTGTGGGGAGATTTTGATTTTTTCCTTTAGCTTTTGCATATTTTTTCCTCCGATAAACAAAATGCTACCTCAATTATATAGCTTTTATGTCTATGTTTTTGTCGAAGGGTGGGGTTATATTTTCTCTCATTTTAATAGGAAATGATGGGAAATTTGTTTCCTTAATATTATGTAGGCTCTTTTGTAAATATGTGTCAACAAATTTTTCTTTTTTTATTGTATTTTAGTTCTAAAAATGATATACTTGAAATAGCTCAATTTAGGAGAAAATTATGGACAGAAATAAAGCCTGCTGCTTTACCGGTCACAGGTTTGTTCCCACATACTTTGATAGCTCTCTTATTTCAAGGGGCATTGATTATCTTATTTCCCGCGGGGTTGACACCTTTATTGTGGGTGGGGCTGTTGGCTTTGACACCCTTTGTGCCAAGGCAGTTATTGCAGCAAGGAAGAAAAACCCACAGGTTAAGCTTTGGGTTTTTGCCCCCTGTATGGGTCAGGATGCCAAGTGGCGCTTTGAGGATAAGCAGACCTACAAGGAAATACTAAAAAGCGCCGACTATGTGTCTATGCCGGAGCGCACATATTACGACGGCTGTATGAAGGAACGAAACTATAAGATGGTAGACGCCTCTGCCTATTGCATTTGCTACTTTGACGGTGGCTTTGCAAGCGGTACAGGGCAAACCTATCGCTATGCTAAAAAAAGCGGCTTAACAATTTATAATTTATATAATAGGTAAAGAAAATTTACAAGATTTTTTAACGCAGAATGTAGGGCGCTTGGCTTGCACCAAATCAAGTGTGGCTAAGTCTCTACCTGCTATAAGGTAATTATGGAAAAGGTTTCTTGGCAGGGTGGTGCTCTTGTTGCGCCTGTGCCTGCGGTTATGGTATCCCTTGGGGATATGGAAAATTCAAATATTATTACTGTGGCTTGGTGTGGCATTACAAATACTATTCCACCTAAGACGTATATTTCAGTAAGACCCTCTCGCTATTCCTTTGATATTCTTATGGCTAAGCGTGAGTTTGTTATAAACCTTACTCCCGCCACTCTTGCCAAAAAGGCTGACTGGTGTGGTGTTTACACAGGGCGCAAGGTTGACAAGTTTAAGGAATGTGGCTTTACCAAGGAAAAATCAACCAAGATAGACGCGCCTATGATTAGCGAGTGCCCTATTTCCATTGAATGTAAGGTTACTGATATTATCCCTCTTGGCTCCCATCATATGTTTCTTGCTGACATTGTGGCTGTCAATGTGGAAAAAAGCCTGCTTATGGGGGACAAGCTTTGTATAAACCGTGCCCACCTTTGCGCCTTTGCCCACGGGGAATATTATAAGCTGGGGGAGCGCATTGGTAAATTTGGCTTCTCTGTTAAAAAGAAAAATAAAAGGCAAGCACATTGAAATTACTTGCTTTATAATAAAGGAGAAATGTTATGATTTTTGAAAATGGTGAAAGAATTGTTTTTGCCGGAGACTCTGTTACCGACTGTGGCAGAAAGCGCCCTTATGGAGAGGGCCTTTGGGAGGGTCTTGGAAGCGGCTACGTAAGACAGGTTGACTCTATACTCTCCTGTCTATATCCGGAAAAGCTTATACATATTACTAACGTAGGCTGTAGTGGCGCAACAAGCGCAGACATGCTTCGTGACTGGGGCGAGAATGTTGAAAAATTAAACCCCGACTATGTTTTCTTTATGATTGGTGCAAACGATGTTTGGAGACAGTTTGATGAGCCTGCCTTTGACCACACAGAAAGAAGCCCTGAGGCGTACAGAGCCAACATTGAGGCAGTTTGCGAAAGAACAATGCCTAAGGTTAAGGGCATGTTTATTATAAGCCCATTCTATATGGAAGCAAACGACAACGACGCTATGAAGAAAAGAATCGTTGAGTATGCACAGATTTGCAAGGAGGTTGCAGAAAAATACGGCGCAACCTACATTGATGTGCAAAAGGACTTTGACGAGCATCTAAAATATCGCTACCCTGCTTATATTTCTTGGGACAGAGTTCATCCAAACTGGGTTGGCGGTATGCTTATTGCAAGAAATATTCTTAAGGCTATTGGCGCAGACCCACTTTACTAATAAACAAAAACAGGAATCACACGGATTCCTGTTTTTTTATACGTTGCTTTTTACAAATTTTGTGTATCTACCGTAAGCAAGGCAGGCAAAGCCCATGCCCATAAGGCAGATTGCCGACCATAAAATTGCAGTTGCGCTCCAGCTCCTTTCGGAAATAAAGGCAATGCCGTACATTGATATAGCAGAGCCCACATACGTACAGGCGTTACAAAATCCGCCGACGGTTGCGCTTCTGCCTGTGCCTGCAAATCTGCCGGGCAAGCAGGATATCAGAAGGAAGTTGCAGGAGTGCATAAGGGCGCTTGTTATGGCTGCCAAAAGCAGACAAACAATCCTTATTGCCTTTTCATCTATTTTAATTAGTATGCCAAGCGCCAAGCAAAGAACCGTTGATATACCAAAAAGCACAAGTGAGCCTGTTGACTCGTTATTAAATAGTGGCTTTTTGTGTATTGCTCTTACTAAAAATACGCTTATTATTGCAAAAATAGGAAGAACAACGGACACAAGCGTTGACTCCTCTGTGCTAACGCCAAACGCCTCCGTATAAAGGGTTGGCAGCCAGCTTTCAATACCATCACGCATAAAGCCCATTGCAACTATTGCAAGAAAAATCGGTATTATGCCACTTTCCGAAAACACCCTGTAAAGTGATGTAGATGGAGTGATTTTTGCGGCGCTTGTGCTTGTGCCCTTTTCCTCCTTGCCTAAAACAATTGACATGGCAACAAGGAAAATAATACCAACTACAATTGAGAACACAGTTGAGGAAAAGAAAACTGCGCGCCAGGACATATATCTTATGCAAAGTGGGGTGTATAGATATAATAATATGGTAGAAACATGAGCGCCACAGGTTACTATAAGATTTGCTGTAACGTATTTTTCGTGGGAAAGATTTTCGGCAAGTATGCGCACAATCGGCGGCCACAAAAGCGCCTGTGCAAAGCCGTTTACTGCCCAAACGGCAATCATTGCCCACGGTGGCACAAGGGGTAAAAGCAAATTACAAGCACCGGAAACTATAAGACCTGCTGACATTAGGTATTTAGGCGATATCTTATCTCCCAAAATGCCGCTGATTAACTGTCCTGCGCCATAAAAAATAAAGAGAGCAACACCGATTGATGCACCTGTGGGTCTATCAATGATTTTCTCCACAAGCATTTCTGCCATTACAGCAGCAAAGGTTTTTCTTGAAAAATAGCTTGCAAAATACGCAACTGCGCAAAGGAAAACTATCATTCTATTTGTATGCTTTACCTTTTTCATTTTGCCACCCCCTTTTTTTAACATATGCTAATAGTAGCACAAAGCCACACCAAAATCAACAAAAAAATAAAAAAATACCGAGCAAATTTTGCTCGGTATTTCTTAGTTAAATTATTTTACCTTGTAGGTTACATGAACAGCCTTACCGCCGGTCAATGCAATCATTTCAAGTGCGGTGTCGGAGAATTCTCCTGCCTTGATGGTAAGTGGCTTATCAAGAACACCTCTTGCAAGCACCTTAATGCTCTTTGCCTTCTTATCAACAAGCTTCTTAGCCTTGAGGGCTTCGATATCAACAACTGCGCCTGCCTCAAAAGCATTTGCAAGTGTGTCAATGTTTACAATAGCCTTCTTTGTGTCGTTCTTTGTGATGTAGTCAACATCCTCTTCAACAACAACTTCAATCTTCTTTTCCTCAACCAACGCGTGTGCTTCCTCTGCTGCAACGCTTGCTACAACAGGCTCTTCAACAACAGGCTCCTCGATTGGTTCTTCAACAACAGGCTCCTCGATTGGTTCTTCAACAACAGGTTCCTCGATTGGCTCTTCTACTACCGGTTCAACAATTGGCTCCTCGTATACAGGCTCAACCACAGGCTCTTCAACCGGCTCTTCCTTTGGCTTGGAGGAAACAACAACTACGTTGCTGTCCTGAACAAGCGCCTTAACAAGCTTGCGTGCAATAAGTGCATCTGTTTCCTCATATGGATACTTCTTAACGTAGTCAACAACCTTAGCCTTTTCGTCCTTTTCAATCTCGAACTTGGCCATAACCATGTCAACAACTTCCTTAGCCTTTCTAAGACCAAGTCCACTCTTAACCTTGAGAAGTGTTGGAACGTCAGCAAAGAGCTTATTATCCTTTGCCTCGTGGTGGTACTTAGACTTATCAAGCTCGTTAGGATCAATTGCACAGTAAATAAGAACTGTCTTACCACGGAGCTTCATCTTAAAGAGCTGATCTCTACCTCTGTTGTAGCTATCGAACTTCCAGCTGATTCTGGACTTAACACCCTTATATGAAAGGATGTGGTTCTTTAGCTGACCGTAGTAATCCTTAACGCCCTCATCACTTTGGATAAGGTTAGCAGTAAAGCTACGGTTGTATTTAATATCGATGGTGTTACCCTCGTTATCTATGTAAGTAGGAACAATTACAGGTGCCGGTGCAACAAATACGGTTTCTTCTTCCTCGGATACAGTTGTGTCTGCGTCTGTTTCTGCAGTATCCTCAGTAGTTGTCTCGGCTGCTGCTTCCTCAGCCTTATCAGACTCATCCTCGGCAGCCTCGCTATCAGCCTCGCCACCCTCTTCTACTGCTTCCTCAGCTGTTTCCTCAGCAGCTTCCTCGTAAACCTCATATACAGGCTCTTCAACCGGTTCTTCAACAGCCTCTTCAACAGGCTCCTCGATTGGCTCTTCTATCGGTTCTTCAGCAGCCGGCTCGTCAACAGCCTCTTCAACTGGCTCTTCAACGATAGGCTCCTCAACGATTTCCTCAAAGAGCTCCTCCTCTGCCTCTGCCTCAGCAGCAACAGAATAAAGCTGAAGTGTAAATACAGAATCAACCTCTGCCTTTTCAATAATAGCCTCACCCTCCGGTTCAACGCCCCAGCCGATAAAGTCGCTATCATAATCATAGTCAGCAGGTGTATTGAGCTTCACATAATGAGCTTCCTTATAAATAAACTTATCTGTTTCACTATCTACAAAGAGCAGCTCAATAACAGAAGATGTATCAAGCTCGTTATCATTTGGCTCAGCATTTTCATCAAATAGCGGATATAGGTTGATAGCAAAGAGTGCAGTTGCATCATTCTTGCTGATAACAACATCGCCATTCTTCTCAAAGCTCCAGCCCTTAACCTCTACAGGAACATCCTGCTCCTCAGGTAGGAGAGTGTTAATCTTGATAGCCTCGGAATCAAGAAGCTCACCATTTACATCCATATAGTTAAGCTGGATAAATACGCCCTCAACTGCCTCTTCCTCAGCCTCGTCAGCAACTACAGCCTCCTCTGCCCAAATAGCATAAAGCTTTGTGCCACGTGTGAGCAAGAATTCAGTTTCTGTAACCATGTACTGACCCTCAGCATCAAGGCTCCAGCCCAAAAACTCTTTTCCTTCCTTCTCGGCAGGTCTTAGCCTAACCATAGAAAGAACCTTGTACTTTTCACATTCGATAATGTACTCATCGCCTTCCGCATCATCAATGTAAGTAACCTTACACTTTACGGTAGCGAGGAGAATTGCAATGAGCAAGCAAACCCCTGCAAAGATGGCGCAGCCTACAACATCCACATTGAAGATGTCAAAGCCGCCGATAAATAAGAATAAACCGTTAACCAGATTCATCTTTGTTCCTCCATTGTATATTAATATTGTATTATAATTATACACTAATGGTATTTTTTTGTC
The DNA here is from genome assembly GCA_017503285.1 of Clostridia bacterium. Taxonomy (GTDB): domain Bacteria; phylum Bacillota; class Clostridia; order Oscillospirales; family CAG-272; genus RGIG2000. The sequence continues at coordinate 19,627 of JAFVTH010000008.1, read as the reverse complement.
AACAATTTTTTTGCTATTTTTTTCAAAAAATCATACACTCCGTCGCCTGTTTTTGACTTTTTGCCCTGTTTTAGGCGCTTTTTGGCGACTTTGCCGTCTCATTTTACCTGACTACAAAAAATTTTCTATTGATTTTTTATGGTGTTTAATGTATAATTATCGTATGAATTTAATCACCTAAGGAGATGTGAAAATGGTTAACGAGATTATTGAAAGACTTAAGGAATTTGATGCTGACGTGGCAAATGGCGTTGAGGCAGAGCTTAAAAGGCAAAGACGTGGTCTTGAGCTTATTGCCTCTGAAAACCTTGTATCCGAGGCAGTTATGATTGCTATGGGTACACCACTAACAAATAAATATGCTGAGGGTTATCCGGAAAAGAGATACTACGGCGGATGCGAATGCGTTGACGTTGTAGAAAAGATTGCTATTGAGCGTGCATGCAAGCTTTTTGGTGCTGAGCATGCAAATGTACAGCCACATAGTGGTGCGCAGGCAAACACAGCAGTTTACTTTGCTCTTTTGAAGCCCGGCGACACAGTTCTTGGTATGAACCTTGCACACGGCGGACACCTTACACACGGTAGCCCTGTAAATATGTCCGGTAGCTACTTTAACTTTGTGCCCTACGGCGTAAACGAAAACGGCTTTATCGACTATGACGAGCTTGAAAAAATCGCTAAGGAAAACAATCCTAAGCTTATTGTTGCAGGTGCTTCTGCTTACCCAAGAACAATTGATTTTGAAAGAATTTCTAAGATTGCAAAATCTGTTGGCGCATACTTTATGGTAGATATGGCTCACATTGCAGGTCTTGTTGCTGCCGGTCTACATCCATCACCTGTTCCATATGCCGACGTTGTTACAACCACAACACATAAGACTCTGAGAGGTCCGCGCGGCGGTCTTATTCTCTGCCGTGAGGAGCTTGCTAAGGCTATTGACAAGGCTATCTTCCCGGGCACACAGGGTGGCCCACTTATGCACACAATTGCATCTAAGGCTGTTTGCTTTGGTGAGGCACTTAAGCCGGAGTTTAAGGAATATCAGGCGCAAATCGTTAAAAACGCAAAAGCTCTTGCCGACACTCTTCTTGAGGAGGGCTTTGACCTTGTTTCCGGTGGCACAGACAACCACCTTATGCTTCTTGACCTTCGTCCGTTTAAGATTACCGGCAAGGAGCTTGAAAAGAGACTTGACGAGTGCTACATTACCGTTAACAAAAACGCAATCCCTAACGACCCGGAAAAGCCATTTGTTACAAGCGGCGTAAGAATCGGTACTCCTGCTGTTACCTCCCGCGGTCTTGTTGAGGAGGATATGGTTGTGCTTGGTAAGCTTATCAAGCTTTGCGCAACCGAATTTGAGGAAAAGGCAGATTACATAAGAGCCGAGGTTACAAAAATCTGCGACAAGTATCCGATTTACAAATAATGAGAGGCGAATATTCAACTAAGCAGAGGGAGGCTATTTTAGCCTTCCTTTGTGATAATTCCACCCACTCTACCGCCTCGGAAATACATAAGCACCTTAGGGACAGTGGTATTTCCGTTGGGGTTGCAACGATTTATCGCACCCTTGACAGGCTGGAAAGGGACGGAATTGTCAGAAAAATGTCCACAGGGGACGGCAAAAGCGCCTGCTATCAGTACATCGAAAACGCAAAATGCCACGAGCATTTTCATCTGAAATGCACAGGCTGTGGCGCGCTTATCCATCTTGATTGCCACTTCCTTGAGGAAATGGAGGCTCATATTCTCGGTGAGCATGGCTTTCAGATAAGCTCCGGCAGAACTGTTATTTACGGTCTTTGTCAAAGCTGTACAAAAAAGTAAAAATATCCTAATTTATGGGAGTTTTGGCTAAGCTTGGCAAAAGAATTTGAATAAAAATAAAACTTTTTCAATTTTTTTGATTTTCCTATTGATTTTTATTTTTGTTTGTGTTATAATTCTTTCGCTTATGATATTTTTAATTCTAAATGGAGGTAAAAATGGACACTACAAAAACTCTTGAAGAACTTAATAAGCTTAAAGAGACTTTTGAGGGTCTTAAGAGCGAGGCTATTAGCGAAGGCAATGCGCTTCAAAACGCTGAGGATACCTACAATGCTCTTTTGAACACAAAGTCAAATATGCTTAGTTCTATGGCTCCACTTTTCATTGTTTTTGGTATTATTTTGTTAGTTTTTGCAGCATTCCTTATTGTTGCTATCATTATACAAAGCAATAAAGCCGAAAAGGGTCTTTCCGGTGCTATTGCCGGTGGCTCATCTGACACATATCTTGGCAGAAACAACACAAACAAAAAGAGTAAGGTGCTTCTTATCTTGACTATCGTTGCTATCGTTCTCTTCGTTGTTTCCGTTATTGCAGCTTATGTTGTTCAGCCTGACCTTTCCGACCTTGAGCTTGCAATTTCATCCGTGCTTGATAGCGCTATGCTTGCACAGCTTTATCCGGATGATCCGTTCTACTTTGATAAGATGATGAACGACAACCTGGTTGTTAGTATTTCTAAGCAGATTAGTATTATTGATAGTAAGATTAACTCTGTTCTTAGTGGCATTGCAAACGGCACACTTTCTGCCGACCCACAAGCATAACAAAATAAAAGATACCGCTTTGGAAATAATAGTCCAAGGCGGTTTTTATTTAACATATCTAATTAAGGAGGATTTACAATATGTCTTTTACTAAAATTGAAGATACAATAATTAAATATGTTTCCTCTGATGACTATACTCCCCTGCTCCCCAACGTTTTGCTTGAGGAAATAAGGGCAACACACGAAGAATACAGCGACCTTGACGAGGGTGTTTTTTGGCGGGCTGTGTCCAGGCTTGAAAAAAATTATCTCCTTGCCTTTACTAAAAAGGGCAAGATATCAAGTCCACGTGATATGGGTATTTATACAGGCACCTTCTCCTCTTCCTCTAAGGGTAACTTTGGCTTTGTTACAACTGATGATGGCGAGTTTTTTATCCCACCTCATTTTGGTGGCGGTGCTGTATTTTCCGACACGGTTGCCATAAGAAAAATAGATGCCTCCTCTCGCCACTACGGCAAGGGTAACGAGGCAGAGGTTATTTCCATAATTGAGCGTGGGCTGAAAACCGTTGTCGGTACGCTTGTTGTTTACCACAGCGGCAGGGCGAAGATTTGCCAGGTTGAGCCTGATAACGAAAGGATTAGGCTACGCATCAGCATCCCCGAAAAATCCCTGGGTCAAAGAGAAAACGGTGACAAGGTTATTTGCAAGATTGTTGCCTACCCGCAAAGTGACTACGGCTATGCAACCGGCGAGATTATCGGCTTTCTTGGTAAGGCTGACTCCCTTGAGGGCAACTATCGAGGTATACTGCACGAAAATGGTATAGTTACAGAGTTCAGAGATGAAACATTAGCCGAGGCTAAGGTCGTTTCACAGGAGAAAATCTCCCCTCTTGGCAGAGTTGATTTAAGAGATGAAACAATTTTCACAATTGACTCCTACGAGGCAAAGGACCTTGACGACGCAATTTCCATCAAGGAAACAGAAAGCGGCTATGTGCTTGGCGTTCATATTGCCGACGTTTCCCACTATGTAAGAAAGCGCTCCCACCTTGACAAGGAGGCAATGGAGCGTGGCACAAGCGTTTACTTTACCGACAAGGTTGTGCCTATGCTGCCAAAGGAGCTTTCAAACGGCATCTGCTCTCTTAACGAGGGGGTGGACAGGCTTGCCCTTTCTGCCTTTATGACCCTTGACAAAAGCGGCACTATACTTTCAACGGAAATTAAAAATACTATTATTCGCTCCAAGGTTAAGGGCATTTACAGCGAGCTTAACGATGTTATCGAAAACGAGGAAAATAGCGAGTTTTTCTCAAAATACAGACACGTTATAGAGGATTTTCAAGCTATGCTAAGGCTTTATAGAGTTCTCAAGGCGAAAAGCGAGGCAAAGGGAGCTATGGAGCTTGAAAGCGAGGAGGCAAGGATTGTTCTTGACGAAAGGGGTCACCCCGTTGACGTTGTGAAGCGTGAGCGTGGGGAAAGCGAAAGGCTTATTGAGCAGTTTATGCTATGCGCCAACGAGGGCGTTGCCACCTATCTATATAACGCATCTATTCCTTGTGTTTATCGTGTGCATGATGAGCCGGACCGTGAAAAAATAGACGCCTTTGCACTTTTTGCAAGAAACCTTGGTGTTGATGTGTCCCCACTTAATGCAAGGAAAACCATTACCCCATCTCAGCTTTCAAGAATTCTTGACGACGCAGAGAAAAAGGGGCAAAAGCCTATTGTTTCAAGCATACTTCTCCGTTCTCTTATGAAGGCAAAATACTCCTCGGTGCAAAAGGCGCACTTCGGCTTAAACACCCAGTATTATTGCCACTTTACCTCTCCTATAAGGCGCTATCCCGATCTTACCGTTCACAGAATTATCAAGGCGCTTCTAAACGGAGATATAAACGAAAGCACAATTGCCGAATATGAAAGGCTTGCCGATATATCTGCCCAAATGTCAACGGATAACGAAATCCGCGCTGTCCACGCAGAAAGGGATATTGAGGATTTATATAAGGCTGTATATATGCGCGACAGAATCGGAGAGGAATACGAGTGTGTTATCTGCTCCGTTACCTCCTTCGGCTTCTTTGCGAAAACGGAAAATCTATGCGAGGGTCTTGTGCCCATTGAAAGCCTTGGCGGCGGCTTTGTTTTTGACAGAGAAAACCATATGCTATCAAGAGGCAGAGCCTCATATCGTCTTGGCATGAAGGTCAAGATACGTGTGCATGATGTGGATATTAGCCTAAGGCAGGTTACCTTTCAGCTGATTAAGAATGAGGGCGACAAATCTGCCCCAAAGACGCCTGTGCTAAGACACAAAAAGCCACAAGGTAATACCCAGCGCTACCGTCAGCACAAAAAGACACACAAGGGAAAAAGAAGATAAGCCAAAAGAGGGGGTAATGCCCCTCTTTTTTTGTGCAAAATTACTAAATTATATATATAAGGAAGAGTTTTTTTGCAGAAAAGTAAAAATTTACAAAAAAATTCAATAAATATATTCCAATAATAAAAAAAATATGTTATAATGGGTCTGTGCGCCGTGAAGTAGGCTTGTCCTGCGACGCAAACAATCATTAAATAAGTAAAATTTATTTATGGAGGTACTTAAATGAGTACAAAGAAGTATGTTTACCTTTTTACTGAAGGTAACGCAAACATGAGAGAAATTCTCGGTGGTAAGGGTGCTAACCTTGCTGAGATGACCAACATCGGTCTTCCTGTTCCACAGGGCTTCACAATCTCAACAGAGGCTTGTACACAATACTACGAGGATGGCAGACAAATCAACGATGAAATCCAGGCTCAAATCATGGAATACATCGACAAGATGGAGGCTATCACAGGCAAGAAGTTCGGTGACCTTGAAAACCCACTTCTCGTTTCTGTTCGTTCCGGTGCCAGAGCTTCCATGCCGGGTATGATGGATACAATTCTTAACCTTGGTCTTAACGAAGAGGTTGTTAGTGTTATGGCTGAAAAGTCCGGCAACGCTCGTTGGGCTTGGGACTGCTACAGAAGATTTATCCAGATGTACTCCGACGTTGTTATGGAGGTTGGTAAGAAGTACTTTGAGGAGCTCATCGATAAGATGAAGGAAGCAAAGGGCGTTACACTTGACGTTGAGCTTACAGCTGACGACCTTAAGGAGCTTGCTAACCAGTTTAAGGCTGAGTACAAGGCTAAGATCGGTACAGACTTCCCATCTGATCCTAAGGAGCAGCTCATGGGCGCAGTTAAGGCTGTATTCCGTTCTTGGGATAACCCACGTGCTAACTACTACAGAATGCAGAACGAAATCCCATATTCTTGGGGTACTGCTGTTAACGTACAGGCAATGGCATTCGGTAACATGGGTGATGACTGTGGTACAGGTGTTGCATTTACTCGTGACCCTGCTACAGGTGAAAAGAAGCTTATGGGTGAATTCCTTACAAACGCACAGGGCGAGGACGTTGTTGCCGGTGTTCGTACTCCAATGCCAATCGCTATGATGGAGGAAAAGTTCCCAGAGGCTTACAAGCAGTTTGTTGAGGTTTGTGGTATTCTTGAAAACCACTACAGAGATATGCAGGACATGGAATTTACTGTTGAACACGGTAAGCTCTACATGCTCCAAACAAGAAACGGTAAGAGAACTGCTTCTGCAGCGCTCAAGATTGCTGTTGCTCTTGTAAACGAAGGTCTTAAGACAAAGGAAGAGGCTCTCTTGATGCTTGATCCTAAGCAGCTTGATGCTCTTCTCCACCCACAATTTGATGCTAAGGCACTTAAGGCTGCTAAGCCGGTTGCTTCTGCACTTCCAGCTTCTCCCGGTGCTGCTTGCGGTAAGATTGTATTTACTGCTGAGGACGCTGTTGAAGAGGGCAAGAAGGGCGAGAAGGTTGTTCTTGTTCGTCTTGAAACATCTCCAGAGGATATTGAGGGTATGCACTTTGCACAGGGTATCCTTACAGTACGTGGCGGTATGACATCTCACGCAGCCGTTGTTGCTCGTGGTATGGGTACTTGCTGTGTATCCGGCTGTGGCGAAATCGCTATGGACGAGGAAAACAAGAAGTTCACACTCGGCGGCAGAACATACGTTGAAGGCGACTACATCTCCCTTGACGGTTCTACAGGTAATATCTACGGCGAGGCTATTCCTACTGTTCCTGCTACTATCGGTGGCGAGTTCGGTACTATTATGGCTTGGGCTGATGAGTATAGACAGCTTCAGGTTAGAACAAATGCTGATACACCAAGAGATGCTATCCAAGCAAGAACCTTCGGTGCTGAGGGTATCGGTCTTTGCCGTACTGAGCATATGTTCTTTGAGCCAGACAGAATTTCCGCTATCCGTGAAATGATCTGCTCTGACACTGTTGAGGAAAGAGAGGCTGCTCTTGATAAGCTTCTCCCAATGCAGCAAGGCGACTTTGAGAAGCTTTACGAGGCTCTTGAGGGTAACCCTGTTACAATTCGTTTCCTTGACCCACCTCTACATGAGTTTGTTCCTACTGAGGAAAAGGATATTGAGCTTCTTGCTCAAACACAAAACAAGACTGTTGCTGACATTAAGAACATCATTTCTTCTCTCCATGAGTTCAACCCAATGATGGGTCACCGTGGATGCCGTCTAACAGTTACTTACCCGGAAATCGCTAAGATGCAGACAAGAGCTGTTATCCGTGCTGCTATCAACGTTTCTAAGAAGCACCCAGACTGGACAATCGTTCCGGAGATCATGATTCCACTTGTAGGCGAGTACAAGGAATTTATGTTCGTTAAGAAGATTGTTGTTGCTGTTGCTGACGAGGAAATTGCTAACGCAGGCGCTGACCTTAAGTATGAGGTTGGTACAATGATGGAAATTCCAAGAGCTTGTCTCACAGCTGATGAAATCGCTAAGGATGCTGAGTTCTTCTGCTTCGGTACAAACGACCTTACACAGATGACATTCGGCTTCTCTCGTGACGACGCTGCTAAGTTCCTTACAGCTTACTACGAGAGCAAGATCTACGAGAACGATCCATTTGCAAGAATCGACCAAAACGGCGTTGGTAAGCTTATGAGCATGGCTGTTGAAATGGGCCGTGACGTTCGTCCAACAATGCACATCGGTATCTGTGGCGAGCACGGTGGTGACCCAACATCTGTTGAGTTCTGCCATAACATCGGTCTTTCCTATGTTTCCTGCTCACCATTCAGAGTTCCAATTGCTCGTCTTGCTGCTGCTCAGGCTGCTATTAAGAACCCTAGATAATAGTAGGGTGCTTGAGTGCGGACAAAGCCGATAACTTAAAAAACATGTAAGAAAGCCTTGCAGAAATGCAAGGCTTTTTACTTGTTTATATTGCTTTTAATGACTAATTGTGCTATCATACTCTTGTATACTTCAAAAAAAGAGGGATAAACAGTATGGATATTGCAAGAATAAAAAGAGTTCAGCCACTTATGGACAGGCGCTTTGGTATGTTTATACACTGGGGCATTTATGCTATTCCCGCAAGGGCTTCAAGAAGTGAATGGATACGCTCCGTTGACAGAGTTTCAAATGAGGAGTATCAGCCGTACTTTGACGCATTTGACCCTGTGGACTACGACCCCAAAAAATGGGCTAGGCTTGCCAAGGCGGCAGGTATGAAATATGCTGTGCTTACTGCAAAGCACCACGACGGCTTTTGCCTTTTCGACAGCCAATACACGGACTACAAGGCTACGAACACCAAGGCAGGACGCGACCTTGTTAAGGAATATGTAGAGGCTTTTCGTGCTGAGGGGATTATGGTTGGTCTTTATTATTCTCTGCTTGACTGGCACCACCCGGACTACCCTGCCTACAAAGATGCCCACCACCCAATGAGGGGTAACGAGGAATATAAGCACCAGGGCGAGCATTTTGAAAGATATGTTGAGTATCTGCACAACCAGGTGCGTGAGCTTATGACCAACTATGGCAAGATAGATATTTTATGGTTTGACTTCCATTACGACGATATGACCGGGGAAAAATGGGGGGCAACCAAGCTTGTAAAAATGGTACGCGAGATCAACCCCGATGTTATTATCGACGACAGAATCGGCGGAGATATTAAGTCTGATGAGCCTGTTTATTACGCAGGGGATTTTGGCTCACCGGAGCAGATGATTCCTGTAGGCGGAGTTAAGGACTACCATGGAAATCCTATCCCTTGGGAGACCTGTATGACCCTTAATGACAACTGGGGCTACAGCGCAAGCGACACGAACTACAAAAGCGCGCAAAACGTTATCCGTCAGCTTGTGGAATGCACAAGCAAGGGTGGAAACCTTATTTTGAATGTAGGTCCTGATGCAAGGGGCAACATTCCGCAAAAAAGCGTGGAAATCCTTACCGAGGTTGGCAAGTGGATGGACAAAAACGGCGAGAGCATTTACGGCTGTGGCATTTGCAGCATACCAAAGCCGGAATGGGGACGCATTACTGAAAGTAAAACCCACATTTATCTCCATTTTACAGACATTAATATGGACACGGTTGCCATTGAGGGCTTAGGCAGTCTTGTTGGTATGCCAATACGCCTTGACGACGGCTCGCTTATTTCAAGGAGTGACCCTTGGAATGTGGGAAGCTACGACGGTGTTGATAACCTTTACATACACCTGCCGCACTTTGCCACCCTTGACCCTATTGATACAGTTATCAAGCTACCAAAAATATAAACAAAAAGGCGGTTAATCCGCCTTTTTTTCTGTATTTTCGGACACAGGGTCCTGTTTTTTTGGTTTTTGGTCTAAAAGCAAGACCTTGCGCAGCGCCCTTACCACAGGCTTGTAAATTACAATAGCGATAACTGTGTTTATGCTATATTTGATTAGGTTAAAGGGCAAGAATATAGGCAAAAGCATGCTGTTTACAAGCTCTTGTGTCAGATGCTGATAGTGAGGAGTGATTAAGAAGTTCCAAAGAAGCATTGCTCCCGTCGTGGCAAGAGTGCCCACCACAAGACCGATAACTGCCATATAAAAGCGCCTGTTCTTCTTATAAAACAGCGATGGAATAATTGCGTAGGTTACGCTGGAGATAATGTTCATTATCATACCGATAGGACCTGTTGAGCTTATGGTTATCATTTCCACAAAGGAAACTATAACGGAAATGATTATAGTAACATGAGGACCTAGGGCAAAGCCTGCCATAACTATAATTGAGTCCTTAAAGTCAAAGCCCAAAAAGTCATTAAACTTAATTGGCAGCACAACGCCGGTTAGCACCGATAAAACATATGCAAGGGCGCAGAAAACTCCTATTGTGGCAACCCTTCTTGCTGTTTTTGATTTCATTTTTGCTCCTTTCTGTTAACAAAAGAAAAGCCCTCGACAAAGCGAGGGCATAGATACTAATAAATATAGCATACTCTTCTTTCATCCAGACTGTACTGTCGGCTTTGGAATTTCACCAAATCAGCCAAAAAGGCTCGTGGGCTGTACCACCGGTAGGGAATTGCACCCTGCCCCGAAGATTTTTATTTTACTTTATTGTAGCACTACTTATATTATATGTCAAGATTTATTTTTGTTACTTTACAAAGTCCCCACTATGTGCTAAAATAAATATGTTAAATGCGCCCAACGAGGTATATTATGAAAAAGAAAATTTGCTTGATACACACAGGCGGCACAATCGGTATGATTCGCGGCGAAAGTGGCTACCTACCTAAGGCAGGCTATCTTGAAACCGTGCTTGATACCATTGAGGACCTTAAAAATCCTGCCATGCCTGATTTTGACTTTTTTGAAATGGACCCACTCCTTGACTCGTCAGATATGGCAGTTGGAGATTGGAACAGAATTGGCGAGGAAATTGCCACAAGGTATGAGGATTACGACGGCTTTGTTATCCTTCACGGCACGGATACTATGGCTTATACCGCCTCTGCCCTTTCCTTTATGCTTGAAAACCTAAACAAGCCCGTTATTTTGACAGGCTCTCAAATTCCCCTTTGCGAGGTAAGGAGCGACGGACGAGATAACCTTGTTACCTCTCTTTTGATAGCTCAAGACGGAAAATTTGGCGAGGTGTGTCTATATTTCGGTGGTAGACTCCTCCGTGGCAACCGTGCCACAAAGATGTCAGCCGACGGTCTTTTGGCATTTGACTCTCCAAACTGTCCACGCCTTTGCGAGGCAGGCATTAGCATAAGATACTTGCCTGTTCCGCCTGCACCGGCACCTGCCAGCGAAAAGCTGACCCTTTGTCATCTTTTAGATGTGCCAATCGGCGTTTTGAAGGTTTTTCCCGGCATACGCTTCCCTATTTTTGACAAGCTTATGACCGAAAAGCTGCGTGGCATTGTGCTTGAAACCTTTGGTGCAGGAAATATCCCCGGCGAGGGCAATGCACTTTTGCCTATTATCGAAAGAGCCTTCAAGGCAGGCTCTGTTATCACAGTTTGCTCTCAATGCCCACAGGGTACTGTTTCCCTTGGCACATATGCAACAAGCTCCCCTCTTAAAAGCGCAGGCGCTGTAAGTGGCTACGATATGACCACCGAGGCTTGCGTTGCAAAGCTTTACTACCTGTTCAGCAAGGGCTACTCGAAGGAAGAAATCAAAGCATTAATGGAAGAAAATCTCCGCGGCGAGCTAACCAAAATATAATGGCTGTACTTTCGGAAGAAGAAACAATATAAAGCAAAAAAATGCGACACAGGGTCGCATTTTTTGTTTTGTTTTTCTGTTTAGCCGCTTAGCCATCTGCCCTTTTGATAGGGTAAGGCGCAAAGCCTTTAAGAACCCGAAGGGTGGGGAGACAAGGGACAAGCCCTTGTCTTGTCGTTGTTATTTCATTAGTCAAAGTTATAAAAAGAATAATACCTTTTCAAAAAAGCTTCAAAATCCTCAGATGCCAAATAATTTTTTTCCTCCGAGTTGTCCACAGCCGGTTTGTTAATATAAAATCCCATGAAAACTATTGTATTTGATTCGTCATTAATCGAGACCATGTTGAAATGATAGGGGAATGAACTTCTTTTGTGTAAATTCTCATAAAACACATAGTCACCGCAAGCAAACGACACTTTTTGATTTATATTTACACCATTCAAAACGCAATTTTTTGCGAGATTGTATGTTTCATCATTATAAATCAAATACATTAGTTCACTTTCTTGATAGTATTTGTTTCCTGAATATACATAATAGTAATCGCCCTCTAAATAATCGAAATCTGACAAAAATTCGTATGATGGTATTAAGAAATCAGATATTCCAACAGAACTGTTTTCTTTTCGGTATTCTTCTATTCCACGCAATTCATAAGCAAAGCAAGATGAAAACGATAGCAAGACGATAGATATTATTAACATAAATGTAATTATTTTCTTCATATCATCACCTACCATCCTAATATTCCAGTTATGACAGTCAAAGCCGAGGTTCCTATGTTGGGATCCCATGCATCATTTAAAACACTCGCATTAAATGTACTTTCTGCCGCTTGACATGCCACCGGAATATTGCTGCCTTTTGCCCAATACGAAATACCCCAAACATACATATGCGCATTGTATTCGCTATAATATCTCCATGTATTAGCATCATATGTATCAGATTTTACAACAGACTTCGTATAATCTAACCTATCAAACCTATTAATATATCTGTAGCCATAACTTCCTTCTTCGCCGGTTACATAAAAGGATTGTTCTTTGCTAGATTTAGGTTCTTTAACAACTACATTTTCATCTATTGCAAAATTATTGTAGTAAATGGCATTTGCTGCATTATTAATTGCACCATGAGTAGCTGTAGCGGCAACGACCCCCGCCTCAACTCCACCAATAGTTGTAGCAACAGTACCAACAACTGCTGATACAATCGTCGCTCCAACGTTTATCAACACATCTACAAAAGTACGCCAATCCCACGTTCCCATCGGGTCATATCCCATTACAGGATTATTTGAACAATAGGCATATAAGTTATATGCTTGCAAATCGCCATTTGCACCGAGGTATGAAATATCGTCTGCATTAATGAAGCGTCTTGTTTGTGGGTCGTAATAACGGCTGTTGAGGTAGTATAGTCCCGTCTCACTATCGTAGTAATAGCCGCGGTAACGGAAGGGGTTAATGTTACCAATGTTATCGTTTGTGTGATTGGTTACTGTATGATTTCCCCAAGCGTCGTATACATATGAAGCTACCTTTTCTCCACTTGAATCATATATTGCGGTTATGTCTCCCTGCAAATTCTTTTCAAAGAGATAATAGGTAAATTGCTCCCATGGCTCAAGACTAATGCTTGCTTCTTGGCTATCTCTGTATGCAAAGCCGACAGGCATGCCTGCTTCGTCATAGAAATAGGCTAACAGTATACTGCCGTATTCCTCAAAGAGTATCATTGTGCCCTCTGTGGTATAGGTATGCTTTACACCGTTTACTGTCTTACTTGACCTTATTCCGTTTATATCATATTCATAGCTTATGGTATAATTGCTGTCAACATAAGAGGCAAGCTCTCTTAGGCTTTCCCATGTCAATGTTGCGCCAAGATATGTAGTTGGATTACCAAGCGCATCATATTCTATTTCTTGACCATTAAAGGACACAAGCTGGTCCTTCCAGTCTCCTGTGGAATATGTATAGGTATCTGTACTAAGCACCTCTCCAAGGGCTTCCACTGTGTAGGCATAGGTATTTACACACAAAAGGTTTCCATTACTATCGTAGCTATAGGTAAGAGTTTTATTAAGCTCTCTGTTATTTTCCCTTACAAGCTGACCCAAGGAATCATACACATATGTAGTTGTTTTACCGCCAGCGACAACGGACACTATATTGCCCCTGTCGTCATAGGAATATTCCTTTACGTCAATGGTGGTTCCATTTTTCATAAGCCATTCCTGTGAAACAAGCCCCGTTGTATCTCCGTCACCATATTTTCCCGATGTGAACAAGACAGACCACCGTCCCCTGTCTCGTCTGTCTCCGACCACCGTCCCCTGTCTCCACAAAGTGAGGGACAGGAGTCTGTCCCCCCCCACTGTGGTTTATTCCCAATCATACTTGTACTTTTTTTTAACATCTCCAGTTTCGAAAAATTCCTTTATCAGATTGAGTAACACGGCAAAGGTATCTCTCTTTTTATCGTTTTTATCGAAGCAAGAACTCATCCAAACTCGTTTGTGATTATACCACAAGTCCCACCGATCAATGCCAAACCACTGTTCTGTTCCTTTGTATATGAATCTTACTTCCGCATTTCCAAAGCACTTATGTAAATATATAAATTCTACTAACTCTGCGCCATACTGATTTAATAATTCCTCCAATTTTTGCCGGCAAAGACGTTCTGCTTTTTTTGCTGTCATACCGATATTAACCACCTTTCAATAACTAATCCACGGAATGTTGTTTTCTATTAAGAATTGTATTTCCTTCCACAATCCGCTACTGTTTTTCACAACTTCGGTAGCATATATAACAAACCTGGTTCCCAACATATTAGCATCTTTAAGATATGTCATATTATGCAAATATTGATTATAGTCGCCAATTTTCATTACTAACTCTTTGGATATATAATAATAACCCGCGCCAACACTCGCCGCAATTTTAGTATATCCGGGCATTTTACCCAGGACAGTAACGCTTTTAATTGGCAAGATTGTATATTTGGTAACTGAAAATCCAACAACGCCCGTGATTTTAGATACTATTGCTCCGGCTCCGGCGCCCAGTGCCGCACCAACAGCTCCGCCACCAACAATGCCCAGCATAGTCCAACCAAACAGTTCATTTCCTGTTGCGCCATTTTCTTCAGCAATATTATACGCAACAATTCCACCAATAACTGCTCCAGCTATGGCTCCTATTATCAATCCTACTACAACTGTTGAAACCGCTAGATTTCCATTCGGGTCAGCATACATCACCGGATTATTGCTGCAATAAGAATAGAGGTTGCAGGATTGCAAATCGCCATTTGCACCAAGGTATGATGGGTCGTCGGCATTTATAAAGCGTTTAGTCTGTGGGTCATAGTAACGGCTATTGAGATAGTAGAAGCCCGTCTCCTCATCTTGATAATAGCCACGATAACGGAACGGATTTATAAATGCCATTTCTCCGCTGTAGCTATATATATGTCCCCACGAATCGTATTTATACTCGCCTACCTTATATCCGTTATAATCGTATATAGCTATTATATCACCTTGAAGGTTTTTTGCAAAGAGGTAATACTCAAAATTTTCATTTCCTTCCCTATATGCCATACCTATTGGCGAATTTGCTTCATCATATAGATATACGATAACCACGTTTCCATATGTTTCGGAAATTATTTTTGTTCCCTCTAAGGTGTAGTTATGAACAACTCCGTTTACTGTTTTGCTGGTTCTTACTCCGTTGGAATTGTAAGTGTACGAATATGTATCATTACCATATATTACAGCCGATAATTCATTTACATTTCCCCAAGTAAATTGCATGTCGTTATAATAGAGGGTTGGATTGCCAAAGGAATCGTACTCAATGGCTCCTCCCATATATTTTGTCATTTGGTCTGACCATTGGCTGTTATTATACTCGTATGAATATGTATTTTGCCAATTATCTGCATGCCTTGTAATCTTCTCAGAAAGCATATTTCCGTTTGAATCATAAGTATACTCGAATGTGTAATTTACGATATAATTTTCATCCTTAATTAATCTGTCGAAATTATCATAGGTATACTTGTTAAGAAGGTTATTGTCTTTGTCCCTTACCTCTATTATATTTTTATAATTACTGTCATACGTGTACTTAAAGGTATGTATTGACCAATCTGTACCATTAGTTGTTACCCACGAATTATACTCGGACACAAGGTCTGAGGTTATACCATCTATAACCAAATATTCATAGGTTACAGAATTTTTTGCATCCTCGTTATTACTCATATAAATATCTTTGTTTATAATTCTGTCAAACCCATCATATACATATGTAGTATTGTATATCTCAAAGTTGCCAACATAAATGCTTGTGCCTTCCAAATCACCAGTTTCTTGGTTATAGGTGTAATAATATGCGCTGTCCTGCAAGCCATCATAATATCTTGCAGTGCTCAGCCTGTCAAGCTCGTCATAAAAATATGTAGCAGAGCCTTTTATTGAATCTGTTGAGCTATTGCTTTCGATGGTTTTAATCAGCCTTCCACGAATATCGTACTTAAATAGAGTTGAAGTTTGATTCCTGCCATCTATTAGCTTGCTTATATTTCCTGATGAATCGTATTCGTATTTATAATCGTAGGACTCATCCCCGCTGGTTACGGTGATTTTTGAAACACGCTCCAGCTCATCATACGAATAGGCATAGGTTGTTCCGTTTGAATACTCAACCGTTTTTAGCTTACCATTATTTTCTGCATACTCTCTTTCAACGATTGTGGTGCTTCCAATTGAAAAGCCTATTTGATTACCATATTCATCATAAAGAATGGAATACTCTGTTTTCTTGCCGTTTTGGTTGTCTGTTACTATTATTTTAGACACTCTGTTAAATTCGTTATATTCCAAATCTACATAATTTGAGCTTAAATATGGCGCTATTGTCGGTGAATACGTTATTGGCTCAATCGATACAATGTTCCCGAGATTGTCATAGGTATATAGGTTTCCATGGTTGTCGGGATCAGCGCTTACAACAAGCTGACCTGTTTTTTCATTGTATATATATGTGCTGGTACCACTAATTGAAGAGTTTTGGGTTTTCATTGCTCCAAAAATTTTACTTGTTATTCCTTCCTCATAGGTATACGTAACAGAGGACTGTTGACCAGCACTGTCGCTTACAAATATGCCTGCAATCTGTCCATAGGTTGTATATGTATATACCACCGTTGATTTTTCTACCTGTGTCTGTTCAACAGCTTGCTTCACATTTAGATAGTCAGCGTACGGACTTGGAACAGATTTGTGGGTATATTCTATTTGAGTAACTATTCTGTTTTGTCCATCATATCCATAACAGGTTCTGGTGTTATTGGTTATAACATCTACCAAATTTCCGGATTGATAACCATAAAATTTAACAATTCCGTTTGATTGCTCTGCCTTTAGCTTGCCATCATCATAATATTCCTTTATGTCTATTTTGGCTTGCTTGACTTCATTGCAATTAAGTACAAGATTATCAAAATACACCTCGCCTATATTGTGTGAATACTCAACGCCTACAACTATCTCTTCCACAAAGCTATACTTGGGCAGAATAAGGGTTGTTGATGCAAATTGCCAGTCGTTGCACGCTTGGTTAAAGACAGCTTCAACTCGCTTATTTTCGCTTTCTTCTGCTCCTTCGTCATTAATAAACTTATATTCTATTTCCAAGTAAGCCGAAAAAACACTTTTATTTCCTCTCATTGTTAATTGAGAGGCTTTGCCAAAGCTTGACAATGTAAATAGATATTCGTCACTTGTTATGCCAGCTATTCCGTCGGTTCCATATTTGGAATTTTCGTATTTGTTTGTCGCAGTCTCTGATGCTTTGTATACAATTTGACGAACATATTTTTCTTTTGAAATATCGCCCGTTATTTTTATTGTCTTTCCAAAGGCTTGACCACTTTCCGTCGTATCTTGCGATTGATAACAACCCTCGCTTGCTGTTACCCAACGACCTGTGTCATAATCCGTTTCCCCGTAGACATAATCAATTCCACCAAAATTAACGTGGTTAAACGGAACCGTTCCCGTGCCTTTTGATAGCATAATATTGTCAACAAAAACCATGCCAGAAGGTGTGCCGTTTGTTGCTTCGCTATAAACGCCTACGGTTACCTGCTTTTGTGTTTCTCCCTCAACCTCAAAGCAGAAGGAAGCAAAATTGTTTCCACCGGAAGCAGAATAATTATTTAATGATACCTCTTCTTCAAGCACAATTTGATCGTAGTTTACCTTTATGTACACTCTTGTATTAGAAAGATTACTTGCGCTTATATCAAGCTGTATCGTATATTGTCCCGGCTCTAACAAGACAGCTTGTGTTAGGCTTGCATTTTCTTCACCGGTTGATTGTAAATACACTCTTCCGTCGTTCCATGCAGGCTGATTTAGAATGTTATAAAATGTAGCATTTGACAAGCTCCAAGCAATTGCCGAGCTGTCGCTATTCTCAAAATTACCGTTAAATATATAATTGACATTTTGATTGCTTATAGCGGCAGCTTCCTTAATACTATTCTTTGCCTTTTCGTTGTCATTTACGTAGGCTCCGCTTGATGCACCGTATATTTGAGTTCTTTCCACATTTGTGGTATAGGTTGAAACAACTCTGCCACTATTGTCAAAGGCATAAACACCAATTATATCGTCATCGTTTCCATAAACATCGTCCGTGCCGGATGCTCTTACCTCTGTATAGCCGGAATAATAGCTTATGCCCAATTTTTGTCCTTCTACTGCGCCGTCCTCGTTATAACCATACTCTATAATCTGTGTTACCTTGCCGTTTGTATAACGATAACCAATTTCGTAGCCTGTTTTTGTGTCAAAAGCATACATTAGCCTGCCATCCTCGTCGTAGTCGTAATTTACCTTCGCCAAAACGTCAATGCCCTCGTATTCTGTGTCCGCGTTTGGTAAAAAGCTGTTTATTACGGTTGACCAAGAAACACTTGAATCGCACTTTATCCAAAGAGCCTGTCTTAGATAAACTCCGCTGCTCGGCTTAATTTCGCCCGTTGGCGTGTCCGAATGACGAAACAGAACGCCCTCTTTCGTTTCGTTACACCAAATCAGAGTTACTTTTTTGCTTGAATTATACAACGGTCCCAACAATTGAGTTGTTTGAACCGTTTGGCTGGGCGTAAATTTTATATCGTTCGGCTTGTGTGCGCCGTCAAACATAAATTTAAGAATATTTCCGCTTTTATCCTTTAACTGTGTAAGGTGATAAACGGCTGCTCCCTCTGATGCAGGCGCGCCGCCTAAAACATAGAAAATTCTTTCATTATGAGCGCTGTCAACTATTTTACAGTACGGCTTTTCGTTTTCGTCTGTCAAATCAACGATTAGCTTTAACTGCAATCCGTCCTCGTCGTAATATGTATTCTCTGCATCGGACCCGACGAAATAATGCTCCGTTCCGTCAGAATCTGCCCAGACGTAATAATACGAGCTTTCTCCGCTTTCAATTGTGTACGCCTTTTTTATCAGCGTCTCATTCATATTAAGCTTGAAGCCGTTAGCAACGTACGAATACCAATAGCCGTTTTGCGTGCTTCCGTATTGATAAGGCTCGCCCGCTAATGACGAATTGTATATCATAGTTGGAGTAAATCCGAAAATTTTCTCCGTCGTGGTAAGAGTGCCTATTTCAAAGGTCAGATTTCCCGTGGCGAGATTAACCGCGCCATTTCCTGCCATGCCTACGTTTTGCGTAAGATATGACCAATATGACTCTATGCCCTTCATATCACGATATGAAATGGTTATAAGCGGCTTACTTTCAATTGAGAAAATGATATTTTCTTCTCCCTCTATCAGCTTGAGTGCAACACCATTGTTAGCTGTTCCGTTATACCATGCTCGTGCTAAGTCGACGATGTTCCAGCTATACCAGCCGTTGATTCCATATACACCGTCCTCGTTTGCCACAATGTAATTATAGTCTACCGGGGAACTAGCTGTCTCATATAAATGAGCAGATGTTTTCAAATACGCTCCTACGTACCCCGCTTGTCCACTCAAATGCTTAAGAGTCAATGTTGCTTCTGTAATATATGCGTCATTAGGCAGTGATGGAAGAGTTTTTGCCCTTACATACGCCATTTTCTCCGTGCTAACTCCCAAATTTTCACCTACAATTTGTGAACCACAGCTTATGGAGTTATTTACAAAATTCATTGTTGGGTCAATGGTAACAGGGAAATCTCTGTCCTCGGCGTTTATCCAGTTGGGGTCGGCTGTTACTGTAAGGGTGTATTTCCACTTGCTCTCTTGTGTCAGAGTGTACTCTACTGCCTCACTATATGCGCCGTTTGCGTCAAGCATATATGGTGCCGGGATTTTGTATACCTGCTCCCCGCTGTCATAGTCGGAAAGGATAACTGC
>JAFVTH010000007.1 GCA_017503285.1 Clostridia bacterium | reverse complement strand
TGTAAGGGTGTATTTCCACTTGCTCTCTTGTGTCAGAGTGTACTCTACTGCCTCACTATATGCGCCGTTTGCGTCAAGCATATATGGTGCCGGGATTTTGTATACCTGCTCCCCGCTGTCATAGTCGGAAAGGATAACTGCGCCGTCCTTTAGCTCTGCCACAAGCTTATTTAGCTTTATTTCAAAGCTATATGTATAGCTATCTTGCGCCTTGTTTACTATTATGTTTTCCTTTACATTGTTGCCAGCTAATATGTATTCAAGGTCTATGCCGTCATATATTCCCTTATAGGTCGCTTTTGAAACAAGGTTAGTAAGCGCCTTTATATCGTCAAATTTACGGCTGTTTGTCTTTTGTGGGTTTTCTATCTCTACACTGACCTTATCGGCATTTTTCGGTGTAAAGTCTATTTTGTATTCTCCATCCTTTATGGAGATAAGTCCGCTTGAGCCTGACTTGTTTGCAAGCTTAATTTCAAGCTTATTCTTTGCTGAATACTCATTTCCGTTAAGGGTCAGGGCATTATCTATATCTACAAGCTTGCCCTCGCCATCCCTGTAATGCACAGGCTGTGTATATATAACTGCCTTGCTTGTCCCGTCGGATAGCTTAAAGTGCTTTACGTTTTCCTCTCGCAGGTCTTCTTCCTCGCAGATGACAAGCACCTCGCTTTTGCCTTGCTCTGTCTCGATAGCATCTGCCTCGCTGCTGCTTGTATCTACCAAGCCGGCAAAGGCATACATCGGCAGGGACACTATCAAAACAAGAAAGGACATAACAAAGGCAAATAGCTTTAACGACTTATGTATAGCTGTGTTCATAATATTCTCCTTTTTTATGTTGTTATTACTTTCCTTTGATAATGCTTACCTTGCCATTGGACCGTACCTCCGTGTTTCGTTCTTCATTCTAATTTTACCATTTTTTGGAAATTTTGTCAACCCTGTTTAGATTAAAAGAGGTAGAGCTCCCCTATTAACATATTAAACCAAGACTTTGATAATGGGCTGATGGTTTTTTGAAGATTTACAAATTTTTTGAGAGAAAATAAAAATGCGACACAGGGTCGCATTTTTGTTTTTATATTCCGAGGATTTGTTTTTTCTTTGCCTCAAAGTCGCTTTCGTTAATAAGGCCGCTATCAAGCATTTCCTTAAGCTCGGCAAGCTGCTCCTTGACGGGTCTTTGGTCCTTGGCTGGGGCAACCTGAGCCTCCTGCTTTCTTTGCACCTGTGGCGCTGTCGGCTTTCTTGTTTTTGGCACATTAGAAAAGTCCTTTTCTATGCCACCGATTTTAAGCCAGCTATCAATTTCCTTTAGCCTTGCAATCATACGGAAAAGCTGTATAAGTAAAAGCAATACGAAAAATGCACAAGCGCCGATGCAAATATACTTTACAAAGGCAGGCATTGGATTTTCCTCTGTGAAAATGCCGGGGATTTTGGGTAGTGCAATATACACGCCTATTGGCAAAAGCGCAAGTATGCCAAAAAGGACCATCAAGCCTATGCCCTCTTTTTTAATCTCGCCCTTTGCAGCCTTAACCTGCGCTTGAAGCTCGTTTTTAGAGAGCTTTGAAAGGTTTTCCTTTAGCTGTTTTTTATCTCTTTTATTCATAATCTACTCCGAAGGGTTTTATATCCTATTTAGTTTAACACAAAGCTGTCACTTTTTCAATACCAAATATGGTTTATTAGTAGCATAAAGCCTATTAGTATAAACAAAAATGCAAAGTTAAAGGCTGAAAACTTAAGCACATATTTTGTTGTGCCCTTGGGGTCAAGAGATGTATACTCTCTTAATGTAATCAGGCTGGCAAGGGATGAAATAAGCGTACCGACGCCACCTATATTAACGCCCAGCAGCAGGCTACGGTAGTCGGTGGTAAATTGGCTAAGCAAGATAGCCGAGGGCACGTTTGATATCACCTGACAGGAAAGGGCGCTTACCACCATTGTATTCCACTCAAGAAGGGACGCAAAGAAGGAGCTTACTGCCTCTATCCTTGCCATATTGCCGGCAAAGATAAAGAAAAACACAAAGGTAAGAAGCAGGGGGTAATCTACTGCCAAAAGGGCTTTTCTGTCCATAATCAAAAGAGCCACGGGGATAATGATAAGCCCTATCCAGTATGGCACGCCAAAGACAACGGCAATTGAAAGGACAAAAAGCACAAGATATATGCTTGCCCTCACCGGTGGGAGCTTAACCTCCTCATTATCAACAGAGATTTCCTCCTTTTTAACAAAAACAAGACAGCACACGGTTATCAGCGCAACCGACAAAATAAAGGGTGGGAGCATAATAAGCATAAACTCCCAGGTGTTTACCTTGAATGTGGAATAAATATACAGGTTTTGTGGGTTGCCAAAGGGAGTTAGCATACCACCAAGGTTGGCAGCGATGTTTTGCATAATAAAGGTAAACGCCATATATTTTTGCTTTTTTGTTTCGTAAAGCACATAGTAGCTAAGGGGCAAAAATGTAAGAAGCGCCATATCGTTGGCAATAAGCATTGAGCCAATAAAGGTTATGTAAACAAGTGCCAAAACCGATGCCCTTGTGTTTTTGAAGATTGACACAATCTTTTTTGCCAAAATATAGAAAAACCTTATATTTCTAAGGGCGCAAACAACGGCAAGCACCAAGAAAAGACAGCTTAGAGTTTTCAGGTCAAAATACCCAAGGTATTTTTCGTCCGGTGGGACAATAAAGCAGGTAACAAGAGCCACCACAAAGGCAATTAGCATAACTAGATTTTTTCTGAAAAACCGAATTACTATGCCAACAATATCTCTTATGCCAAGCTTTCTTTTTTCGCCGTTTTCCATAGTGCTATCCTCCCCTTTTTACAAATTCCGACAAGGATTATACTATTTTTAATAGTATTTGTCAAGTAGACACTTGAACAAAGGCTAAAAATGATATATACTTAAAATATGATTACATTGTAAGGAGCATTCCCTATGAAAAAGGTTAAAATCTTTATAGGCTCTTCAATTGAGGAGCTAAAGGACGACAGACGCGAAATCGGAAACTTTTTCCGTCAGCTAAACGACCTTTATCTTGATAACGGCATATATTTTCAGCTTATTATGTGCGAGGACTATGACGACGCAATAGAGGCAGATGGTAAGCAAAGCAAATACGACAAGGAAATTTTGGATAGCGAGCTTTCTGTTTTCATCTTTTTCAAAAAGGTGGGTCAGTACACCGAGCATGAGTTTAATATTGCTTATAACAGCTTCAAGGCAGAGCTGCGCCCGAAAATCCTTACCGTGTTCAAGTGCGTTGATGACGCAGGGCAGGTGCTTGACAGCGTAAGATTCTTTGCTGACAAGCTTGACAGGGAGCTTAAGCATTATTACAAGACCTATGTAAACAGCGACTCCCTAAAGCTATGGCTTATTATGCAAATTAAGACAATGGGGCTTGACAACAGTCTTGTTGAATTTAAGGGCGGAAAAGTGCTTGTCGGCAACGAAAGCATTGCAAATTACAGCCACGTCCCCGCCTTTTCCGGTAATGACGGTCTTTGTCAAAAGAAGAAAAGGCTTGAGGAAATTACACGCGAATATCTTACCCTTAAGATGGAGTATCTTGAAAACAGCGACGACATTGACCTGTTTGTAAAGTACAGCCAAATTGCAAAGGAAAAGGCAGAGCTTGAAAAGGAAATTGACACCCTTGAAAAGGAAATTGTAAAGCAGCTTGAAAACATTTACACAGTAACAGAGCGTGGCGGTCTTTCCGACAGGCAGATTATCGGCTATCGCTTAATTGAGGCGGGAAAATATAAAGAGGCACTTGCGGTTTTAGACAAGGACGAGATTTTTTCCGATGTTAAGCGAAACGAGCAAATGTTTAGCCTTGGCACTTCCCTTTTGGAAAACGCAAGGGCAGGTCTTTCTACTAACGTTAGCGAAATTAAGCAAAGAATAAAAATCCTTGAGATGACAGGCGTTGACAAAACAACCGTTGACGAGGTTACAGAGCTTTTCAAAACCGCCAGCGACCTTTCAATCAAATATAATCTTGACTTGGACATTGTCATTACATATGCCGGCTTTCTCGGTGAGCAAAAGAAATATAAGGAAGCATATGAGCTTTTGTTAGGTGCTAAGGATGCCTTTGACAAGAGCCAAAGCTGGGAGCTAAAGGCAAAGTTTTACTATAAGTTTGGTCAGGCGTCATCCTTTATCATTTCTAAGGATGAGGCGCTTGAACATTCCCTAAAGGCACTTAAAATCATTGAAAGCCTTTGTATGATTGAGGAAACCGATGAGCATTTGAGCCTTTGCGCAGATATAACTCTTTCCCTCGCAGTTTCATACGGCGTTGCCTTTGAAAAGAAGCTTTCCACGGAATACAGCAAGCGCACCGTTGGCGTGCTGGAGCGATTATACGCAAAGGATCAGAAAAAATACGCCTCCGTGCTTTGCGACGCCCTTAGACAGCACAGTATTTTTATTCCAAGTGAGCAAAGGGCTGATGTAAGAAAAAGGTCCTATGAGGTAATAAAGCCATTTGTAAACGACCCCGATATTAGCGACAGAAACAAATCAAAGTATGCGTTTTCTCTACGTACTTATGTGGCGGCGGTAAAGGAAAGCGCGCAGGATGAATTAGAGATTGAAAGGCTACGCAGTCTTTTACAGGAATCAATTTCCATCGTGTCAGCGCTTGCCGAGAAAAATCCGGATGGCTTTTCTAACGAGCTTGCCTCCTGCTACTACGACTATGGAGATTTTCTGAGGGACAAAACCGACGAAAGCCCGGAGTGGTATTATCTTGAAGCCTTTTGCCACTACAGAAAGCGCCTTAAGATAGATGAAAGAAATACGCTTTACTTCTATTCCCTTGCCGCAGGCAGAGTTGCCGACCATTATATGAGCCTTGGGCTTGATATTTTGGCGTATGAGTTTTACGAAAAGCAAATTTGGGGCAAGGAAAGGCTGTGCGAGCCTGACAGCGGTAGATCCCAGCGCTCAAAGGCCGGCTGGCAATACGATATTGGCACAATCTACCTAAAAAAGCTTTCAAGAATGAAGGAGGCAGCCCTTGCCTTCCAAAAATCAATAGAGCTGTATTCCACCCTGCCAACCTTGAACGACGACGACAGAATGTGGATAGGATATGCAAACGATTACCTTGATGAAAACGATTTAAGAAAATATCTTGTGGAGTAAGGAATGAAAAAAATTTTGATTGTTGGTAGCCTTAATACCGACCTTGTAATAAACGCACCGTATATGCCCGTGGGCGGCGAAACCCTTATGGGCAGCGACTTTATGACCAACTGCGGCGGCAAGGGTGCAAACCAAGCCTTTGCCTGTGGCAGGCTTGGCGGAGATGCTTATATGTGCGGATGCGTTGGAAATGACGACTTCGGTTCAATGCAAATTGCCAATCTGAAAAGTGCGGGAGTTAACACCGATTTTATAAGAAAAATTGATAAAACGCCCACAGGCGTGGCTGTAATTGTAGTTACCGAGGGGGAAAATCGCATCATTATTGACAGCGGTGCAAACGGCTATTTAACCAAAAGGGATATAGATAGCGCCCTTGAGCATTTTCAGGCAGGAGATATATATTTGACCCAGCTGGAAAACCCTATTGACATAATTGGCTATGGTCTTAAAAAAGCCAAGGAAAAGGGGCTTTTTGTGGTATTAAACCCTGCGCCTGCCAACCGTGATATTATCAAATATCTTAGCTACGTTGATGTTATAACTCCAAACGAAACGGAGCTTGAAATTTTAGGTGGCAAGGCGTCCTTGTTTAGCCAAGGCATTAGCACGGTTATAACAACCTTAGGCGGCAAGGGCTACGAAATTGCCACAAAAGAGGGAGAGAAAATTTACCCCTGTATCGATGTTAAGGTTGTGGACACAACTGCGGCAGGAGATACAGCCTCCGGTGGGCTTTGTGTGGGACTTTCCCAAGGGCAGACCCTTGAAAAAGCAATGGCATTTGGCTCCCTTGCTGCATCCGTTGCTTGCACAAGCCGTGGGGCGCAATGCTCTGTGCCTACTCTTTCCCAGCTTGAAAAATACAGATAAACAAAAAACCAACGGTTGCCCGTTGGTTTTTTTATTTATTCCTTGTTTTTTCTTTTCTTGTCCACAATTTCCAGGATTGTGTTTAGCAAAATCACAATAGCGATAATTATTGTGGTTACGATAAAGATACCAAGCATGCCTGTGCAAAGGATTGGCACGGTTTGTCCCAAGGAGCCTGGGTCAAACTTAAACTCCATTTGCTTTGCTTGGATAATTTCCCCACAAAGGTCACAGGTATTATCATCATTTGCATCAACGTGGGTGCATTGAGGCTCTGATGCGTATGCAACCAGGGAAAATACCGATACAAGGGCAAGAACTAATGACAAAACTAATAAAATCTTCTTTTTCATTTCTCTTTACCCCCTTATAGTATTGATTGAACAACGGAAAGAAGCAAGCCGCCTGCGATAACAGAGGCAATCTGTCCGGATACGTTTACGCCGATTGAGTGCATAAGAAGGAAGTTTGTGTTGTCCTCCTCAAGTCCAAGCTTGTGTACAACACGAGCTGACATTGGGAATGCTGAAATTCCTGCCGCACCTATCATTGGGTTAATCTTCTTTTTGCTAAACAGGTTCATAAACTTAGCAAGCATAACTCCTGCAAAGGTATCAAATACGAAGGCAACAAGGCCAAGAGCGATAATAACAAGTGTTTCTACTTTCAAAAACTCGTTTGCTGTCATTTGAGATGCGATTGTAATGCCAAGGAAGATTGTAATTAGGTTTGCAAGCACCTTTTGCGCAGTTTCGGAAAGGGAGTTGAGAACGCCGCACTCACGAATAAGGTTACCAAACATAAGGAAGCCGATAAGGGCAACTGCATCAGGGGCTACAAGACCAACAATTACTGTAACGATGATTGGGAAAAGAATCTTTGTAAGCTTGGATACCTTTTTGCCGGTGTATTCCATCTTAATTTGTCTTTCCTTCTTTGTTGTGCAAAGCTTAATAATTGGCGGCTGAACAACAGGCACAAGCGCCATATACGAGTATGCGGCAACCATAATTGCAGCCATATAGTTGGAGTTAAGTGTATTTGCAACGAAAATTGCTGTTGGGCCGTCTGCTGCACCGATAATTGCTATTGAGGCAGCATCCTTTAGCTCAAAGCCAAAGAGAGATGCCACGCAAAGGGTAAAGAAAATACCGAATTGGGCAGCTGCGCCAAAGAGCATAAGCTTTGGATTTGTCAAAAGCGGCTCAAAGTCAATCATTGCGCCAATACCGATAAAGAGTATCAGTGGGAAAAGCTCGTGATAATTAATGCCTATGTCAAATAGGGCATCAATTACATCTGCGGCGCCTGAGTCCGGCAGATTTACAAGTATTGCGCCAAAGCCCATTGGCAAAAGGAGGGTTGGCTCCATTTCCTTTTTGATAGCAAGGAAAATAAGAACGCCGCCTATAATCCACATAACCATCATTTTCCAGTTATCGCCTGAGAATAATTCCTTTATTCCATCAAGCAAGATTTCAAAATTCATTTTTTACTTTACCTCCTTGCCAAGCGAGAAAGCGCTCCGCTTAGGCTATTTGCTAATTTGTCGATGTCCTCTTTTTTTGTTTCGGGACTAATTGATATTCTTATTGCGCTATCTATTTCGTTTGGCTTTAAGCCAAAGGCAACGAGCGCAGGGCTAAGACCCTTTTTGGAATGTGATGAGCAGGCACTGCCGCTGGACACAAAAATGCCCTCTCTTGAAAGATAGTGTAGCATAATCTCGCTACGCACGCCGCTTGTTGATATGTTTACAATATGCGGTGCGCTCTTTTTCGGCAGATTTAATTTTATGCCATCAATCTTTTCAAGGCTTGATATTATGTAGCCCTGTATATCTCTCATTTTTTCAAGCTCTGAATCAAGGCGCTCCATATGCTCCCTTACAGCCTCGCCAAAGGCGCAAATGCCGTAAACGTTTTCCGTGCCGGATCTGAAGCCCTCCTCCTGTCCTCCGCCCAAAAGCATTGGCACAAGCTTTTTTGTCTTAATAATCTCCGGGCTGACAACAAGCGCGCCTGTACCCTTTGCGCCGTTTACCTTATGGGCGCTTATGGTAATTAGGTCTGCACCTATATTCTGCTTTGTAAATTTAACCTTTAGGTAGGACTGGACACAGTCTGCGTGTAAAACGCAATCAGGGCTAACCGCTTTTACTGCCTCAAAGGCGCTTTTTAGGTCGTAAAGCGCACCTGTTTCGTTATTTACATGCATAAAGGTGGCTAAGATTGCACCCTTGCCATGCTCCTTTATATAGTTAAGGTCAATTACACCGCCGTCAGTTGGAACTCTTACTATCTCGTAGCCTAAAAGCTCAAGATGCTTAAGCGGAGCTTCAACAGACGCATGCTCCCCCCTTGTGGTAAGGATTTTTTCCTTGCCTGCGCGCTTTTTTGCAAAAACTGTGCCGAAGATAGCCAGGTTATTTGATTCTGTACCGCCGGAGGTAAAAATAATCTCTGCCCTTGTAAATCTTGAAATTCCAAGAGATGATGCAAGGGTTGCCCTTGCCTCCTCTATCACGTGCTCACTATCAAGACCCTTTTTGTGCAGGGATGAGGGGTTTCCGTACCGGTTTTCCATAACGGAAAGCATCTTATCCCTTGCCCTTGGGCTTATTTTTGTAGTGGCACTATTGTCTAAATATATTTCTTCCATTACAGTAGCTTAAATGCGTATAAAATTGATGTAACCTGCTCGCTATATTGGTCAAAGGCGCTAAAGGTTGCCTCCTCCATTGTCTCAAGCTCGGTTGTACGATTGTCCTGTGGGAATGTAAATGTAATAACGTAAAAGGAGTTTTTATATAAGATGGCAGTAACATGGTATTTATAGAAATACTTGCCTATCTTTGCCACATATACATAGTCCTTACCGTCATATGGGTTATCTGTATTTCCCTCTGAATCTACTGTTGCATATCTGTCGCCAACAATGCTTGCTGTGCCGTTTTTCAAGAATTTTACCTCTGTTGTAATATCCTCAAGCTGTGTCTTGTACTCCTCCTCAAATGCCTCGTAGGTGTTCTTTTCGTTTGAGGCCGACCAATACATAACTGACACATTGGTAAAGGAATCCTTTGCGGGCTGTGCAGAGGTA
Organism: Clostridia bacterium; assembly: GCA_017503285.1. Classification (GTDB taxonomy): domain Bacteria; phylum Bacillota; class Clostridia; order Oscillospirales; family CAG-272; genus RGIG2000. The sequence goes on along the minus strand of JAFVTH010000007.1, from coordinate 134,174 downwards.
AGTGCAGAGGTGGATTGGTTTATTTGCCAATCCTCAGGAATAAAAAGCTTGTAAAGCATAGAGCTTGATGCAAGCTTTGCACCGGCAGGCACCTCGGTTTCGTCATTACAAGCCACGAAAATGCCAAGGCACATAATCGCAACTAACAAAATTGATATAACCTTTTTCATTATAGCTCCTCACATAGGGCAACGGCAAGCCTTACAGCCTCCTTAACATCGCCCATATCTATCATTTCACAATTTGAATGAATGTATGCTGATGGAATTGAGATGGCACTAACCTTAGCGCCCTTGCCCGCAATTTGGATTGGGGCGGCATCTGTACCACCTGCCACAAGCATTTCGCTTTGATACTTGATTTTCTTGTCCTCTGCTATTTTCTTCATTTCCTTAACAAGCTGTGGGTTTGATATAACCGAGGAATCCTTTATCTTTATTGTGCAACCGCCACCAAGCTTTACAGCCATCGGCTTTGAGCCCGGCTTGTCTCCTGTCATGGTAACATCAACAGCAAGACCGATGTCCGGTGCAATATTATACGCTGCTGCCTTTGCGCCTCTGCCGCCAACCTCTTCTTGGGTGGAGAAAACAAAGTAAAGGTCGTTTTTGCTGCCCTTAACCTTCTTTAGTGCCTCAATAAGCACAGCGCATGCGATTCTGTCATCAAAGGGTCTTCCTATATATCTTTGGTTCATAAGCTTCTTAACATTTGGGCGAGCCACAAAGAAATCTCCAAGCTCCACCTTGCTTTCAGCCTGCTTTTTGGTCTTTGCACCGATATCGATATACATTTCCTCTACCTTAGGTAGGTCCTTTGCGCTTTCCGGCACTAAAACACCGCAAACGCCCCTTTCGGAAACCACCTCGGTGTAAGCACTGGACAAGGAGTTTATACCACCAACAGGGCTAACCTTAATATATCCGTCGCTTGTGATAAAGGTAACAAAGAAGCCGATTTCGTCCATATGGGCGCAAAGCATAACCCTTTTGCCCTCTCCTCTCTTGCGCACTATAAGGTTGCCAAGATTGTCAACGGTAATATCATCTACATAAGGGCTAACCTCTTTTGTAATTACCTCTCTTATTTTATCCTCTCTGCCGGAAACAGAGGGGGTGAGCATAAGCTTTTTTATTAGTTCAAACATTTTTTCACCTCTAAAAATTTTCAATACAAGGGTCGGACAAGGCTCAGTTGCTTATCGTGCAAAGACAGCTTGGTTCAAATCCCTTGTCGCTAACAATTGCCAAAACGGTTTTATAAGCGTTTTCAAAATCCTCCCCATGAATAACATCACTTGGAGAATGTATATATCTTGACGCCAAGGAAAGCACAGCCACCTTGGTGCCACCACCACTTCTTTGTATATGGGCAGAGTCATTTCCGCCGGAGATAAATTTATTTACCTGATATTTAATGTCCTTTTCCTTGCAAAGGTCCATAATGTACTTAATAAGGTCACGGTCGTAAATTGTCGACTTGTCTGCAAAGGAAACAATAACGCCGTCCCCAAGGGTGCAAACCTTTTTGTCGTCGCTAACGCCACTAACATCAGCCACAGCCTTTGATTCTACAACCACGGCGTAGTCCGGCTTTATTCTGTCTGTAACGCCAAAGGCGCTTGAATATCCAAGCTCCTCACGGCAGGTAAAGGCGATATATAAATCGTGTTGCACGTCTATTTTTTCATTGCAAATATCCTTGATGATTTGGCAAAGGATTGCACAGCCAAGCCTATCGTCAAGCGCCTTGCATTTTATAAGATTATTTCCGTACTCAACATAGTCGGAAAGGAATGTAAAGTATGTGCCAACCGGACAAAGCGCCTCTGCCTCTGCCTTAGTGTCAGCACCGATATCAATACGCATATCCCTCGGTAGGGTTGGCTTGTCCCTTTCCTCAGCGGAAAGAAGATGCACAGCCTTTGAGCCTATTACGCCAACGATGCCGTTTTCTGATATAACTCTTTTGGAGGAAAGGATAAGCGGCTCCATACCACCAACATTTCCAAAGCAAAGCAAGCCCCCGTCGGTAACCTCTGTTACCATAAAGCCTACCTCGTCCATATGGGCATTAAGAAGCAGCCTCTTGCCCTTGCCGGGTCTATGATAAATAAGGTTGCCTGTGTGGTCCTTAATAAGCTCGGCTCCGTCAAGATAAGGCTCTATTTCAGAGGCTATTATATCCCTAACATATTCCTCACAGCCACTTGGACCAAAGGCAAGGGAAAGTTTTTTCAAAAGCTCTCTCATAGCTCCTCCTTTGCTACCATAACTGCCTTAAGAAGGTCAGAAAGGGATTTTAAGTCCTTAAGTGAAACAACCTCACTTGGTGTGTGCATATGCTTTAGCGGCACACTAACAACAGAGGTCCTAACACCTATGCCACTTATGGAAATATCCTCATTATTTGTGCCTGTATACGATGGCTCGCAAATAATTTGATGGCTTATATTTTTCTCCTTGGCAAGGCTGATAATATTCCTTGTCAGACGTCTGTCGCAAACGGCAGAAATACTAACGGAGGGACCCTTTTGGCATTCAATAGATTGGTATGCCTCAATGCCCTCTCCCCTTGCGAAGTTAACATCGGTTATAATTGCAATGTCCGGACGGAGTGCGAAGGCAACCCTGGCAGGTCCTGCCTTTCCAACCTCCTCCTCTGCGGAGATAGCAAGATAAACGTCGTAGGTAAGGTCCTTCTTGTCTACGCTCATAATTGCGTCAATTGCAGCAGCGCAGCAAGCCTTATCATCAAGGCTGTTTGCAGCAACATAGTCATTTTGAAGAGTGTCAAGCCTTGGCTTGTATGCAACAGGGTCTCCAATGTCAACAAGCTCCTTAAGCTCCTCCTTGGTGTAGCCTGTATCAATCATAAGCTCCTCAATTTTTGGCAGCTTGTTTCTTTCTCTTTTTAGGTGAGGTGGTGTTGAGGTAATGATGCCGTAAATTTCCTTTTTGCCATAAATTACAACCTCAGTAGCAGGCAAAACACGGGTGTCAAGTCCGCCAACATTAACCACCTTCAAAAAGCCACCCTCCTTTATGTCTGTAACCATAAAGCCAACGTTGTCAAGGTGGGCATCTATAAGGAGCTTGGGCGCATTTTCCTTAAGGGATTTTTTTGTAAGCACAAAGCTACCCAAGCTGTCCCTTTCGCAGCTGTCAAAGCCAAAAAGCCCACTTAGGTATTTTTCAGCATTTGACTCGTAGCCGGAAACTGTACCTATATGAACCAAAGCCTCAAGAATTTTCTTTATTCCTTCCATTTTCTATACCTCGTATGGCGCAAAGAAACGCCTCTGATTTTTCCTCGTAATTTTTGTACATATCAAAGCTTGCTGACGCAGGGGAAAGCAAAATTGTATCTCCCGCCACGGCAAGGCTACTTGCAAGGCTAACTGCCTCATGCATTGTATTTACTGTAAAGACCCTTTGTGCCTCTTGACACATTAAAATCTTTTCTCTGTTTTCGCCAAGCAGGACTATTGCCTTTAGCCCCTTGGTTGCTTCTTTTAGTATATCGTATTTTAGGTTTTTGTCGTATCCGCCCATTATGGCAATAACCCTTGATTTATCAAAGGCGCTAAGAGTTGCGGCTGTTCTATCGGGAGTTGAGTCAATAGACGAGTCTACAAAATCCACCCCAGACACGCTTGCCACCCTTTCCATACGATGAGAAACACCACCGAATGTGGAAACAATATTCAAAATAGGCATAAGCCCAACTAAATCGTATGTTGCCAAAATGGCGCAAAGCACATTTTTAATATTAAAGTCCCCTGCAAGCTTAATCTTTTCCTTTGGAAAAAGCCTTTTTTTACCATAATAAACATAGCCATCCTTTAGGTATGCGTGCTTGCCGCCTAAGTGGCTAAGGTCAGTAAGAGAAAAGTAGCTAACCATATCCCCGTCAAAAAGCCTTCTGCCGGGTAGGTCATAGGGCAAAATAACGCGCCTTGCGTTTTTGGTTATGTTCTTTTTGGAAAGCACATATTCCGCAAAATCCCTATGCCAATCAAGGTGGTTTGGGGTTATGCCTGTAACTATGGCCACATCAAGGCTTGGCTTATAGTCAAAAAGCTGAAAGCTTGAAAGCTCACAGCAAATAAAATCCTCTTTTTTTATCCTATCAAGGTAGGAAATCAGGGGCGTGCCCACGTTGCCAACCAGGTATGCGCCTTTGCCCGCCTCACAAAGGATTTTGTGTATTAGGGTTGATGTGGTTGTCTTACCGTCAGAGCCTGTAACACCTATCTTAAAGCACCTTACATTTTCAAGGCTAAAGGATATTTCCGAAAAAACCTTACCCCTGCCCAAAATCTTGTCCGGACGCACCGAGGGGGAACGGAAAACCATATCCTCACAGGTATTTAAGTAGTTCTTGCCAAAAACGCCACAAGCGCCCCTTGGCAAGGTGATTTTTTCAGGACAACGAACCACAGGGGTGATATTATGCTCCAAAAGATAGTCAAGCACAGCACGGTTAGAGACCCCAAGCCCTATTAAGGCAACGGAGCCAAGGGATAATTTTTCCATATAAACCTCATAACATTATACTACATAATATATTTAATTTCAATACTATAATATTAAAATTTATGTAAAATGAGCCTGTCTAGAAGCTGTGTCTTGTCTATCCCTCTATGCTTGAAAAGCATAGGCAGCATACTGCTTTCTGTAAAGCCGGGCAGGGTGTTTACCTCGTTAAAGACAAAAGAGCCATCGTTTTTAACAAAAAAGTCAAATCGCGCGTAACCCTTAATATCCAAGGCAAAAATCAGATTTTTTAGACACTCCCCCAGCTCTTTTTTTGTTTTTTCTGCTATTTTGGCGGGAATAATGTACTCCGTTTTGCCACCCTCGTACTTTTCAAAGTAGGTGTAAAACTCTCCCCCGTGCTTTAGTTGACCTATTTCAGAAACGGTTATGCTTTCCCCATCCACCAAGACGCCAATCTCAGTTTCTGTGCCTATAATTTCCTCCTCGACAAGCACCCTCGGACAGTAATTTTGGGCAATTTCTATGGCTTTTATCAGCTCACTCTCATGCTTTACACGGCTGACCCCCACAGATGAGCCTGCGCGGCAGGGCTTTACAAAAAGGGGATAGCCAAGCTCTTTTGCTTTTTCTAAAATTTTTGTCTTGCTGCTTGATTTATTTACTAAAAGCCCCCTTGCCACGGGTACACCGGCGCTTTTTGCCACCAGCTTTGTAAGATGCTTATCCATAGCAAGACTGCTTGCAAAGCTGTCACATCCTATATAGTCAATGCCCAGCATATCTAAGAGCCCCTGTACGCGCCCGTCCTCTCCGTATTCTCCATGCATAGCAATCAGTGCCTTATTTGGCTTATATAGCTTGCCATCTACTAAAAAGCCACCATTATTAAAATCTATCAGCACATCACTTGCGTTTTTCTGCCAGCTATCCCTTAAGATATCATCAGTTGAGCAATTTGTAAAAAGCCATTTGCCCTCCTTCGTTATACCTATTTTGCTTACCTCATATTTTTCGTAGTCCAGTGCGTAAAGCATGCTGCATACAGTTCTCAAGGACACGCTGTATTCATTACTTTTTCCGCCAAAAATCAGACACAGGGTCGCTTTTTTCAAGTTTTTCACCCCTTTATAATTACTCCTTATTAGATTATGAAGGGTTTTGAAAATTGACACAAAAAAAGAAACGGCATTTTGCCGTTTCTCTTATTTTACCGATTGGATTTTTCCACTTGGCAGATATGTAAAGTCATAGCAGCAGCCCCGTAATAATCTATCACTTGGGGAGTAGTCAAAGCTAAAGCCGCCTATTCTTTTTACCTTTCCGCTTGCAAGGTATTCAAAGCCTGTGCTGCCGACCCTTTGTATTCTATCGCTGCCATAGTAGTCAACATTTACGCTGCCCACCTTCATAATCTTGCCACTGCCGTAGTAGTCAAGGCTGACAGAGCCTATTTGTGATATTTTTATTGTGTTACCTATATATCTTATTTCGTTTTTGCCGACCTTCATCAGCTTGCCGCTTGAGCCATAATACTCAAGCTCGGTTTTTCCAACCCTGGAAACTCTATGGGCGCTTCCATAATATTCAACATCGACAGCGCCGATTTTCATAAGCCTGCCGCTGTTGAAATAGTCAAACAAAATGCCCCCAAGCCTTGTTATTTTGCCATTGGGCGCATATTCAAAATCGCCCTTTCCCTCAACAAAAAGCTTGCCCTCGTGACTGCAATAAACATTTGTGCCAAGCTTAATTAAATATATGATATCCTCGGTGTAGCAGGACTTTCCTCTAAAGGTAGAGTCACACACAACAGCACCGAGATTTTCCTCAAGCATTACCGCAACTGCCCCAACAGAGCCATTTATATCAATTTGAAAAAGCATATTAGTCAAAGCCCCCTTGTGTTTAGTTTTTCTATTTATAATATAGCATAGATTAGCTATAAATTCAACAATGGTGGAAAAATTTTATTCTGCTTTAGGTTAGAGCCTGCGCACCTGATTTACAACAAGTTGTAAAGGCATTTCGAATTTCGCTAGGGTGCACCAAAAACAAAAGGGAAGGCAAAAGCCTTTGAAGCGTCTTCGGCAGGATGCGTTCCCAAGGGAACGAGTTGTGCCGAGCCTTATGTAAGCCAGCTTACACCGGCTTTCGTCACACTTGCGCACCTGATTTACAACAAGTTGTAAAGGCATTTCGAATTTCGCTAGGGTGCACCAAAAACAAAAGGGAAGGCAAAAGCCTTCCCTTTTGTTTTTGGCGCGCCCGGCAGGATTCGAACCTGCGACCTACCGGTTCGTAGCCGGGCACTCTATCCGCTGAGCTACGGGCGCATTCCATAAGTGCGTTAACTATAATATCATAGTTTTTATTAATTGTCAATACCTTTTTTGAAATTTGTTAATTCGCTTGGTATGTCTCTTTGACTTCCCAAAATAAGAGCAATTATTTAATATAAATCCTGTGCACTTATCTTAATTGTTTGACAAATCCATTGCTATTTCGATAGCCCAGCTTTGCATTTCTACAAACATTTTGCCCTTTAATTTTTCGTACTCAATCCACATAAATTCGTGATCGGCTTCGGTGGGCTCCTTTACCCTTTCCAAGAGCTCACCAATGTAAAATGCTTGTATTGGGTGAAAGTAGCCAAGCCTTGGATGCTTAGTGTACATTTCGGCAGAGCAAAGCTTTTGTCCTACATTTACGGTGTAGCCTGCTTCTTCAAGGCATTCTCGTCTGATAGCTTGCTCATGGCTTTCGCCCTTATCAATCCCACCGCCTAAAAGAAAATATCCCTTTGGTGTTTTGACAACGCCTATTTTACTCCCTTTTATCGGAATAATGTAAGCGCCCTCACGGTCCAAATATGAGGCTTTTTCCTTTATGCCAAAAATTTTATGCATTTTTCCTCCTTATCCTGTTCTTGAATATTATAAAAATCACAAAAAGGAAGAGCAAACACAAGCTGTGTTTGCTCTTTTTCTGTTTTTTATTCGCCAGCTGTCATTGTGATAACAATCTCGCCACGGTCCGGAACTGCGTCTACATATGCAAAGCCGTCCTCAATGAAGTAGTAAACCTCTTCTCCGTTTTGAGTTGCACTGATTTCTGACCATGTATCAGGGATATCTACCTGAATGGTAAGTGCGTGGTTATACATAATGTCATCAAGTGTGTCTGTAAGTGAGAGCTTAATTGTGTTGCCCTCGTAGTAGGTTGTTTCAACTGTGCTTGCGTGAGCCTCTCTCAAATACTTTGTAACATTGTTGTAGGAGTCTGTCCATACGCCTGTCTTGTATAGATATTCAAGCTTAGAAATTGTTGAAACGTATGTTACGTGAATGTAACCATAGTTAGCCATTGGGTCAGGCATAATTGCGTGGAGACACTCAAGTGTGAAGCCGCCCTTTTCAATAAGGTCATCAATAGCCTTTTCGTATGAGCCAAGCTCTACGTGGTAAAGCTTGTAGCCATCGTTCTTGTCAGGGTTGTAAACCATCTGACCGCCTTGTTCAACGTATGAGCCACTTTCCTTCCACTCGAAGCGATAGTTTTCTGCGTCGTAGTAGTATGTACCCTCGCCCTCATAAAGCTCAAGCTTATTCGTTTCCTCACTATATACATAGTTTTGAACAACAAGCTCCTCAAGCTCGGAAATCTTAAATGATTTATAGCCTGCAAAGGTATTAAGAACTACATATTCGCCACTATAGTCACGGTTTTCGCCGTTATCTACTGCAAGATCGTCATCCGGATCATCCGGGTCCTTAAGAACAGGAATTTGTCCGCTTGCATCTGTCTTTGCGCCCTCAATCCATTCATCAAGCCAGCCGCCATATTTTGGCTTATTCGGGTCAGGCTTATCATTTGTTTTATTGTAGTCTACTACAACCTTACCGAAGGAGCCATCAAGGTTAAGCGCGCCAAGCGCACCACCGGCTGAATAGAACTTGCCGTCCTTAACGAAGAAGTAGAGGCCTTCTGTTTGGTTAACCTTGGACTGATATGCATTCATATTACCCCAGTCAACCTCGTGTGAGTAGTCCTCTACAAGGTTGAGGTATGTTCTGTCACCACCGTTACGGCCACATTGCATAAGTCCGTTAATATAAAGAGCAGTACCGCCGGAGGTAGCACCGTTTGGTGTTGCGAAGGATAGAAGCTGTTGGCCCTTGAACCTTGACATAAACCAGTAGTGCGCGCCATTAATATCGCTTAGATATGAGCTTTCACTAATTTCGTTAGAGCTATATGAGCCAGAGTGTGTTCTTGTGTGGCTACCAAGGTCGAACACGCCTGTTGCAAAGTGCTCCTGCCATGTTTCTACATACTGATCCATCATATTGATGGTCATAAGTGTTGTAGCGATATAGCCAAAGCCGTTGTTTCTTTCCTTATATTCCTTAAGAACAGGTGCAAACCAAGTATAGGTAGGAAGATAGTTACCGTCGTCAAGACCCTGTGCCCAAGCAGCAGGTGCGTTGTGGAAGTATTTTGTAACAATTGCAGGAGCATAGCTTTCGCCATATGTTCTTGTTCTTGTTGCGCCACATGCGCATTCTGCAGTTTGTGTACCCATTGTTGTTTCTGTAGCAACAGCAGTAACCTCAAAGTCACCCCATGCGTGACCTGTTGCAGAAACACGGTTGGTAATAACTGAGTATTCACCGCACTTGCACTGTACTGTTGTATAGCCGGCAGTTGTACAGGTTGGATCAACCTTTACTGTAGATGGGTCTCTGTCTGTTCTAAGTGTTGTGTGCTGACATCCGGCATATCCATCAAGCTTATAAGCCTCCTCAACTACTGTAATTGGGTCAAAGCTATATACGAAGCTTTCCCAGTATACAGGCTCTTCTATAATTTGAAGCATAAGCTTTGTTGTTCTGATACCCTTGCCGTCATTAAAGCCGTCAATTGTAAACAAGGCTACCTTTTGACCATCAACCGTGCAAAGCTGACAGTTATCGTCAGACCTTGTAGGAACGGTATATTCGCCAATCACAGCCCATTCACCTGCGCCATTATCGTAAAGCAAGCGGAAGGCTCTACCCTTTGATTGCGCGGTTGCAAATTGTATAGATGTTACAAGCTGAGAGCTACTAAATTCAAGGGTTGCATATGCCTTAATTTCCTCGTTAAGATGATTCTTTGCGTCAGTTTGCCAGCCTGTGGACATAACACCGTCAATAAGCGCGGATGCACCGGTTGCGTACTCGTTCCACTTACCGCCAACAGTTGCAACCGTTGAGCCACCAAACGCGTTTGGAAGTCTATAAATTTTATCTGTCTTTGCAAACACCTGAATCTCGTGAATCTTTGCAGGTGTAAATCTGGAGCCGTGTGTTACAACCGCACGAATTGCGTCTGTATTAACAGGCTCACTAAAAACGCAGGATAGTGTTACATACTCACCGGCATTTGCAGGAGCATCACGGTCATCGATTTCACCAATCTTAACCCACTCGCCATCCTTAAGCGCCTCTATGTCGTATGTAACATAATAGTTATCGTTAATCTGCCATGATGAATAGCTTGGTATAATAAGGTCAACCTTACCGATATCGAAGGCATTATTGAACTTAACAATTAAATATTCGCCTACGTAGCCTATACCGTCAACAAGTGTGTCAGCTTGCCAGTAGGTAGACGGATCTCTATCTATTGCAAACGCGCTGTTTGCAACTGTATAGAATGATGACGCCTCTGTACCGCCAAAGCCACTGATATTTACAAATGGCTCGTCTGTATACTTGCCACCGGTATATAAGTAGTTATCTATTGCAAGGTCTTTAAGGTCAGACTGCTCATATAGTGGGTCAAGAGTGTATGTAAGTGTTTGCTCACAAACTTGACAGTATCTCTTTTCAAGACCCGCTGTGTATACAGTAGCCTCATAAACAACCTCGTAATCGCTCCACTCATGCTCGCCGGTCGCATTCACGTAGTTATTTTTAGTAGAGATACCACAGTTGTTACACTTTGTTTCTGTGTATCCCTGAAGGGCACAGGTTGGAGGTGTAACCGTTTCATGGAAATCATGACCTATCGGATCAAAGGTTTCCTTCATTGGGTTTTTACAAATTGAGCACTTGTACTGCTTCCAGCCGGCTGTGGTACAGGTAACTGCAACCTCTTTAACCAGCTGATAATCATGGTCACAGGTGATAGTTTGCTGACCGCCTGACCACCAAGCGTCAAGAGTAATTTTTTTGGTAACCTTATCATTTTCAAAGTCCCACTTAGAAGAACCGTTGTACCAGCCAAGGAAGGTTGCACCCTCTTTTACCGGGTCCTTAGGTTGCCAAAGCTTATCGCCCTTCTTTACGGTAACATTGGAAAGGTCCTCGTCTGTTGTACCGCCTGCAAGATTAAAGGTAATCTTGTAGGATGGTCTGCCGTCATCTCCGCCACCACAGGAGGCAAGGATAACAACGCCGAGAAGCATAACCATAACCAAAAGAAGAGTTAAAATTTTCTTTCTCATTATAATTCTCCTTAGTAAAATGTTCCCCCAGCCGCAGCTGAGGGAACACTAAAACGCATTTATTTTACTGATTATTCAGCTACATAGTTTGCACTTCTAACAAGAAGAGCAACCTCTTGCCAACCAAGCATACCTTGGCTTGAAGAGTTTTCTTGAATTTTAATACCTTCAATCTTTTTACCAAGCTCAAACTTTACAAGTCCAGGAGAGCCAGACTTTGTAAGAAGTGTATAATCTGTTGCACCCTCTTCCAAGTAGTAGATGGAGAAGCCTACGCCTGCACCGGTTGTCTGGATAACAAGGAAGTCAGCATATGTAGCCTTTTGGAAGTCAAATGTAAGTGTAAGGGATGAGCCGTTTGCCTGGAATGTTGTTTTCCACTCATCGCCCCATGTGCCGTTTGTAACACAACCTGCGTTACCTGTACCAAATGCCTGACCGTCGATAACAACGTTTTCACCGCCCATAGCACTGGACATAACGTTCCTAAACTGGTCCTTATCTACGTATGAGCATGCTGAGCATGTTCTTTCAGAACCCATTACAGACGGGTCAAAGTTGTCAATCCAAGCAGAGTAGCTGTGACCTGTTGCAGGTGTCTGAATAGATGTTTCCTTACTCTGGCAGATTGTGCAGTAACGTGCAGAAACACCGTCCTGTGTACATGTAGCCATTTGGTAAGTATCGTCCCAACCACCCCAAATGTGGTTGTATGTACCGTCGTTACACTTAGGAATTTCAGTCCACTTTGCAACTGCAACGATAGCCTGCATTTCCTTCATAACTGTTGTAGCTCTGAGCTGCTCACGTGAGCCGTTCTTGTTTTCGAAGAACCAACCGTCAAAGCTGTATCCTTCTCTTTCAGGCTTTGGAAGTGTGCCAACTCTGTCATTGTATTCAACGTCGAGAATAAGCTCGTCAACCTCAACCTCTTCGCCATCCTCGTCAACCTCGATGATGTGACCGCCATCAAAGTCAAACTCAACTGTACCTACAGAACCAGGCTCGCCCCAGCCAACCTGCTTCCATTTAGCAACGAGAACCATATCATATTCAACCTTTGTGGTCTTTCTGATCTTGTCCTCAAAGTCCTCATCCTCTTCCTCGTACCAGCCATCAAAAACGTAACCCGGTCTCTTTGGTGATGGAAGTGAACCGATTCTTTCACCCTCGGCAACATACTTGTCCCACTCCTCGTACTCTTCGCCGTCCTCTTCAATAACACCGCCGTTTGCGTCAAATGTAACCACATAGGATGGGCCACCGCCGCAAGCAACGATCATTGGAAGAACAAGCATGCAAGCAAGAGCAAGGCAAAGTAGCTTTACTAAAATGTTCTTGTTCATGATTTGTATTTCCTTTCAATATCATATTACAAAATTATTATAGGGGAGAACTGCCCCCTTATTTGCCTTTTTATTATATCACTTATATAAAATAAAGTCAATCAAACTTTCGATTTTTGCCGATTTTCGACCTTTTGCACAATTTTTGAATAAAAAACAAAAATGCACAACCCGAAAAATTGTGCATTTTGTATACGTTTTTTTGCTAAGATTTTCCCGTTTACATAACCTTTACATTGTTAGATTGTGGGCTATTTCCTTAAGCTTTCTATTGATTTCCTTATCTGTTCCCTCCGGCTCGTAGCTAACCTCAAGGGGGCTGTTTTTTGTGAAAAAGCCATACATTGTAAGACCGGCTAAGTATCTGCCATAGTCAAGGGAAAGATGAAAGCCGTCACGGTTGATATTAAGGCTTGCGCCCTGCTGAAACTCAGGTAAATCCCTTGCCATTTCAATAGCGTCGCCACAGGGGATTATTCTAAGCCCGTGCTTGCCTGCAAGCTTGCTTGTTGTTTCAATGATAGCATTATACATTTGCTTTCTGTCTCTGCCGTAATAGGCAAAGCCCTCGTGATTGCTTTTATCGTCGTACGCCCAGGTGCGATGAAAGACAATTTCTGCATTTGGGCATTTTTCCTTGACAAAATTTATTACATTTGTCATATATGGCTCGTATGTTTCTTCCATGCCGGAAAAATGGCTAACCTGCTGAATTGTGATAATATCCCAGCTGTCCTCAAGCAAGGTTTCCTCGATTGATGCCTTTCTTACATATTCGTCATCTATTTGATAATCATAAAAGGGATTGTTTTCAACAATGTTGTTGTAATGAGTTTCCAAGGAGCAGCCACCTATGTAAAGATTTCTTACATAAAGCTGACCGTTTCCTATCTTTTGCAGGTACCTTGTGGCATCTGATGAAAAGCTGTTTCCTATGCAAAGAATTTTCATTTTAATTCTCCTTGTAATATATTCCTTGATAAGTGCCTCTTCTAAAAAGCTCCTTATCAATATCATTTATAACCATAACCTTTTTTCTGCTCCACAAGGGTGCTAAAAGCTCACTTTCCACTCCGTCTCCGGTTACTCTTTCAATAACCGTATCCGGTGGCAAAAGCTCCAGCTGGTCGCAGACAATGCTAACGTACTCGTCCTTGTCAAGAGGTGTATACTCTCCTCTTTCATAAATCCTTGCAAGACGGGTATTTTTAAGAACATGCAAAAGGTGTATTTTTACCACATCAGGGTGCAAATTAGCGACACAGGTGGCGGTTTTTTTCATTTTTTCACGATTTTCAGTTGGCAAGCCGTTTATGATGTGTATACCGATTTTTACATTCGGCGCGCCCTTTCTGATACGCAAAAAGCAATCCTTAAAAACACTAAAGTCGTGGCAACGGTTTATAAGCCTTGCAACACCATCGTCTGCGGTTTGCAAGCCAAGCTCCACCGTTACAGGGATTTTCTTGCTCAGTCTATTTAGCACGGCGATTTTTTCGTCCTCAAGGCAATCTGCCCTTGTGGCTATATCAACCATAACAGCACCCTCAAAATCAGACACGTGGTCAAGAATTTTCTCAAAATTCTCTACACTTGTGTAGGAATTTGTGTAGGCTTGAAGGTATGGTATGAAGCTATCAAGCTCCCACTTTTTTCTCAGCTTTTCTATGCCGTCTATGTACTGCTCTTTGGCAGTTTTTAGGGTGTCAATGGTTCTTGCGCCGCTGCCACCGGAGCAATAAATGCACCCGCCGTAGCCCTTAGTGCCGTCTATGTTAGGACAAGTAAAGCCAAGGTCAAGAGGGATTTTGCCACATTTTTCGCCAAAGGTGCGCTTTAAGTAATAGTCATAGGTATAATATCGTTTATTTGTGTCACTATACCTGTAGGGATTTTTATCAACCTGGGACATTATATCACCTCGCCCTTCAATTTTACTACATTTTTATTTATATTTCAAGTGGGTTTTTACACTAAATATTTATATAAAAAGCACTTGACAAATGTTTTTTCTTAGTGTATAATAGTTTTCGCTATGCTACTATGGCTCAGTTGGTAGAGCACATCCTTGGTAAGGATGAGGTCATCGGTTCGATTCCGATTAGTAGCTCCAAAAGGCGGCAAGCACAGGCTTGTCGCTTTTTTGTTTTGAAATTAAAAAGGCTTGCGTTTTTGCAAGCCTTTTATTTTTAGAAGTTTCTCTTCTTTTTCTTTTTTAGGTTGTACTCGGAGCGAGGGTTGATAATCTCACGATAATCAAGGTCACCACGCTCAAGGGCGGTAACAATAGTTTCTGCAGTTGCTATGTTTGTTGCAAGCAAAACGTTATGCACATCACAAAGCCTCAAAAGATTTTGCTCCACCATAAACTTGTTACTGTAAAAATCGTCCATTTGCGGTGTGTTTGCACGGAAATAGAACAAAATATCTATCTCGTCAAAGGAAATTCTTGATGCAATCTGCTGTTCTCCACCAAGCTCGCCGGAAAGAAGCTTCTCGATCTTTAAGCCCGTGGCATCTGAAATATATGAGCCTGTTGTGCTTGTCGCACAAATAGAATGCTTACTAAGTATTCCACAATACGCAATACAAAACTGTGTAATCAGCTCTTTTTTAGTGTCATCTGCAATAATAGCAATTTCCAATGCTAACACCCCCCAAAACAGGTTATCTTTCCTGTTTAATAATAACATATTTTCAATGCCCTTGTCAATGATATGTCAACATTTTTTAATATTTTTGCACAAAAATTTTTTTATGAGAAAGGGTTTTTGTGTCTTATTTTGTAATTTTGTACAAAATCAACCTACACTTCTGCCGTTTTCCCACATACCCTCAATTGTGTGTCCACTCTTGAAGGTGTAGATGCCAAAGCCGTTGCGCTTTCCGTTTTTATACTCGCCCTCAAAGGTGTCGCCATTTGGCATAATCTCCTTGCCGTAGCCATCCCTTTGGTCGTTTGCGTAGCCGCCCTCGTAGGAGCCACCGTTTGCGTAAACATATTTGCCTATGCCGTTTCTCTTGCCGTCTACATAGTTACCCTCGTAGTAGCTACCGTCAACAAAGGATTCCTTTCCATAGCCGTTACGCTTGTCGTTTTTATATTCGCCAACAAAGATTGCTCCGTCCTTGTAGTAATATGTGCCTAAGCCGCATCTTAAGCCATCTTCAAAATTTCCATCAAAAGAGTCTCCGGAGACAAATATTTCCTTGCCGCGGCCATTTCTCTTTCCGTTTTTGTAGCCACCCTCGTAGGAGCATCCGTTTGCGTAAGTATACTTACCTGTGCCGTTTCTCTTGCCATCTACATAGTCGCCCTCGAACACATCGCCATTTGGCATGGTTTCCTTGCCGTAGCCCTCTCTTTTACCATTTGCAAAGCTGCCTGCAAAGGTTCCACCACCCTCGTAGGTTTCCTCGCCATAGCCATCTCTTTTACCGTCAACATACGTGCCCTTGAAGTAACAGCCGTTTGCAAAGAAATATGTGCCTGCGCCGTGTCTTATGCCGGCCTTATATTCTCCCTCATATCTGTCGCCGTTTGAGTATACTTCAACGCCAAAGCCATTACGCTTGTCGTTTTCATAGCCGCCCTCATAATAACCGCCGGATGAATAAGTGTACACACCGTGACCGTTTCTTGAGCCGTTTTTGTACTCGCCCTTATATGAGTCGCCGTTTTGGAAGGTTTCCTCTCCATAGCCACTCTTTACGCCACCGACAAATTCGCCATCATACTTGCAGCCGCTTTCGTAGGTGTAAATGCCGTGACCCTCCATTTTTCCAGCCACAAACATACCCTCATAGCCCTCGCCATTGGCAAATCTCTCAATGCCATAGCCCTCTCTTGCGCCATTTACATATTCGCCCTCAAAGGTATTACCGTTTGCGCAGGTATAAATGCCGTGGCCGTTTTTTGTGCCGTTTTCAACCTCGCCCTCGTACTTGTCGCCGTTTACGTACTCAAAAACGCCATAGCCGGATATTGCATTATTTCTAAACTCGCCCTCGTACTTGTTTCCGTTTGCAAAGGTGATAGCGCCGTTGCCCGTTCTTACACCCTCGCAAAAGTTGCCTGCGTAAAATGCGCCGTCTGCCATTTTGTACTCGCCATAGCCGTGAGGTAGATTGTTTTCAAAGTTACCTGTATATGTAGCGCCGGATGGAAGGGTCAAAACGCCAAAGCCCTGTTGTACATTGTTTACCCACGCACCCTCGTATTTCTTGCCGCTTGCCCAGGTGTAGGTGCCGTTTCCGTGAGGAACGCTGTTTTCAACCTCGCCCTCGTAAATATCTCCGTTATCTAATGTGATTTTAATATATTCTGCCATAATAGACTCCTTAAAATGCTTTCATTATATTTTAGCACATGCACGTATGCCTGTCAACGCATACACGTATAAAAAATTAAAAATAGTTGTTAATAATATATTGACAAAATAATTATCTTCTGCTATAATACATTATGATCTTTAAGGTCGATACAGAGATGTCGACAAGATTTGTAATTTTATAGCCGTGCCTACACCTTTGGTGTAGCGGTTTTGTGCAATCTTGTCGCAGGACAAGATTTTTTTATTGCTATAAGGAGGGCCTACAAATGAAAAATTACACTAGCTTTCATGTTGATGAACAATTTGTAAGTGCCACTATTCCCCATAGCGCTGATTTTGCTAATTCAAATATTGTTATTTTTCCCGGTTTTTGTGATGTGCATGTTCACTTCAGAGAGCCGGGCTTTTCTTATAAAGAGACTATTTTGTCAGGCTCTTTAGCGGGGGCAAACGGTGGCTATACAGATGTGTGCACTATGCCAAATCTTAACCCTGTGCCGGATTCGGTTGAAAATCTTAAGGCGCAGCTTGATATTATTAAAAGAGATGCCAAAATCGGCGTTTATCCATATGCCTCCATTACAGTCGGGCAACAGGGGCAGGCGCTTAGCGACCTTGAGGGGATGAGGGACCTTTGTGTTGCCTACTCCGATGACGGTCGAGGGGTGCAAAGCGATGAAATGATGGAAAGGGCTATGCTAAAGGCAAGGGCGCTTGACAAGATTATCGTTGCCCATTGTGAAATAAACGACCTGCTTAAGGGTGGCTACATTCACGACGGAGAATTTGCAAGGCTTCATAATATGAAGGGCATTTGCTCCGAGAGTGAGTGGGGACAGATAAAGAGAGATATAGAGCTGGCAAGAAAAACAGGCTGTAAATATCACGTTTGCCACATTTCCACAAGGGAAAGCGTTGAGCTTATAAGGCAGGCAAAGGCAGACGGCGTTGATATCACCTGCGAAACAGGTCCGCACTACCTTGTCTTTAACGATATGATGATAAAGGACGAGGGCAGGTTTAAGATGAACCCACCTATAAGAAGCGAGGCGGACAGGCTTGCGCTTGTTGAGGGTATAAAGGACGGCACAATTGATATGATTGCCACCGACCACGCACCACACAGTGCCGAGGAAAAGTCCCTTGGCTTAAAGGACAGTAAAATGGGTGTTGTGGGTCTTGAAACTGCATTTGCGGTTATGTACACCTACTTTGTTAAGACAGGGGAAATTACCATGGAAAGGCTACTTGACCTGCTTTGCTATAATGCAAGGAAAAGATTTGGTATTCCTCTTGGCAATTCATATACAGTATTCGACCTTGACAAAAGGCTTGTGGTTGACCCAAGCACCTTTATGTCAATGGGTAAGGCTACGCCATTTGAGGGTATGGAGCTTTACGGACAGTGCCTGCTTACCGTTAAGGACGGACAGGCTGTGGTTGCCAACAATAAACCGGTATAAAATTTAAAGAGAGATAGATTTAAGGAGAAAAAGAAGATGGCAAAAAGAACAGACATCAAAAGAGTTATGATTATCGGCTCAGGCCCTATCGTTATCGGTCAGGCTGCTGAGTTCGACTACGCAGGCACACAGGCGTGTCTTGCGCTTAAGGAGGAGGGCTATGAGGTTATTCTTGTAAACTCAAACCCTGCTACAATTATGACTGATACAGTTATCGCTGATAAGGTATATATGGAGCCGCTTACACTTGAATATGTGGCTAAGATTATCAGACACGAGCGTCCTGACGCTATCGTTCCCGGTATTGGTGGACAGACAGGTCTTAACCTTGCTATGCAGCTTGAAAAGAAGGGTATTTTGAAGGAAAACGGCGTTGAGCTTCTCGGCACAAGCTCCAAGAGCATTGAAATGGCTGAGGACAGAGAGCTGTTTAAGGAGCTTTGCCAAAGAATCGGCGAGCCTGTTATCCCCTCCGAGATTGCTAACAATATGGACGAGGCTATGGCTGCTATTGAAAAAATCGGATTTCCTGTTGTACTCCGTCCTGCATTTACCCTTGGTGGCACAGGCGGCGGCTTTGCCTACAATATGGATGAGTATGTAGAGCTTGCCGAGGGCGCGCTTGCTGCATCTCCTGTTCATCAGGTGCTTGTAGAAAAGAGCGTTAAGGGCTTTAAGGAAATTGAGTTTGAGGTTATGCGTGATGGCGAGGACAATGCAATCACAATCTGCGGTATGGAAAACATTGACCCCGTTGGCGTTCACACCGGTGACTCCCTTGTTGTTGCTCCTATCCTTACACTAAACGACCACGACCTTAAGATGCTTAACGGCAGTGCCATTAAGCTTATCAGAGCTCTTAAAATCTCCGGTGGCTGTAACGTACAGTTTGCTCTTAATCCGGAAACAAGTGAATATTACCTAATCGAGGTTAACCCAAGGGTTTCTCGTTCCTCTGCTCTTGCCTCCAAGGCAAGCGGATATCCTATCGCAAGAGTTACTGCAAAGGTTGCTCTCGGTATGACTCTTGATGAGATTGAGGTTGCCGGCACTAAGGCATCCTTCGAGCCTTCCCTTGACTACATTGTTGCAAAGTTCCCACGCTTCCCATTTGACAAGTTTACAACCGTTCCAAACAAGCTTGGCACACAGATGAAGGCAACCGGCGAGTGTATGGGCATCGGCTCTAACCTTGAGGAATGCTTGCTTAAGTCTGCAAGAAGCCTTGAGATTGGTGTTTGCCACCTACATATGGCTAAGTTTGATGAATGGACCACTGAGCGAATCAAGAGTTATATAAACGAGTTCCATGACGACAACGCATTTGCAATTTGCGAGCTTCTGCGCCGTGGCATAGCTACAAGCGAGCTACACCAGATTACAAAGATTACAGAGTTCTTCCTCAAGTCCTTTGAAAAGATTGTAAAAATGGAAAAGGCTCTTTCCGACAATGTAAAAAATGCTGCTCTTCTCAAAGAGGCAAAGGAAATGGGCTTTAGCGACAAATATATTGCTAAGCTTTGGGGCACATGTGAAAGAGATGTATATAATTTCCGTCACGAAAACAATATAATCCCTAACTTTAAGATGGTTGACACAGCCCACGTTGGCGCTTACACACCTTACTTCTACTCCTCATACCAAGGAAAGAATCAGTCCATTCTTACAGATAAAAAGAAAATTATCGTTCTTGGCGCCGGTCCTATCCGTATCGGTCAGGGCGTTGAATTTGACTACTCTACTGTTCACGCAGTTAAGACAATTAAGGAGTCCGGCTACGAGGCTATTATCATAAACAACAACCCGGAAACAGTTTCCACCGACTACACAACCTCAGACAAGCTCTACTTTGAGCCACTTACTGTTGAGGACGTTATGGAGGTTATTGAATACGAAAAGCCGGATGGCGTTATCGCTTCCCTTGGCGGACAGACAGCTATCAACCTTGCAGCTCCGCTTTACGAGCGTGGGGTTAAGCTTATCGGTACAGACTGTCAGGCTATTGACAGGGCTGAAAACCGTGATACCTTTGAAAAGATACTTGAGGAGCTTAACATTCCTCAGCCAAAGGGTCAGGCTGTTACAAACATTGAGGACGGCGTTAAGGTTGCGGCTATGGTTGGCTATCCTGTGCTTGTTCGTCCTTCCTTCGTTCTTGGTGGCCGTGCTATGCAGCTCGTTGCCAACGAGGAGCAATTAAGACACTATCTCAGAACAGCCGTTGAAATTGATGTAGATAAGCCTGTGCTTGTTGACCACTATATCAGAGGTAAAGAGGTTGAGGTTGACGCAATTTGCGACGGACACGATGTATTTGTTGCCGGTATTATGGAGCTTGTTGAAAGAACAGGCGTTCACTCCGGTGACTCTATAAGCGTATATCCATCCTTCTCTATCTCCGACAAGGTTAAGGGCAAAATCCTTACCTACTCTAAGAAGCTTGGTCTTGGCATTGGCATTGTTGGTCTTTTCAACATTCAGTTTATCGTTGACTCTAACGATGATGTATATATCATTGAGGTTAACCCTCGTTCATCAAGAACAGTTCCTTTCCTCTCCAAGTCCACAGGCTACAGCCTTGCTGACATTGCAACAGAGGTTATCCTTGGCAAGTCACTAAAGGAGCTTGGCATCTTCGACCTTTACCCACAGGAAAAGAAGAGATGGTACTGCAAGGTGCCTGTATTCTCCTACAAGAAGATTAGCGGTGTTGATGCTTACCTATCACCGGAAATGAAGTCCACCGGCGAGGCAATTGGCTACGACGATACACTAAACCGTGCATTCTATAAGGCGCTTCAGGCATCCGGCATGCAGCTACAAAACTACGGTACTGTTTTGGTTACCGTTGCTGACAGCGACAAGGAGGAGGCACTACCTCTTATCAGACGCTTCTACAACCTTGGCTTTAACATTGAGGCTACTGCCGGCACAGCTAAGTTCCTAAAGGAGCATGGCATCAGAACAAGAGTTAAGAACAAGATTGGCTCAGGCTCCAGCGACATTCCGGAGTCTATGCGTCAGGGACATATCGCTTATGTTATCAACACAAGCGACGGACAGGACGAGGCGTCCAATCAAAATCAAAAGGATGGCTATCAAATCCGTCATCTCGCTATTGAGAACAACATTTCTCTCTTTACCTCACTTGACACAGTAAGAATTTTACTTGATGTTCTTGAGGAAATCACACTTACAATTTCTACAATTGACGCTTAAGGACTAAAAATGAAGGATTTAATTTTTAAGGTTTCAACTAACGAAAAAATCGCTAAGAACACCTATGAAATGGTGCTTCTTGGCGATACAAGCGATATAAAATGCGGTCAGTTTGTAAACATCAAGCTTGATGGCTTCTATCTGCGCCGTCCTATCTCCGTTTGCTGCGTTGAGGGTAATGCCCTTACACTTATTTACAAGGTGGTTGGACAAGGCACAGAGGCTATGGCGAAAATGGGCGCAGGGGTTGAGCTTTTGGTGCTGACAGGTCTTGGCAACGGCTATGACACCTCAAAAAGCGGTCAAAAGCCACTTTTGGTTGGCGGTGGCGCAGGCGTGCCACCTATGTATCAGCTTTGCCGTGAGCTTGTAAGGGACGGCAAGGAGCCGGCTGTTATTTTAGGCTTTGGCTCAGCTGACGAGGTGTTTTACGAAAAGGAATTTAAGGACCTTGGCGCACAGGTTTTTGTAACAACCGTTGACGGTACATACGGTACTAAGGGCTTTGTTACAGACGCATTTGATATGGTGGACTACACTTACTTTTACACCTGCGGTCCGGAGCCTATGCTAAAGGCTGTTTATAATAAGAGCAAAACAAGCGGTCAGTTCAGCTTTGAGGAAAGAATGGGCTGTGGCTTTGGTGCTTGTATGGGCTGCTCCTGCAAGACAAAGTACGGAAATAAGCGTATTTGCAAGGACGGACCTGTGCTTGAAAAGGAGGAGATTATATGGTAAGCTTAAAAACCTCACTTTGCGGAATAGAGCTTGACAATCCTCTTATTCCTGCCAGCGGTACATTCGGCTTCGGCTATGAATTTGCTGAAATTTATGATATTAATATTCTTGGCAGCTTTTCCTTTAAGGGAACAACCAAGGACCCTCGCTTTGGCAACCCTACACCAAGAATTGCCGAGTGCGAAAGAGGTCTTATTAACTCTGTGGGACTTCAAAACCCTGGCGTTGATAAGGTTATTGAAAACGAGCTTCCAAAACTGAAAAAGTGCTTCTTCAAGCCGGTTATGGCTAATGTTAGCGGCTTTTCGGTTGAGGAATATGTGCATACCTGCAAAATGCTTGACTCCGAGCCACAGATTGGCTGGTTCGAGGTAAACGTTAGCTGTCCAAATGTGCACGGTGGCGGTATGAGCTTTGGTACATCTCCCGAGGCTGCTGCTGAGGTGGTAAGAGCCGTTAAGGCGGTTACTACGAAGCCGGTTATTGTTAAGCTCTCCCCTAATGTTACAGATATTGTTGCTATTGCCAAGGCTTGCGAGGCTGCAGGTGCTGACGGCATTAGCCTTATAAATACTCTTCTCGGTATGAAAATTGATTTGAAGAGCAAAAAGCCGGTTATCGCAAACAAAATGGGTGGATTTTCCGGCCCTGCTATTAAGCCTGTGGCTATTAGAATGGTTTACCAGGTTTACGAGGCTGTAAATATTCCTATCGTTGGCGGCGGCGGTATTTCCACAGCTGAGGATGTTATAGAAATGATGCTTGCAGGCGCATGCGCAGTTGAGGTGGGCGCTGCTAACCTTGTTGACCCATATGCTTGTAAGAATATTATCGAAGATTTGCCTCGTGTTATGGAAAAATACGGTAT
The DNA here is from genome assembly GCA_017503285.1 of Clostridia bacterium. GTDB lineage: Bacteria > Bacillota > Clostridia > Oscillospirales > CAG-272 > RGIG2000. The sequence goes on along the minus strand of JAFVTH010000007.1, from coordinate 111,214 downwards.
TAAAAATTTAAGTGATATAATCGGAGGAGCACACTAATGGGAAAAGACGTAATTATCGCTTGTGATTTTGCAAGCAAGGAGCAGGTTTTTAGCTTTCTTGACCTTTTCAATGAGGAAAAGCCATTTGTTAAAATCGGTATGGAGCTTTTTAATGCAGAGGGTCCGGATATCGTAAGAGAAATCAAAAGACGTGGACACAAGATATTCCTTGATTTGAAGCTCCACGATATTCCAAATACAGTAAAAAAGGCAATGGCTGTTCTCTCTCGCCTTGACGTTGATATGACAAACGTACACGCAAGCGGAACAATTGCTATGATGGAGGCTGCTCTTGAGGGTCTTACCCGTGAGGACGGCACCTGCCCTCTTCTTATAGCTGTTACACAGCTCACCTCCACTAGCGAGGAAAGAATGAGAGATGACCTTCTTATTAACGAGCCAATGGACAAGGTTGTTATGCACTATGCGCAAAACGCAAAGAAGGCAGGCCTTGCAGGCATCGTTTGCTCTCCTCTTGAGGCTGAAAAGGTACACAATGTATGTGGCAAGGACTTTGTTACAGTTACTCCAGGTGTTCGCTTTGCTGACGGCGACAAGGGTGACCAGGTTAGAGTTATGACTCCTGCCGAGGCAAAGAAGATTGGTAGCGACTACATTGTTGTTGGCAGACCAATTACAGCAGCTGCTGACCCTGTTGCGGCTTATAGACGCTGCGTTAGTGAATTTGTAGGATAATACAGGGCGGACAAAGGGCAAGGTTTAATATAAAACTTAGGAGATATAAAATGGAACAGTACAAGAGAGAATTTATTGAATTTTTAGAGAGTGCCGGGGTTTTGAAGTTTGGCGACTTTACTGCTAAGAGTGGCAGAAAAATACCATACTTTATTAATGCCGGCGAGATTAAGACAGGTGAGCATATTAAGAAGCTTGGTCAGTTCTACGCTAAGGCTTATCTTGATAAGCTTGGCACAAAGAGGGCCGCACTTTATGGTCCTGCTTACAAGGGTATTTCGATTGCAGTTTCTACATCTGTTGCTCTTTCCGAAAATGGGCTAAACCTTCCATTCTTCTTTAACAGAAAGGAAGCTAAGGACCACGGCGAGGGTGGTGTTTTTGTAGGCTATAAGCCACAGGCAGGCGAGGAGGTTGTTATTGTTGAGGACGTTATCACAGCAGGAACAGCCATCCGTGAGACAATGGAAATTATGAAGGGTGTTGAGGGCGTTAAGGTTGCCGCCACCTTTGTAATGGTTGACCGCAAGGAAAAGGGTCAGGGTCAAAAGGGTGCTATGGTTGAGATAGAGGAGGAGTTCGGCTTCCCTGTTTACTCAGTTGTAGACGTTTATGATATTATTGAATACCTTAGCGAAAATGAAGAAAATAAGGAAAATGTTGACCGTATCAAGAGATATCTTGAGGTTTACGGCGCACAGGCATAAATATGAGAAGCTTAATTGATATAAAGGAGCTTTCCCTTGAGGAGATTGACTCCCTTGTAAATTGCGCACTTGATATTATTGAAAACCCGGCAAAATATAGCGAAAAATGTAAGGGCAAGAAGCTTGCTACACTTTTCTTCGAGCCATCTACAAGAACACGCCTTAGCTTTGAGGCGGCTATGTATGAGCTTGGCGGAAATGTGCTTGGCTTTTCCGAGGCAAGCTCCTCCTCCTCTGCTAAGGGCGAGAGCGTTGCCGATACAGCAAGGATGATTTCCTGCTATGCAGACATTATTGCTATGCGTCATCCTAAGGAGGGTGCGCCGCTTGTTGCAGCTATGAATGCCACAATCCCTGTTGTTAACGCAGGCGATGGTGGACACAATCACCCAACACAGACCCTTGCTGACCTTCTTACAATCAAGCGCAAGAAGGGTCGCTTTGATAACCTTACAATCGGTCTTTGCGGTGACCTTAAGTTTGGCAGAACTGTACATTCGCTTATTGGCGCTATGTCAAGATATAAGAACATAAAATTTGTGCTTATCTCCCCTGTGGAGCTTAAGATTCCTGACTATGTTAAGACAGAGGTGCTTGACAAAAACGGTATTGAGTATGTGGAAACCACAGATTTGCAGGGCGCTATGGCTGAGCTTGATGTGCTTTATATGACAAGAGTTCAAAAGGAGCGCTTCTTCAACGAGGAGGACTATCTACGCCTTAAGGACAGCTACATTTTGGACCTTCCAAAGCTACAAAATGCAAAAAGTGACCTTTCCATTATGCATCCACTGCCAAGAGTTAATGAAATTAGCGTAAAGGTTGACACAGACCCACGTGCCCACTACTTTGAGCAGGCGCTAAACGGCAAGTATATGCGTATGGCGCTTATACTTATGCTTCTTGGAATTAAATAAGGGGGTAGGCTATGAATATTGATTCTATTAAAAACGGAATAGTTATTGACCATATTACAGCAGGTCTTGGTATGGAGCTTTATTCACTTTTGAAGCTTGATACTCTTGACTGCTCTGTGGTTATTGGCAAAAATGTTGGTAGCCGTCAAATGGGCAAAAAGGATATTATAAAGATTGATGCTGATATTGAGCTTGATGTGGCAATCCTTGGCTATGTTGACCCAAATGCAACAATCAATATAATTAAGAACGGAAAAATTGTAGAGAAAAAGGCTGTTGAGCTTCCAAAGAAGCTTGTAAACGTTATTTCCTGCAAAAATCCACGCTGTATTACCTCCTGTGAGCAGGAGCTTGACCAGGTATTTACCCTAACAGACAAGGAAAACAGGGTTTACCGTTGCCTATACTGCGAAGCAAAGGCGAAATAATAAAAAGCGACCGTTTGGTCGCTTTTTTGCTTACAAAACAACAAAAACGGGACACAGGGTCCCGTTTTTTACTTTATTGTTAAAATTTCGCTAAGTGCCTTGCGCTCCGGCGCGTCGGGAGAAGCATCTGCCTTGCCAACGGCGATAACAACTACTAATGCCTCTGTTTCCGGTACGTTAAAATACTCTCTTAGCTCGCTTTCGTGGTAAAGACCCATAATAAGTGTGCCGTAGCCCATTTCGTGCGCCTTCAAAAGCAGGTTTTCTACTGCCAAGCCGTTGTCAAAGCACTCAAAGCCGTTTCCTAGGTGGGTTGGCTCTCCGCGCACATAACCGCTATCGCCCTTTACAACTGTTGTTACTATAAAAGCGCCAGCGCCCTCTGTGCGCTCCTTGTTAAAGCTGGCAAGGCGCTGTCTTACCGCGTCTCTTGCCTCGGCAGAGTGTGCAACGTAAAACCTTGCAGTTTCGGAGTTTTTCCAGCTTGGTGCCATTTGGGCGCTCTTTATAAGCTCCTTAATTTCTTCCTCTGTTATTTCACAGGGGGTATAATTTCTTATGCTTCTTCTTTCATAAATTGCGTTTGTTAGTTCCATTTTTCACCTCAAAAATCTATATCTGTCAGTAATATTTTGTTAAGCGCTCGGCAAAGCTCTCCGGCTATAAGCCCGTGACCTGCCTCCGTGGGATGCACACCGTCCCAAATCCAGTATTTTGCCGAGGGAGTGTCTATTGTTTTATCAAAAATGTGTTGCAAGGGCACAAATACTGCCCCAAACTCCTTGGCGATTTTTCTTGATTTGGCTTGCACATTTTTCATTTTTCTTTTCTTAAAGTCATAGCTTGCTATATCGCTTGGCGCTTGGGCGTCTATATAAGCAAACGGCTCCATTATAACAATTTTAAGGTCCGGATTTTGCCCTCTTGCCTGTGTTAGCAAAAGCCTGTACCTTTCCTCGTAGCCGCTTGCGTCCTCGTCGTATTCTCTGCCCTCATAGCCGCAGCAAACATCATTTGTGCCGATAAGCAAAATAAGCACATCCGGCTTTTCCATAAGGGTGTCCTTTTCCCAGCGCAAGACAAGCTCCTCGGTGCGATTTCCACTAACTCCGCGGTTTATAAACTCAAATCCGCGCTGTGGGTATTTCATCGTAAAAAGGCTTGTAACTATATATGCGTATGTATGTCCAATTTGGTGGTTCTTGTCCCAACGGCTTTCCTCGTCCTTATAACGGTTTCCGTCAGTTATAGAGTCCCCTTGAAATAAAATCCTCATATTTTGCTCTTTCTTTTTTTTATTTATATTATCACAAATAAGCGACCTTTGCAATAGTATAGGCTATATACAATACTTCATCTGCACACTTTTTTCGTAATTTTCTTAATTTATGATTATATTCTGCGTTTTTATAACCATTATAGCCATTGACAAATCACTATAACTTCTGTTAAAATTAAATTGAATATATATTCTATAAAGGAGATTATTTATGAAAAAGAAGATTATTATCTTTGTAGCTTTGGCGGCGATTATGGTTTTTGCCCTTTCTTTCGCTTCCATGGCTGCGGCTGTAAAGCACGAAGACGGCATATACTACGAACTCAACGGAAGCGGAGAGGACGCATATGCTATCGTATCCAGCGAAAACAGAAAAAACTGCGAGGTTGTTAACGTAGTTATCCCTGCCACTGTCACCATTAACAACGTTGAGTATAAGGTTACCCAAATTGCAAGTAGCGCTTTTGGTTCAACTTCCGGATCTGCAGATAACAACCAATTTATCAAAACGGTAGAAATCGGTGCTTACGTACAGTCGATAGGACACCACGCCTTCAGATATCTTGCTTATCTTGAAAGCGTTAAAATTGACAACTATTTGGCAGCTTCTGCAATTTCCTGCTCCAACGCAGAATTCTACGGAAGCACAAGCTTAAAGACAGTTGTTTGTACCGAGAATTCTAAGGTTGCAGCCTTCGGTAGCGTATGCTTTAACGGTTGCTCAAGCCTTACGTCTGTTACCTTCCCACCATCACTTACATCACTTGGTGGAAGCGCGTTTAAGAGCTGCGATTTGAGAGAGCTTGATCTTTCAAAGACACAGATTACGTCTATTCCGAGCTGGGCGTTTGGCGGAAACTCTAACCTTTCAGTTATCAAGTTCCCAAGCACCTTGATCTCTATCGGTTCAAATAGTTTGCAAAACAACATAGCAACTACAATAGTTTTTCCACACTCACTTACAACAATCAGTAGCGATGCATTTGGTCACTGTTATCAGACGGGTGTGCAAATGTTTATCCCTGCTATGACAGAAGAAAATTTTGGACTTGCAAGCGGTTTTCTTCACTCACTTGTTCCTAACGTTGTTTTTTATACAGGCGATAATCCAACCATTTTGAAGTCAAATGTTTCCAAGCTTGCAAATCACAGCATTGAATCTTTTGAAAACTATGACCCTACAAAAACCTACACCAATACAATTTTCTATAATGCGGTAACCTGCTCCAATTGCAACGGTATGCCCGGCGAAAGAGAGTTTGTATTTGTAGACGCTACTCTTCCTATGAAGGACCAAACACTTTGCACACACTGTGGAAAGGGCGATATAACAGAATATGCTCCTATCTTTATACCAAGAGGATATTCTTACTCTCTCTATGGCGAGTCAAAGCGCATTAGCGCAGGCGTTGCTATTAACTTTGATTCCTATGAGCTTTACAACTCTATGGTTGATGAGTCTAAGAAAATTACCTCTTATGGCCTTTTGGCTACACTAAAATCCAGCGTTAGCGACACGGGCTGTGCCTTTGACGAAAACGGCGAAAGAGCCGGCGTTGCTGCTGTTGAGTTTTCTAAGCCAACCTACACAAAATACAACATTATGGACATGGTTGTAACAGGCTTTACCGACCAGGAATATAACGGCGTTAAGCTTACAGACACAGAGGTTTATATTGCAGCCTTTTATAAAATTGGAGATACCTACTACTACATTACTGAAGAAAATGTAGGCACAACACTCCAAACAGCAAAGAGCTTTAATCAGCTTTATGAAAGCGATATAGCTAATCAGTAAAATAAAAATGCGACCAAACGGTCGCATTTTTTATTTGTTGTCCTTTGATTTGTGTCTGTGGCTCATTGGAATATATTCCTGTCTTGGGCAAACGTGCTGATAGCCCGGACGGATAATCTTTCCGTTTAGCAAAAGCTCCTCAAGACGGTGTGCGCTCCAGCCTGCAATTCTTGCAATTGCAAAGATTGGAGTAAACAGCTCAGTTGGCAAGCCGAGCATATTATAAACAAAGCCACTATAAAAGTCGATATTTGCGCTAACGCCCTTATAAATCTTTCTTTCCTTGGCAATAACCTCCGGGGCAAGCTGCTCAATGAGGGCGCAAAGCTTGTAGTCCTTTTCAAGTCCCTTTTCCTTGGACAGCTTTTCAACAAAGCCCTTGAAAATCTTTGCACGTGGGTCGCTAAGTGCATAAACCGCGTGACCCATACCATAAATAAGTCCCTTGCCGTCAAAAACCTCTTTGTTAAGAATTTTTGTAAGGTAAGCTCTTATTTCGTCCTCGTCATTATAGTCACTTAAATTCTTCTTTATGTTGTCAATCATTTCAACAACCTTGGCATTTGCGCCACCGTGGCGCGGACCCTTAAGAGAGCCTAAGGATGCCGCAATTGTTGAATAGGTATCTGTGCCGGAGGATGTAACAACGTGGGTTGTAAAGGATGAGTTGTTACCACCGCCATGCTCTGCGTGTAGCACAAGGGCAAGGTCAAGAATCTGCGCCTCAAGAGGGGTGAAGGAGCCGTCCTTTCTTAGCATATAGAGAATGTTCTCAGCTGTTGAGTATTCCGGCTTTGGCCTTCTTATAATAAGGCTCTTTTTCTTTTCATAGTAAAGGTAGCTGCGGTATGCGTAAACCGCCAAAAGCGGCATTTCGGAAATAAGCTGTAGGCATTGACGCAGTACGTTTGGAATAGAGGTGTCATCTGCCTTGTCGTCGTAGGCGTAAAGGGTCAAAACGCTTCTTGCAAGGACATTCATCATATCCTTACCCGATGCCTTCATAAGCACGTCACGCACGAAGTTTCTCGGCAGGCTCCTATACTTATTCAAAAGCTCTCTAAACTCGGTAAGCTCTCTTTTAGTCGGTAGCTTACCAAAAAGCAAAAGATATACAGTTTCCTCAAAGCCCTGACGGTTGTCAGAAAGGAAGCCCCCTACTAAGTCGTTGATATTAATACCGCGATAGTAAAGCTCGCCGTCACAAGGTGTCCTTGTACCGTCCGGATTATCTATAAATGAGTTGATTTCAGAAATTTCTGTAAGACCGGCAACAACACCCTTACCGTCAAGGTCACGCAAGCCTCTTTTTACATCATACTTAATGTACATCTCCGGCTCGATGTATGTTGTGCTGGAGCACAAATCCACATATCTCATAATTTGAGGTGTCAGCTTAGTTAATTCTTTTTTTGCAGTTGGCATCCTTGCCTCCCTTCCGCATCCTTCAAAACGGGATGCTAAGCGCACACTTTAGTGCGCTAAAGTAATAAAATATAATAAATTGTAGCATATAATTATGAACAAGTTGTTAACAATTATATATTATTTATAAAAAATGTGAAATTATAGGGGCAGGTCACTATACCTGCTTAAAAACTCCCTTAATTTAGACACAGGCACACTAAGTCCGTTGTCAAAGCTTTTGTCTTGGCTATAGCCTGCAAAGTTTACACCAACAAGCTCCAGCTCATCATTAAGAAGTGCGCCACCGGATGAGCCGTGTGCTATCAGAGCTGTGTGGTACACAACCGGAAAATTCAGCGTGATTTCGCCATGACAGCTATCTACCATGTAAACCTTGCCAAGGGTTATGGTGTTTTGCTGACTGTTTGGACTACCCAGTGAAGCCACAAGTGAGCCAACCCCACAGTCCTCACTTGCAAGAGGAATAGGTGTAAACTCCTTTATACCCTTCATAAAGCGAAGGAGCGCAAGGTCGTAGTCATCACTTTTTGAGCTTACTGCACCCTTTTTGCAAAGCTCTGCCTCGTAGGGGCTACCAAAGCTATCGTAAACCACTATTTTTTTAAGTGGATAGGTGTCGTTTGTTACAACATGGTTATTGGTAATAACATAGGCGTAGGTGTTATCGGTGTAGATAATCGCCCCTGAGCCACGGCTCTTTACCTCTGCCTCGGAAAAGCCAAAGCCCGAGCCATGGGTGCTTTCCACCATAACCATGCTTTGGTTTGTTTCGCAGGAGAGCTTATTTATTATTTTCTCTGCGTTAAAGTCTGTCAGGGCATAGTAGGTTGTATCTCGGCAAATTTCCTGCTTACTAAGGTCAACCCTGTTCTTTAGAGTATTGTCGCTTGCCCAGCCGGAAAGCGTGAGGTATTCCTTTTCAAGGCTTGTGCCACTTGGTGCGCTAAGCCCCTGTACCTGCTCGGTGCCAAGTACAGTGCTTCCATACATATATGTAACCTCAAAGGTTTTTTCCTTAAGGGTGCTTAGCCTTTCCTTGCTTTTTCCAACTATATTAAGCTTGTAGCTTACCGCCTTGTCGCAATCGCTCTTTTTTGCACTAAAGGAAAGCTCAATGCTTTCATTTGCTAAAAATTCCTTGGTTACTGTTGCTTTTTCAGTTTCAAAAAACTGTGTGCCGTCCTCTGATACAAAAATGAGGCTGGCAGTATATTCATAAATTGGCAAGGGACAGCTTGTCACAACTGTAAGGTGGCACATATCCCCTGTTATTTCCCGGTCTATGCTAACAAAGTCAAAATATTTGCCCTTTACTGTGCCGTCGCCCGTTAGGTCACAGCCTATTAGGACAAACGACAAAGCAAGACACAGGGTCAAGACAAATATAATTTTTAGACCTGTTTTTTTCATTACTTCACCCTCTTATATTAAAGTGGCTTTTTGGATATTTGTGAATTATTCCTTGGGTATTTTTTAGGTGTTTGCTCCACCTTTTCTATAATAACCATAGTCCTCTCAAGGCACTCGCTTTCGTCCCTTAGAGTATATCTTTCAACTGTCTTTATTCTTCCGCCAAGAAGCTTTATTGCGTTTTCCGCCTCACAAAGCTCCTCATCTGTGCTTTGTGATTTCATAGCTATAAAGCAACCACCAACCTTAACAAGTGGCAAGCAAAGCTCACAAATAAGGTTGAGCCTGCCAACGGCACGGGCAGTTGCAGCATCAAATTTTTCTCTGTATTTCGGGTCCTGCCCAAGCTCCTCAGCACGGCGATTTGAAGTGCTTACATTCAGGCTTAGCATATTTGCCGTGTCCTCAACATATTTTACCTTTTTTGTAACGCTATCAACAGAAAAAACAGACACGTCCCCGCGCAAAATAGCAATTACAAGTGATGGAAAGCCACCACCACAGCCGATATCCGCAACTCTTGCGTTTTCCTTTATATAAGGCACACAGGCGCAGGAGTCAACAAGGTGCTTTAATATAACCCCATCCTCGTCCCTTATGGCAGTTAGGTTTAGGCTTTCATTTACCTTTAGCATATGGTGGCAAAGCGCCTCTAAGACCTCGGCATCCTTTTCCTTAATAATGCCCGCAGTTTTTTCGTTTTTCTCTGCCACGGCTATTAGCTTTTTTTGAAAATCAGTCATTTTATTCTCCTTGTAGAGTAGCACAAACAACGCTTTCGGGAGATGCAACCCTTAAGCAAACCTCTTCAAGCCCTGCCTTATAAAGGGCATCCTTGGTGGTAGAAAATGCCAAAATAGGTGTGTTGTTTTCTCGGCTTAGGTGGGCAAGGGTAATAGCCCTTGTGCCGTTTTTGGCAAGGTGGACACAAAGACCGGCACACTCCTCATTTGAAAGGTGTCCGTGCTTTGACAAAATCCTTTCCTTCAAAAACGCAGGATATGGTCCGCTTCTTACCATTTTTATGTCGTGATTTGACTCGACAATAACCGTCCCACAGCCTGTCAGATTGTTGACAATCTCCTCGGTAACAAAGCCCATATCGGTAGCTATGCCCATTTTGTCGCCATTTTCTGCTTCTATTATGTAGCCCACATTTTGCGCAGCATCGTGAGGAATGGGAAAGGACTTGATTTTTAAGTCCCCGATATTTACACCGTAAATAACATCATGCACAACGCTAACCTGCGAAAGGAAGGTGCCTGCTCTTACATAATTTGCGTATGATGGGGCTGTTATATGCACAGGTATTCTATGTTTTTTAGATATCATTTCAAGACCGCCGGTATGGTCCCCATGCTCGTGAGTGACGAAGATTGCGTTGATTTTTGAAATATCCAAATTAACAGAAGCAAGGGCGGTTTGTATCGCCCTTGCACTTTTTCCTGCGTCGAAAAGTATGGCACTTTCCTTGCTTTTTACAAGGATACAGTTACCACTTGAGCCGGAATATAATGTATATGCCTCCAGCATTACAGCACCATAATTGCGCCGTCCGGACGAATCCTAAGAACATGACAAGCGCCTGTGCCGAATGCAGAATCAATTGCCTCTCTGTACTGCTCAACAAGGCTAAATGGAACAAACGCCTGTATTGTACCGGCAAATCCGCCACCGTGTACACGGAAAGCAGAGCTTGTGCCGGCAAGGGTCGAGTCAGTTATAGCAAGGGCAAGGGAAAGACCCTGCTCTCTTACATTCTTGGTTGTGTATACATTTTGTAGGTACATAAAGCTGGAGCGACCGGATTTCTTTACATACTCAAAGAACTTGGAAACGTTTTTATCTCTTAGTGCCTCTGCCTGTGTTGCAACTCTTTCGTTTTCATCAAAGAAGTGGATAGCACGCAAAATAGCTCTGTCGCCAACCGCAGGACGAAGAAGCTCAACTGACGCAAGCACCTCTGCCTTGGTAATCTGTCTTAGGTATTCCTTGCCGAAGAACCTTGCAACGCTCTTCATTTCATAAGGCACAGAGGCATAGTCCTCGTTTAGGTCTGCGTGGTTGCCGCCTGTGTTTACAATGCAAAGGGCATAGCCCTCTCCGCTTAGGTCAAATGGAATTTTCTCTATAACCGGCTTTGAGGTGTTTTCAAAGTCAATATAAACAAATCCGCCAACGGCACACGCCATTTGGTCCATAAGTCCGCAGGGCTTGCCAAAGAACGCATTTTCTGCAAATTGCGCCATTTTTGCAATCTCGGTGTTTTCCACCTTGCCATCGTTATAGAAGTAGTTAAGAATATTACCAACCATAACCTCAAAGGCTGCAGAGGATGAAAGTCCCGAGCCCTTAAATACATTTGAGGTTGTGTAAGCAACGTAGCCGCCCTTATTAAGACCGCTGTCGGTAAATGCCCTTGCCATGCCGGCAATAAGCGCATTTGACTTAAAGTAGTCCTCCTCTATCGGGCTTGTATATGTATTAGTGTCAACAGAGTCCTCATCGAAGCCCTTTGACTTGATTTTTATAACACCGCTGTCGGTTTTTGCGCTGACTGCAATAATATCAAGGTTGATAGAGCCGGCAAGAACCTTGCCGTGGTTGTGGTCGGTGTGGTTACCGGAAAGCTCACTTCTGCCGGGAACGGAGAAAAGATACGCATCCCTCTCTCCATAGAACTGATAGAACTCTCTTACCGCGTCCTCATATCTTTCCTTTTGGGTTTCAACGTTTTCCTCGCCGTAAATCTCTGCAAGTCTTTCGTTTAGGTTTCCATTTTTGATGTAGCTTAAAAGCTCTGTTGTCTTCATAGTTTTCTCCTATTAGTTTTCTTTAATTAGGGTAATTCCCGTTCCCTTAAGAGTAGATTTGTCAATTTCAAAAAGCGCCATATCGCACTCTATTTCTCCCTCGGCAAAGTCAAATTTGGAAAGGAGCTTTGTTTTAAGACGGTAAATAACCGCTTCCTTTTTTACGCCGAGAATGCTGTCCTTAGCCCCACACATACCAAGGTCGGTAAGGTAAGCCGAGGTACCGTTTAATATGGCAGCATCGTTTGTTTGCACGTGGGTGTGCGTGCCAAATGTAACGGCAATTTTGTCGCTAAAGTCGTAGGCGATTGCCTTTTTCTCCCCTGTTGCCTCTGCGTGGATATCCAAAACCGCAAAATCGTAACGACCCTCATTTTTGCTAAGCGCCTTTTTTACTGCCTCAAAGGGGCAATTCGGAGTGTCCATATAGGCTTGACCCATAACATTCATAACAAGGATTTTGTAGCCGTCTATTTTAATTACGGTATCTCCGTGACCCGGTGCTTCGCTTGACATATTAAGGGGTCTTAAAATATTGTCCTCGTCATCAAGATAGGTAAAGATGGAGCTTTTTCTAAAAACGTGGTTGCCTGTTGTTATAACGTCTACGCCGCTGCTAAAAAGCTTCCTTGCGCTTTCCTTGTCAATGCCGTTTGGCTCTGCACAGTTTTCGCCGTTGGCAATAACCATATCAGCCCCATATTTTTTTCTGAAGCCCCAAAGCTTTTTTGAAAGATATTCAACTGCTTGCGGGCCGCAAATATCGCCGATTGCTAAAATTTTGAAGGTGTTTTTCAAATTTTTTCTCTTTTCTACGCTACATAGGTAGCTAAATTATCTCTTTTTAAGGAGCTGATGCTTTTCGTCCCAAAGCCTTTGTGAAAGGTCAACGTAATAGTTGTGTGGATTTTCAAATCTCAAAACCTCGTCCCACATAGAAAGAAGCTCCTTTTTACAGTTCTCTCTGATTTCACTAACGCTTGGAGAGGTGTAAACGCACTTACCGTTTTCAAAGATAGGAACAAGAAGCTCCCTTAGCTCGTAGTCCACCATAAGCTTTCTTTTCCAAACGTGATCCGGGTCAAAAAGCTCATATGGCTGGGTAGGGTCAATAGCCTCGTCGTATATTGTGATAAGGTCTGCCTCTGCCTTGCCTGTTTCCTTGGAATAGAAGCGATAAAGCTTCTTAAAGTCGGGATTTGTTATCTTTGCTGCATTTTCGCTGATTTTGATACGGGGCACAACCCTGCCCTCATCCTCGACAGCGCAGAGCTTGTATACGCAGCCGAACACCGGCTCACTCTTTGAGGTTATCATTCTTTCGCCGACGCCAAAGCCGTCAACCTGTGCGCCCTGCATAAGAATATCGCGAATAATGTATTCATCTAAGGAGTTGGAAACTATTATTCTGCACTCTGTAAGTCCTGCTGCATCAAGCATTTTTCTAACCTTTTTTGTAAGGTATGTTATATCGCCGGAGTCAAGACGAACGGCACAATGTTTTCTTTCCTCCTCGGTAAGCATTTCCTTAAATGCCTTGATTGCGTTTGGAACGCCGGATTTTAATACATTGTAGGTATCAACCAAAAGGGTTGGGTTTTTAGGATAAAGACGGCAGTACTCACAAAAGGCAGTATATTCGTCATCAAACATTTGAACCCAAGAGTGTGCCATGGTGCCACCTGCAGGCACGCCGAACATAATATCCGCTACGGTGCAGGCAGTTGATGCACAGCCGCCGATATATGCTGCCCTTGCGCCATAGATTGCGGCATCCGGACCGTGGGCACGGCGAGAGCCAAACTCAGAAACAGGTCTGCCCTGTGCGGCACGAACAATTCTTGATGCCTTTGTAGCAACTAAGCATTGGTGGTTGAAGATGAGAAGTATAAAGGTTTCGATAAACTGAGCCTCCATTGCGTTTGCACGGACAGTCATAATTGGCTCTCCGGGGAAAATAACCGTTCCCTCCGGCACAGCCCAAATATCGCCTGTAAAGCTAAAGGTGCTTAGGTATTCAAGAAAGCCCTCATCAAAAATTTTCTTGCCCCTTAGGTACTCAATATCGTCCTTTGTAAACTTGATAGACTTTATATATTCAATAATCTGCTCAAGTCCACAGGCGATAGCATATCCGCCGCCATCAGGAACCTTTCTGAAAAAAACATCAAAATAAGCAACCTTATTCTTCATTTCCGAGTTAAAGTAACCGCGAGCCATTGTAAGCTCGTAAAAATCACAAAGTAACGTAAGGTGTCTTTCGCTAATATTCATAAAATCCCCTCTTTTTCTCAAAAAATGTTGAATTTTTTATGTTATGATTATATAATAAAATAAATAAGAGCAAATTTCAAGACTTTTTACAAAAAAAGAGGTATATATGAAAAACGGATTTATAAAGGTTAAGTGCGTTTCCCCTAAAATTAAACTGGGCTCTCCCGAATTTAACGCTACACTTGTGGCAGAGGAAATTCTAAAGGCTGACAGCGAGGGGGTTAAGGTTCTTGTTTTTCCGGAGCTGACCCTTTGCGGTGCTTCCCTTGGAGATTTACTAAGGGACCGTCTTATGCTAGAGGGCTGTGAAAACGGCATTAAGGCTATTATGGAAAAAACACGTGGTACAGACCCGCTTGCATTTGTTGGTGTGCCTGTTGGATATGGCGGCGAGGTTTATAGCTGTGTGGCTGTTTTGCAAGCAGGCTGTCTTCTTGGTCTTGTTGTAAAAAACACAGTTGCCATTGACGATGTTTTAGGGCAGGAAAAAATCTTTTCCCCTGTGGAGGACTATTTCCCTATTGATGAGTATGCAGGGGTAAGCTCTCCTGTAAACGGCACCCATCTTCTCTTCACCTGTGAAAACGTAAGGGATTTGGTTGTAGGCTGTGAAATCGGTATGGAGTCACAAAACGCGTCTATCTTAACAAGGGCAGGTGCAACTATTGTTGTTAACCCCTGCGCCTCTTATGAAACTGTTGCAAGCGAGGAATACAGACTTATGCTTGCAAGGGTAAAGAGCAAGCGCCATGCATGTGGCTATATTGTTTGTAACCCGGGCGAGGGTGAGTCCACATCGTCCGCTATCTTTAGCGCCCACAATATCATTTGTGAAAACGGCGATGTGCTTGGGGAAAATAAGCCATTTTCTTCAAAAACAGGGGACCTTGTGTCTGAAATTGACGTAAATTATATAGCAAACAAGCAAAGAAACGGTGGGCTTGTCGGCAAGGGTCTTGCAGGAACTCTCGGTGGCAATTTTTTTCAGTTAAGGGTTGAGGATACAGCCCTTACAAGAAGGGTTTTGCCTTATCCATTCCTTTTAGAAAACCAAGAGGAAATGGCAAAAAGATGCGAGAAAATCTTTGAAATGGAAGCCCGTGCCGTTGCAAGAAGACTTACAGCTTCATATTCCAAATGCGCAGTTATCGGTATTTCCGGTGGGCTTGACTCCACCTTGGCACTTATTACTCTTGCAAAGGCTACTGACTACCTTGGTTGGGACAGGAAAAGCATTGTGGCAATTACTATGCCCTGCTTTGGTACAACAAGCAGAACAAAGTCAAATGCTGTTTTGCTTTGTGAGGAGTTTGGTGTTACCACAAGAGAAATCAACATTTCCGAGGCGGTTAAGGTTCATCTTGAGGATATAGGTCAAAGTATGGAAAACCACTCCGTCGCCTTTGAAAACGCGCAAGCTCGTGAGAGGACACAGGTGCTTATGGACGTTGCCAACCAGCTTGGCGGCATTGTTGTGGGCACAGGAGATATGAGCGAGGTGGCACTTGGCTGGGCAACCTACAACGGCGACCATATGTCAATGTATAATGTAAACTCTGCTATTGTAAAAACTCTTGTCCGTGCATTGGTTGCCCACTATGCAAGGGGTGCTAAGGCAAGCGTTTCAAAAATCCTTTACGATATTTTAGATACTCCGGTTTCTCCGGAGCTTCTTCCTGCTAAGGACGGAAAAATTCAGCAGAAGACAGAGGACCTTGTAGGACCATATGACCTACACGACTTCTTTATTTATAATTTTGTTGGCAGAGGCTTTGCACCTGACAAGGTTTATTATCTTGCCACTATTGCCTTTGAGGGTATGTTTGATAAGGACACAATTTATAAGTGGCTTGAGGTCTTTATAAAGAGGTTCTTTTCTCAACACTTTAAGCGCTCCTGCTCTCCTGACGGCATTAAGCTTGGCTCTGTTTCCCTTTCTAAAACAGACCTAAATATACCATCGGATATGAGCTATGAGCTTTATCTAAATAACCTAAAATCAGTTAAGAAATAACAAAAAGACGGACACGTGTCCGTCTTTTTTTACTTTTCTGTCCACTCTACCGTTAAAATTGCGCCTCTTTCTGCGCCACTGCTCATAACATCTGATGTGCCAAAATAGAAGGTGCTTCCTTTCTTTACAAAGCTGACGCAATAATACTCGCTTTTGAAATAAAATAGGTTTTCAAAGCCACTATTGCTATTTATATCCTTTGCCATAACAGAGGTTTCACAGCTACCGTCACTATATACCCTGCTACATAGGGCATATATTTTTTCGCCGTCGGTTGTGTAGTCGAAAAGCACTCTGTTTCCTGTGTCGATTTTATGAAAGGCTTTCATATCATTTGTATAATAGCCCTCAGGGGTTGCTATGTATACAGTATCGTTTACAATTAATTTTGAGCCAAATAGCTTGAAATTGATATATGGTCTTATGCTTAACTGGTCGGAAAGGTCCGAAATAAAGTCAAATTTCTTGCCCTCATAATCATAAATATATGACTCCACGTACCTTTTTGTAGAATCATTTGTAGTAAGAATGGCATAAAGGCTACCATCTAGCTCGAAAAAATCATAAACACGAGCAGTTGAAAGGTTTTTTGTTACCCTTTTTCCATCCTTATAAAACCAAAGCCTTTCGTAGGTTTCTCCACCGTCCGTAGACATAAATACAGGATGATAGCTAACCTCGGCATCAACCCCATAAAGCATATGGTCCTTGTATTTTATTATATCAAGACAATGCTGGGTTTGAGTAATATTCCTGTCCTTGTGCCATTGTCCGTTTTCGTAATAATTATAATTGCAAATATTTTGCTTTTGTGTAGGGTCAATGCCGGGTGCAACCAGCTTTCCATCTATTGTAAGGAAGCGATTTACAACCTCCTCGTCAAGCACGCCACTTTCAAAAAACTCCTTTGTGCTTAGGTCGTACGCCCAAACGGTGGTTGGCCCTGTGTTTTGATTTCCGTCACCTGTGCCAAAAAACAGCTTATCCTCATATTCATACATTTCCCATAGGTTATCGCCTACACAGTTGCCTATTTTTGTCGGCTTCACCATTTGTCCAAGCGGTGCCTGCCCACAGGAAAACAGCATAAGCATAGCAAAAATAATACTTAACGCAAGTATAACTCTTTTCATATGCTCACCACCCTTTTCCTATTCTTCTTTTATTTTAGCACAGACACGTGGTAGGTGTCAACAAAAAAAGGCGAGCTGAATGCTCGCCCTTTTTATTTAGAAGTTGATGTCCTCAACGAAGATTTCGCGTACATCATTTGGGTCTGCCTTTGGCTTGTTTCTTTCGGTTAGGAACTTGGTTGCAACCTGTGGGAACAGCGCGTAGGAAAGAACGTCCTCATCGCACTTTGCAAGGTCGCCAGCCTCGGCTCTGTACTTTTCAAGCTCCGGCTCAATAAGGTCAGCAGGACGGCAGGTAATGATTTCCTCGTTTCCGATTGCCTTTCTTCTAACCTCCTCGTTTACCTCGCCGGGAACCTTACCGTATTCTCCACGGAGTAGTCCCTTGGATTCCTTTGTAACCATCTTGTATCTTTCGCCGGAAAGAACATTAAGCACAGCCTGTGAGCCAACAATTTGGCTGGTTGGTGTAACAAGTGGTGGATAACCAAAGTCCTTTCTAACTCTTGGAACCTCGGCAAGCACGTCGTAGTATTTGTCCTCTGCCTTAGCCTGCTTTAGCTGAGATATAAGGTTTGAGAGCATACCACCCGGAACCTGGTATAGAAGTGTGTTAGGGTCAACGTTTAGAACCTTAGGGTCAAGAGAGCCCTGCTCCTTTAGCTTTGTGGCAACGCCTCTGAAGTGAGCTGCAATATCACTAAGCTTTTCAAGCTTAATGCCTGTGTCGTACTCTGTGCCCTGAAGTGTTGCAACAATAGCCTCGGTAGATGGCTGAGATGTACCGTTTGCAAGTGGGGAAAGTGCTGTATCAATGATATCAACCCCCGCTTGAATTGCCATAAGGTATGTCATATCGCCTGTACCGGTTGTGTTATGTGTATGAAGGTGGATTGGCACCTTGATTTCCTTTTTAAGAGCAGAAACAAGCTCGTATGCGTCGTATGGCAAAAGAAGGTTTGCCATATCCTTAATACAAATTGTGTCTGCGCCTCTGTTTTCAAGCTCCTTTGCGAGCTTAACAAAGTATTCAAGGTTGTGAACCGGGCTTTCTGTGTAAGAAATAGCAGCCTCAACGTGTCCACCGTATTTCTTTGTTGCCTTCATTGCGGTTTCGATGTTTCTTACATCGTTAAGTGCGTCGAAAATACGAACAACATCAATACCGTTTTCAATAGATTTCTTTACAAACTCCTCTACAACATCGTCTGCGTAGTGCTTGTAGCCAAGTAGGTTTTGACCACGGAGAAGCATTTGGAGCTTTGTGTCAGGCATTGCCCTTTTAAGTGTGCGTAGTCTTTCCCATGGGTCCTCGCCAAGAAAACGCATGCAGGAGTCGAAGGTTGCGCCTCCCCAGCATTCAAGTGACCAGTATCCAACCTCGTTAAGCGCGCGACAAGCAGGAAGCATATCCTCTATCCTCATTCTTGTAGCGGCTTGAGATTGATGGGCATCACGCAAAATTGTATCTGTAATTAAAACTTTTTTAGCCATTTATTTTACCCCGTAATTTATTAACCGAGAAGTGCCATAAGTACGCCTGCTGCAATTGCAGAGCCGATAACGCCTGCAACGTTTGGACCCATCGCGTGCATAAGCAAGAAGTTAGATGGATTAGCCTCTTGACCAACCTTTTGTGAAACTCTTGCAGCCATAGGTACAGCAGAAACACCGGCTGAACCGATAAGCGGATTGATTTTCTTGCCCTCCGGCAGGAAAAGGTTCATAAGCTTTGCAATTAGAACGCCGCTTGCAGTAGCAACGCCGAAGGCAATAACGCCCATTACAATGATGATAAGTGTTCTTGGAGAGAGGAAGGTTGCAGCTGTTGCAGTTGCACCAACGGAAATACCAAGGAACACAGTAACAATATTCATAAGCTCGTTTTGAACGGTCTTGGAAAGTCTGTCGCAAACGCCACATTCCTTAAGCAGGTTACCAAACATCAGACAACCAACAAGGGCTGCTGCTGATGGAACAAGAAGTGCAACAAAGGCAGTAACTACGATTGGGAAAACAATCTTTGCTGTCTTTGAAACAGGACGGAGAGCAGGCATTTTGATTTCTCTTTCCTTCTTTGTTGTCAGCGCCTTCATAATAGGTGGCTGAATAACAGGAACGAGAGCCATGTATGAGTATGCGGCAACGGCAATCGGACCGAGAAGCTGAGGTGCAAGCTTTGATGTAACAAAGATTGCAGTAGGACCGTCAGCACCACCGATAATACCGATAGATGCAGCCTCCTCTAATGCGAACTTGATTTGATCCCAGCCGAATTGATTGCCAAGAGCGCTAACACCCATAACGCCTGCAACGGTTGCAAAGATACCAACCTGTGCAGCAGCGCCAAGGATCAAGCTCTTTGGGTTTGCAAGAAGCGGACCAAAGTCTGTCATTGCGCCAACGCCGATAAAGATAAGGCATGGATAAATGCCAAGCTTTACGCCAAGGTATAGAATGTCCAAAAGACCTACTGTAATGCCCTGTCCTGCCTCACAAAGTGCGGCAAGATTTTGATAAACAGCACCATCAACGGGAACGCCGTTTGCAACAAGCTCAGCCAGCATTTCCTCTGTCACCGGGCTGCCGCCAAACAGCGTCCAGTTAATATGACCGCCGGCAAAAAGCTCCTCATGGAACATTTCTGCCCCCGGCAGGTTTGTAAGCAGCATACCGATTGCGATTGGAAGAAGGAGCAACGGCTCAAACTTCTTTGCAATAGCAAGGTAGCAAAGAACACAAGCAACAACGATCATAATGATCATCTTCCAGTTGTCACCCTCGACAAACTTATAAAAGCCTGTGTCCTGTAAGAAGTTTAATATTTTTTCGCCCATGATGTCACCTTATTAGTTGATAGAGCAAAGTACAGTACCAGCCTCAACAGTTGTGCCTGCTGTAACGTTTACAGAAGCAACTGTGCCGTCAGCCGGACACATAATTTCATTTTCCATCTTCATAGCCTCAAGAATCATAAGCACGTCGCCCTTCTTTACAGCTTGACCGTTAGATACATTAACCTTAAGAATGTTACCGGGCATTGGTGCAGTAACTGTCTGCGCGCCTGCCTGTGCAGGAGCTGCAGGAGCTGCTGCCGGTGCCGGTGCTGCTGCAGCCGGTGCAGGCGCAGCCTTTATATCAGCCTTATCAATAACCTCTAGTGTAATTTCATAAACATTTCCGTTTACAGTAACCTTATATGCTTTCATTTCTATTAAATCCTTTCAAATTATAATTTTTTTAATGATACAACTCGGATAGCGGAAATGTCCGTACCCTCTTCCTCTGCTACGGCTGCGCAAATTGCAGCAACAAGCTCTCCGCGGTTTTCGATAGCGCCAACCGGTGTAGGTGCTGACTGTACCGGAGCCGGTGCAGGGGCTGCCTTTTCTTCCTTACTTACAACAGCGCTTGAAATCTTGTTACAAATAAAGGTCATAAGCTCAACAAGACCGATAATTGCAATAAGTCCAACAAACACAACAGCTATACCAAGCAAGCAAACAAGCCAAACAGGCGTTTCAGCTTCCGGTGCAGGTGTTGCGCCGCCGTTAGTAGCAGTTAAAAGCAAATTTAACATCTTTACTCTCCTTTATTTTTTACGGTTTTACAAAAACCCAAATTTTTTTATATTTTACCATATTTTTATATAAAAGTAAATAGAGTTTCGCTAAATTTTACCTGCGCATTACAAATATTTTATAAATAAAAGAAGAGAGCCCGGCACTATGCCATAGCTCTCTTTCATTTATTATTTCAAAAGCTGTAAAACAAGCTCAAGCGCTTTTTCGATTTTGGAAACATCCTTGCCACCACTCATTGCGCTGTCAGGGCGTCCACCACCCTTGCCGCCTGTTACTGCGCTAACCTCGCGAAGGATATTGCCTGCGTGTGCGCCACTCTTAACTGCGTCCTTGCCGCAAACTGCAATAAAGTTAAGTCTTTCGCCCTGGTGGAGTGCAAATACCGCAACTGCGCTTGGCTCCTTATCCTTGATTGTATCGCCAAGGGAACGGGCAGCATCAACGCCCATATCCTTAAGGTCTGCTGTAATAACCTTGTAGCTGCCGACAGCCGTGGCAGAGCCAAGAAGCTCGTCAACCTTAGAGCCTGCAAGCTTGGAGTTAAGGCTTTCGATTTCTCTCTTAAGCTCCTTAACCTCGTCTAAAACTGCAACTGCTCTCTTTGCTATATCGTTTGCGTTTTGGCACTTTAGCTCTTTTGCGCAGGAATCGATAAGGCTCTGCTTTTCGCTAAGAAGCTTAAGAACTCCGTTGCCTGTTACAACCTCAATTCTACGAACGCCGGCTGCAACACCGATTTCTGTAACTATCTTGAAAAGACCAATCTTTGCTGTGTTATCAATGTGAGTACCGCCGCAAAGCTCTGTGGAAAAGTCACCCATCTTAACCATACGAACAACCTTGCCGTACTTTTCGCCAAAGAGAGCCATAGCTCCGTTTTTGCGTGCAGTTTCAATATCGGTTTCGATGGTTTGTACCTGACAGCCACTCATAAGCTTAAGGTTTACAAGTGTTTCCACCTTGTTAATTTCCTCATCGGAAAGAGCTTGGAAGTGTGTAAAGTCAAAGCGACCCATTTTCTCGTCAACATAAGAGCCGGCTTGCTCAACGTGTGAGCCAAGAACAGCTCTTAGTGCTGCTTGAAGCATATGAACGGCAGAATGGTTTCTCTTAATGGCTTCTCTTCTTGTTTCGTCAATCGCACACTTAACTGTGTCGCCAACCTTTAATGTTGTGTTAATTTCATTACATATATGAATATATATGCCGTCACTCTTTTTAGTGTCGTTTACTTGAACAAATGTACCGTTAATTTCCAAAACGCCGGTATCGCCAACCTGACCGCCA
This sequence comes from Clostridia bacterium, assembly GCA_017503285.1. Lineage (GTDB taxonomy): Bacteria > Bacillota > Clostridia > Oscillospirales > CAG-272 > RGIG2000. The sequence continues at coordinate 89,407 of JAFVTH010000007.1, read as the reverse complement.
CCCTCTCCGTAGAAGGTAGTTTTATCAAGGATAATTGAGCATTCGCCCTCACTAATCAGCTCAACGCTCTCGCCGTTTTCATCAAGGATTGCAAGCACCTTGCCCTCGCACTCGGCAGCATCATAGCCAAGGAATTCTGTCTTTGGCAAATCAAAGCTCTTTGCCTTGTCGCTCCAGCCGCTTATAGAAGCTCTTGCCTGTCTTGCCCTCTGCTTTTGCTCCTGCATAAGCGCATTAAAGCCTTCCATATCGGTATCAAAGCCGTTTTCCTCTGCAATCTCTCTTGTTAGGTCAATCGGGAAGCCAAAGGTGTCGTATAGCTTGAAGGCATCAGCACCGTCAATTACACTCTTGCCCTCTGCCTTAGCTCTTGCCATAATATCGTCAAGAATGGAAAGACCCTGGTCGATTGTTGCATCAAAGCGCTCCTCCTCAAGGCTAAGCACCTTTTTGATGTAGTCTGCCTTTTCCTTAAGCTCTGTATAAGCCTCACAGCTCTCGCCAATTGCAACCTCGCACATTTCAACAAGGAAAGGACGGTCAATGCCGAGGAGCTTACCGTGTCTGCAGGCACGACGGATAATTCTGCGAAGAACATAGCCACGACCCTCGTTTGAAGGAATAACGCCGTCGCTAATCATAAATGTTGCACTTCTTGTATGGTCAGTAATTACACGGATTGAAATATCGTCCTGCGCGTCCTTACCATAGGTCTTGCCGGAGATTTTGCAAACTGTGTCAAGGATCTTACGAACGGAGTCAACCTCGAACATATTGTCAACATCCTGCATAACGCAAGCAAGACGCTCAAGACCCATACCGGTGTCAATGTTCTTTTGTGCAAGCTCTGTATAATTGCCGTTGCCATCGTTGTTAAACTGAGAGAAAACATTGTTCCAAATTTCCATAAATCTGTCACAATCGCAGCCCGGCTTACAATCAGGTGAGCCACAGCCGCGCTTTTCTCCGCGGTCGAAGTATATTTCAGAGCAAGGACCGCAAGGACCGCTGCCGTGCTCCCAGAAGTTGTCCGCCTTGCCAAGCCTTACAACGTGGTTAGGGTCAACGCCGATTTTCTTTGTCCAAATCTCGTACGCCTCCTCATCCTTCTCGTAAATAGATGGCCAAAGGAGATTTGCAGGGATTTCAAGAGTTACGGTAAGAAACTCCCAAGCCCACTCGATAGCCTGCTCCTTAAAGTAGTCGCCAAAGCTGAAGTTGCAAAGCATTTCAAAGAATGTGCCGTGGCGCGCAGTATGACCAACCCTTTCAAGGTCCGGTGTTCTTATACACTTTTGGCAGGTGGTAACTCTCTTTGATGGTGGCACAACCTCTCCTGTGAAAAACTTTTTCATAGGCGCCATGCCTGAATTTATAAGCAAAAGTGATTTATCGTTATTCGGTACAAGTGAAAAGCTACCTAAGCGAAGATGCTCCTTTGACTCGAAGAAGGAAAGGTATTTCTCTCTTAGGTCGTTAAGTGATGTCCATTTCATAAGAATTTGTCCTTTCATTATGATGAAATATAAAATTAGCACCTACATTTTAGCACTAAGTATGTTGTTTGTCAAGAAATAATATTATAAAAAGCCCTGCCCTTGACAAAAATGCAAAAGAGGGGTATAATTTTTGTAAGAAAATTAGGAGATTTTTATGACCGATTTACTCACATTACAAAAAAGCTTTATTCTTGCTCACATAAAAGAGGGGGACACCTGCGCCGACTTTACTATGGGCAACGGACACGATACTGCATTTCTTTCCAAGGCTGTTGGGGAAAATGGCAGGGTTTTCGCCTTTGATATACAGCCGGGGGCATTAGTCAGCACAAAAAAGACCCTTGAGGGCGAGGGCTGTCCCAACAACTATGTTCTTATTAACGACTCACACCACAATGCAAAAAATTACATAGATACAAAAATCAAGGCAGGCATGTTTAACCTTGGCTATATGCCGGGCAGCGGCAATAAATCTCTTACCACAAAAAGAGAAACAACCTTGCCTGCTGTTAAGGGTGCTATTGATATGCTGGATAGTGGCGGCATTGTGCTTGTGGCAGTTTATCCGGGTCACGAGGAGGGCTATCTTGAGGGGATTATGCTTGAGGAATATTTTAAGACAATCAGCCGCTTTGAGATGAGCGTTTCTAAGTTCCAAATTGTAAACTCACCCACATCTCCCTACTTTTTCATTATTGAGAAAAAATAAGAGGTTCAAATGATAGAAAACAAGACTATTGCGGCAATATCCACAGCCCGTGGCAAGGGTGGAGTTGCTCTTATTCGTATAAGTGGTCCCGAGGCGCTTGAAATTGGACTTAGGGTCGTTTCCATCTCCACAAAAGAGCCAAAGCCAAGAATGTGCTACTACGGCAGCATTCTCCGTGACGGGGAGATTATTGACGACGGCGTTTTTACATATTTCAAAGCCCCAAGCTCCTTCACAGGAGAGGATGTTTGTGAAATCTGCTGCCATGGCGGTATTTACTCCACGCAAGCCGTGCTTGAAAGCGTGCTGTCCTGTGGGGCTGTTATGGCAGGTGCGGGAGAATTTACAAAGCGCGCCTTTCTAAACGGAAAGCTTACTCTTTCAAGGGCTGAGGCCATTGGAAATGTTATTGATGCAAAAACCGATATGCAGCTCCGTCTTTCATCCTCGCAGGCAAGAGGCGTGCTTTCCTCTAAGGTTGAAACTATCAGAGAAAAAATTGTTTCAATCCTTGCCCACGCATATGTTACAATCGACTACCCCGATGAGGATATTGACGAGGCAGGCAGAGATGAAATCGGCAGCGCGCTTACCTTTGCGCTTTGTGAGCTTGACAAGCTAAGGCAAAGCTATCGTGCAGGCAGAGCCATTTCCGAGGGCATTAAAACTGCTATTATCGGCAAGCCAAATGCAGGAAAAAGCTCCATTTACAATATGCTCCTCGGCGACGAGGTTGCTATTGTTACAGATATCGAGGGCACAACACGAGATGTTATAGAAAGCACCCTTTCTCTTGGTGGCGTTACTCTAAACCTTGCCGACACAGCAGGCATAAGAGCCACCGAGGACACGGTTGAGAAAATCGGTGTTCAGCGTGCGCTTTCTAAAATCGAAAGCTCCGAGCTTTTGCTTTGCGTCTTTGATTTAAGCCGCAAGGAAACTGATGAGGACTACGAAATTTTAGAGGCAATCAAGGACAAATGTGCCATTGCAATTTTGAATAAATCAGACACTCCCCCGGCTATTTCCAAGGAATTTGAGGAAAAAATCAAAAAAGCAGTTCCTTATGCCGTTTATCTTAGCGCAAAGGATAAATCCGGCTACGAGGGGCTTGCAAGGGTGGTTTCCGAAATTTACGAGCTTGGTAAAATTGATATTTCAAGCGATGCAATAATTTCAAACGCAAGACAGCTTTCCAGCGTTAGCCTTGCTCTTGAGGAGACAAGGGAGGCTATGACTGCATTTACTCTTGGGGCAACGAATGACATTGTTTGCACCTACCTTGAAAACGCCCTTGCCCACCTTGATATGATTGATGCAAGAGGGGTTAGCGAGGAGGTTGTAAACGCAATCTTTTCAAGATTTTGTGTAGGAAAATAATATGGAAAACAAAAGATTTACTAAAAACGACAGCGGATTTATCTGCGAAAACTGCGGGGCGCAGGTTTTGCCCCTTGGGTACTCCTCAAGAAATCACTGCCCTGTTTGTCTTTGCTCCAAGCACGTCGATATTATGCCTGGCGACAGGGAAAACACCTGTGGCGGAGTAATGGACCCTATAAAAGTAGAGCTGGACTCAAAAAAGGGATATGTTATTTTGCATAAATGCAGAAAATGCGGAGAGATAAAGAGAAATCGCACCGCCCACGAGGCAAAGGAGCAGCCGGACGATATTAAGAAAATTATTAAGCTGACTGCCGGTAGCTTATAATGGAAAAATGCTATTTGTGTCCCTGTCAATGTGGGGTTGACCGTTCAGCATATCTTGGCGCATGCCACTCTGATGACAAAATAAGAATTGCAAAATATATGGTGCATATGTGGGAGGAGCCGCCTATTAGCGGTACAAACGGCTCCGGGTGCATCTTCTTTTCCGGCTGTCCTCTCGGCTGTGTATACTGTCAAAACAAGGAAATAAGTTGTGGCGGTGTCGGAAAGATATATTCTGCCTCTGACCTTGGCGAAATTATGCTGGAGCTACAGGACAAGGGAGTACACAACATAAATCTTGTTACCCCAACCCACTATTCCGACAAAATTCGACAAGCCTTAGACTTAGTAAGGGGTCAGCTGAAAATACCTGTTGTTTATAACACCTCCGGCTATGAAAAAGCCGAGGAAATTGAAAAAATGGCGGGGTACGTGGATGTTTTTCTTACCGACCTTAAGTATTTTTCCTCTGAGGCATCGGCTAAATATTCTCACAGAGGCGACTATTTTACCGTGGCTATATCAGCCCTTGAAAAAATGCTTGAAGCAAAGCCCAAGGTAGTCCTTGACGAAAACGGAATTATGAAAAGCGGTGTTATTGTAAGGCATCTTGTGCTCCCTACCCTTAGACAGGACAGCATAAGGATTTTAGATGAGCTAAAATCCCGCTTTGATATAAGTGCCTTTAAGCTTTCACTAATGAGTCAGTACACACCGGAATTTTGCGACCCAAAATATAAGGAGCTATGCCGAAATCTTACAAGCTTTGAGTACGAAAGCGTTTTGAGCCACGCTGTTGATTTAGGCTTTGATGGATATTTACAGGGCAAGGGCGCAAACACGTCAAAATATACTCCAAAATTTTAGAAAGCAAACAAAAAAGCGACACAGGGTGTCGCTTTTTTAGTTTTTATCATCTTTTTGGCTTGGCAAGAAAGCCTATTACAAAAAGCACAATTGCTATGATGATAACAGATGCTGCCACAATCCATTGTAGGTGGATTTTTTGGAAAAAGGGACTTGCAAAGAAGTAAGCGCCAAGGGTAACGAGCAAAACGGCAACTATTGTTTTCCAAATTGCGTAATCCTTATTGCCCTCCTTTATATGGAAAACTCCGCAAAAGACCTCTATAACGCCTCTGCACCATAGCGCCAGCGCCAAAATTTGGCACGGGTTATCAAGATTTATAATCTTTGCGCTTACAAGCACACAGCCGATGGCTATTACTATCATAAGCACAATTTCAATAACCATAAGAATTTGAACAAAGGAGCCCTTATGTCTTTGGCACCTCGGTATTAGATAAAAAATCGAGTACAGTACCAAAAGACCGCCGATTATGTAATTTACAAACTCACTGCTTAGCTTATCGAAAAAGGGCACAATATCCTTCCAAACAGGTAAAAGCATAATGCCCAAAACCAAAAGCAAGCCCGAACCAACAAAATATAGCCAAAACCACTTGGTTTTCTTAATTTTATCCATCTTTTCCTCCTTAAGGCTTGATTGCTACTTAATTTTATCACGAATTTTGTCGTATGTCAATAAATAAGTAGTTATCTTCTTTACATTAATTATTATATTATATATTGACAACTTTTTGTAAATATTGTATAATCTAAAGTGAACACTATTACTTTATGTTGTCAATTTGACTAAAATTACAAGGAGATTACAATGAAAAGGGTTAATTTCAAAATTGTGCTTGCTCTGTCGGTTGCGCTTGTGCTTGCCTCCGTGCTTGCTCTGACTGCTCTTGCCGATACTGAGAAGGTTGCAGTTACTTATATTGATGAAGGGGAGTCCACCGTTGTCTACGTTGACAAGGGCGTTAGCTACGCTTTGCCTGCCGGCGGTGCCGAGAGCTTTAAGGGCTGGTTCACCAAGGACGGCACGCTTTATCCCTCCGGTCATACCGTGACCTTAAACGAGGCTACCACTTTCGTGGCTGCAAACGGCTCTGCTATTGCGCTAAGCCAAAGCCTGCAAAACAACATAGACAAGGGAAACACCTATGTTAAGCTAAACTCTGACCTTACAATAAATAGCTCTATTGAGCTTAAAAACCCTTACCTATATATTGACCTAAACGGCTTTACAATTAACATTAATGCGACAAACGGCTTTGTCGGCAAGGACTGTGGTCTTATTATTAAAAACGGTACTATCAACCATACATATTCCGGGGCTGACGCAAACCTTGTGCTTTACTCACTTGTTGCTCTCTCTCCAGCCACAACCGCTGACAATGTTGTTCTTACAATCGGCGCTGATGCCATAGTTAACACAAACTGTGGTCTTTTAGAGGTTAAAACCGATATTACAAGCTTCCCCGGTGCTATTGATGTTAATATTATGGGCGCTGTAAGGGCTGACCGTCTTGTTAGAACAAATGGTGCTACGAATGGTAGCGTTGAGCTTTATGACGGCTCCTCATATGAAACAGAATGTGAGTATTTCTTTGATGACTACTCGCAAAATAAAGAGGGCACATTTATAGTTCTCACAATCGGCACAGCGGACTTTAAGCTAAACGGAACCACCGGCTACGCGAAGAATACAGAATTTTATAAGGCTATCATTCTAAATGGCAAAAAGCCTACCTTTTCAAAGGATATTACGTCCTTCTTCCCTGACAAGAATTATGTATTTACAAAAAAGAGCGATACACTATACGAGTTTTCAAGATGTAACCACCTGGGTCCTGTTATAGATGACCCATCCACGGACTGTATCTCTGCGGTTACTGTAACACACAAGTGCTCCTACTGCGACACAGAGTACACCGTTAACCATCCCAATGGCAAGGGTCACTCCTACGAGGTTATGCTTTCTCAGGACCTTATAAACACAGAGGAGGTTACAAGAGAAGGCTACTACACCTACACCTGTAAGATTTGTGGCGATAGCTACAGAAAATATATTTATCCAGACCCAAGAACAGTTTATGTTACTGTCGGCGTTATCAATAGCAAGGGTAGCTACGAGGAAATAAGAGTTCCTTCTGAATATATTTTCGACTACAACGTTGATGAATCAACCGGTCGCCTTACCCTTATGGCATTTACCACTGCATTCATGGAGGGCACTTACAAGGTTAAGCAGGAAAACATTATCTATCTTGAAATTCCTCTTGGCACTGAGGCTATATATGGTGGCTACCGCAATGGTGCCGGCTCCGGTGCATTTATGCGTAACGAGCATCTTAAGAAAATTTCCCTACCTCGCTCCTTGCAGGTTGTTCAGCAATATGCCTTTAACTCAATGCCTAAGCTTGAGGAGATTGTTGGTCTTGAGCACGTTTCCGTTGAGATTGCAAACAACGCGTTTGAGCAGGCCTCCGACTCCAAGCTATACATTGAGCACCTTGTGCTTAATGCAGGTACCATTTCTGACAGAGCCCTTGCTAATGTTAGAATGAAGACAATTACCTTTGGGGCTTCGGTTAAAACCATTAAGCGCGGCGCATTCCAGCTTGATACGCACGCATCTATGCTTGTTGAGGTTATTGTTGAGGGTATGCTTCCTTTAGTTGACCCAACAACAGGCATTGAAACACCAAGAAACGCAAACGAGGCACTAAGCAGCGTTGCACGCAAGAGCTACAACCAAAACGACCAGCAATTTGGCACAATGCAAATTTTCTACGCAACCCACGATTACAAAACAAAGGTTAAGGACCCTACCTGTACCGAGGCAGGCTACAAGGAGGATGTTTGTGAAAGGTGCGCCATTGTTAAAAACGGCGTTCAATATGATAAAATCGAGCCTCTTGAGCATACCTACGATTTGAGTGCTAAATACGATAAGGTAACCGGATACAACCCTGCTCTTATTGAGCTTGTTCCATCCTCCTGCCGTATAAGAGGCTATTGGGCACACAAGTGTACTGTTTGTGGTCACGTTGATACGGAAAACAAGACTACTCTTCCATATGACTACAACGTTCATATTTACACAGCATCAGAAAAGATTTTCTGCCCCGGCTACATTTGTGAAATGAGCTACTACACCCTTGGTGTTTGTGCTTGTGGCGCAATTGAGCCAGACGTTCCGTCTAACCGTATATATCACGATGCTATCTCTCCAAACGGTATTCACGATTGGGATACAAAGAATGTACAGGTTACCATCCAGGCAAACTGTGGTCTTGGCGGTCAGGAAATCCACACCTGTAAGATTTGCTCTAAGACTAAAAACGTTTACGTTATGCCAACTGGTACACACCGCTATGGCGAGCCTGTTGTTGAAAAGCCCGGTACATGTCTTGTAGAGGGCACAGGCTATAAGGTTTGTGAGGTTTGTGGAAACAAACGACCAACCTCCGTTCCCGGTCAGCACGTTTTAGAGGGTGAGGGCGAGGTTATTGTTGAGGCAACAACCGAGTCTAAGGGTCAAAAGCAATTCTTCTGCTCCGTTTGTCAAAAGCAGATTATCGAGGAAATTCCTCGTCTTGAATCCACGGAGAAGGAAGAGCTTGAGGCTGGAATCATTGCCCTTATCGTTATCGGTAGCGTTCTCCTTGTTCTTCTAATTGGCGTTGCAATATTCTTCACAATCTTCTGGCCAATGATAAAGAAGAAGAGAAACTCCGGCTTTGTATACAAGTTTAACACACTTGGAAAATAAAATAAAAAGCAGGCTCTGAAGTGAACCCCATTTAGTTCACTTCATGCCTGCTTTTTTATTTCTGCTCCTTCCAGAGCTTTATTTTTGAAAGGCTTTTTGTTATCCACCTTAAAAGTAAGCTTGCAAGGTACACCACAACGCAGCTAAGCGCAACGGCTAAGATATACCAAAGCACGTCCTTTGTGTGCTGGAAGCCCTGTCCAATCAGCTTTCTTAAGTAGTACGACCAGCAAACGTGGTTAAGCACCAGAAGAGTGCTTATAACGCCAAACGGCTTTGTCCATTTGGGGTTCCACAGATAAGAGGTATAGGAAAGGCCATTTATTCCGATAAACATAAATATGAAGATAAGTATTATGTTTATATACTCATAAATGCTCTTTGAATGCTCATGCATCAAATAGTAAAATCCACAAAAGGCGCCCACCTCCATAACGGTGCAAGCAGCTCTTGTAAATACGGTTGGGGTTTTATTTGAAATCAGCTTGCTAAGCTCATACATAACGCATCCCAGCGCACAGCCTGCCAAGCCTCTTACAAGACCGCTGTTAATTATAGTACCCTCTATGTATTGCTCGTTTACAGCAAGGTGCTTAAAGAAATACGCAAGTGTGCCATAGCCTAAAAGAACTATCAATGGGCATGCTATGGTTGTAAAGCTTTTTCTGAATTTTCTTGCCAAGGGATATAAAACCGCAAGGGCTATAAACATAGCTGACAGGTACCAGGATATTCCCACCACGTGCTGTCCTCTTAAGCCCACGCAATATAGTGGGATAATATCAAAAATCAAGAGTGGAGCTCTGCCTATTGCCTGTGTAAATGAATACTCGTAGTATAGAGAAAAAACCGCAAAGCCTATTATTACCGATGGTAATAAGAAATAAAACAGGGATTTGTATTTTCTCCACAAGAAATTAACCGTTGAGCCGGCAAGGCTGCTTTCCTTATTCTTCTCTCTGTCAAGAGAAGAAAGCATAAGGTAGCCGTTTATCATAAAAAAGCCCTCAACGGCAATTCTTCCACCCTGGAATAAATTTGCATTTACATGAAATCCAACTATGATTATGGCAAAAATAAATTTTATAATGTCAATATATCCGTTTCGTTTCATTTATAACCTCATAAAGGGTCAAGACAATGCACCCTTTTACTTTATTAATCCTACCTTTACTGCCTCAAGCATAATCTCTGCGCTTTTAACATTTGTAGCAAGAGGAATTGACTGCACGTCGCAAAGGCGCAAGAGCGCGCTTACGTCAGGCTCGTGTGGCTGTGAGGTTAGTGGGTCACGCAGGAATATAATAAGGTCAAGCTTTCCCTCTGCAACCATAGAGCCAATCTGTTGGTCGCCACCAAGTGGTCCGCTTTTCATTCTCTTTATTGCAAGTCCGGTTTCTCCCATAACAAGAGTGCCGGTTGTTCCTGTTGCGTAAAGCTCGTGATGTGCCAAGGTGTCCTTGTATTTAATTGCAAGTTCAATCATGTTGTCCTTTTTCTTATCGTGGGCTATGAGTGCTATCTTCATAATAGTTCAGGGCGGTATAGGAGTCATAGAACAAAAGGCATTATTTTTCCCTTTGCCCTCGTTTCCGCCTTATCCTTTCTTTTTTTATTTCTTAGGGTCGGCTTTTCTTAAACGAAAACCCCTCTTTTTATATGCCTTTTTAGGTGCGGCTGCTACTCTGCAGTACACAGTACAGCGACGTGTAACGCATCCACACCTTCTCTAACCCCTCTACTCCCTGAAGGGTTAGGTTGGCTTGGCGGTATAGGAGTCATAGAACAAAAGGCATTATATTTCCTTTTGCTATCGTTTCCGCCTTATCCTTTCTTTTTTTCTTACTTATATCTTATTTACTTGCTTATATCTTACATTTATATGTAACTGCTTTTTCTGTTGTTGTATAGGTGTCGCCATTTGGCATATAGATATGCTTTTCAAGGTCTTTTTTCTCGCTTTCGACGGTTAAAACAAACACGTCCCCGTCTTTTTTCCAAGAAACGCTTACATTTCCGCCGATGGTGGACACTGTTCCCTTGGCATAATCTCTACCTACAATATATGGCTTTACAGATACGGATTTTTTACCTGTATCGTAGGTTCTAACGCCTAAAATTGTTGCGCTAAATTCATAAATTGCAAGTGCGCCCCATGCGTGGCAATCACTCCTTGAATACTCGGGAGTTTCCGGCACGGTTGTGCAATCAAGCTTTAAGAGATTACGATAGGAATTCATCATTTCCTCGGTTTTTTCGTAAAGTCCAACGGACTCAAGGGCTCTGAAGTAGAAATACGCAAATGCGTATGTACTCTTTGCCTCAAGGTCAAGGGAGTTTAGCATAATATTTTTCGCAGCCTCGCCCTTTACAACGCCACTAAGCACGCACCATGTTTGCATATGCTGAGAAAATCTTGTATGCTCTACGTTATCAGCAAACAAGCCTTTTTTCTTGTCCCAGAAATACTTTTTTGTATTTTTCTTAATTTCGTTTGCAACCCTTAAATACTCCTTGGCGGTGTCCCTTCTGCCACAAAGCTCGTTAAGCTTTGCTGCGCAAATAAGGAAGTACGCCATCATTGGGTTATAAATGCCGATAACGCCCTCGCCTACATTTACAGGCACGCCACCGTCGTTCTTACCCTCAACGTAGCCCCAGGGCTTTGCCCAGTCAACAAAGTTCCAATATTTGCTTTGTCCGACAAGGCCATTTTCATCAATATGGTTTCTAAACCACTCAATAACGCCGTCCATAGCTCTTAGGTGCTTTCTTACGAGAGAAAGGTCGCCAAAGCGAATATAGTGGGCATAAACCATAAAGATAAAGTAAAGCTGGAAGGTTGGTATATGCTGCTCTCCAACTGACGGAGTTCTTGACGGCATAAGTCCGTCTGCGTGCTGGTCAGCAGCAAAGTCGTCCATTGCCTTTCTTGCAAGACGGTCATCGTCTGTCAGCTGATAGTTAAACACCATTTGTGTAGAGGTGTCCATTGCATATTGCAGCTGCTCATAGAACGGGCAATCCTCATAGGTTTCGTGCATACAGCGCTGAAGAGTACGCACGCTGATATCCCAAAGCCCGTTGTCGTCGCTTCTGCCAAAATCATAGTCCTGACGCACGTCCATTGGGTAGTTAACCTCTAAGAATTTATCTAGCTTTATCGACACGTCCCCCGTTTTTTCCACCTTTATAAAGCGGAAGCATCTGAACCAAAACGGCTCAAAGGTGAACTCGCCATCTACCTCAATTGTGTCAATCATTTCACGGCAAATGCCAAGGGAACGGTCTGTTCTTTTGCTGTTTGTCTTTCCCTTGTCGGAGTCAAAGCACTCAAAATATACAAGGTCTATCTTACCCTTTCCGCTTACCTTGAAGCGAGGAAAGCCAAAGGTTAGGTATTTTGCCTCGAAGTACTCTCCGTCAAAGGAAACAATATCAAGCTTATCCTTAAAGGAAAGCATTGGGATCGGTCTTTCAAAGAGGAACGCCCTGTTTGTGCCACCCCACCAATAGTGGTCGGCAGAGCCGTCGGAAACGCCGCAAAGCACTACTGCGTTTTCATACCTTAAATTCTTTTGCTTTGATGCCACAACATGCTGCCTTGTGGTAGCTGAATAGCAGCTCCTTGCGCTAAGCTCGGTAACGCCCTCGCATTTTGCGCAGAGCCAGCTTTCGTCTGTTCTTATAATTGTATCTCCGCAAGCAAGCTCGCAGGCGAGCATTAGGGAGTCGGTTCTGATAACGCCCTCAATTGGGGACATTTTGCCCTCAACGTCAGTTGCTACAAGCTGTAAAACCTCAACAAAAAGCTCATTTGTTCCCTTCTTTAGGTAGCTTGTTACGTCAATGGTATCAAAATATGTTTTCTCTCTTGTACCCTTACATGGGCCACAGGCAACAAATTCGCCATTTATGAAAAGCTTATATCTTGCTTGTGCAGAAATATCAAGCCTTGCTTTCTTTACACTTTTTAGTGTAAATTCCTTTTTGAAATAGTAAAGCTGGTTTTGTGAGCAGGGCTTATTCTTTTCGGTTATCCAAACGCAGTCCTTCATTTTCTTCTCCTTAAATTTCCTTTATAACCTCACAGGCGTACACCTTGTGAAAATCTCCGTCCTTGTACCACTTAAGCGGCTCTGTGTCATTAAAGCATTCTTTTTTAATATCATCGCTGTATAGCTTTTTCAGTATAAGAGTTTTTGTGGCATCCTTAAAAACAACGCCGCCCTCAACTATATCAAATTTCAGGTCGCAAGCCTTAAATTTATCCACGTCCCTGCCTGTTTTTGTGCCGCAGAGGCTTAACGTGCTTTTTCTTTCGTCTCCGAAAAAGCTAAGGGTCATTATGCTTCCGTTTTCGGAAAGCTCATAGGTATAGCGGGAGTGTCTTACAAAAACGAAGCAGATATCCTTGCCCCACAAAACACCTCTTGCACCCCAGGAAACGGTCATGGGATTGTGTCTTCCATCCCTGTCTGTGGCGCAAAGCAGTGCGCCCTTGCCTATCATTTCGTTAAAATTTTCAGGTACCATATAATCACCTCTTTTTTATTATACAGCAACTTACGGTAAATTTCAATAATCAACCACATTTTGCCTTACCCTATTTTATGAATATTTTTTGCCTAAATATTAAATATCTTTAAATTTTTGCTTGACTTTATTGAATTTATATTATAAAATTATAGTATGTAGAATTTTGGCATGTGAGATTTGTGTAGCTCACCTCTGCTCTTTACATACCTTTATCGCACCTGCGGATGTTTTCCCGTAGGGCACCCACACAAAAACATTAAAAGGAGGTATAGTGTTATGGGAAGTCCATTAGATATTATTCTCATTGTAGCTGGTACTGCTGTTGGCATTGTTGTCGGCATTGTTGTTGGCATTCTTATTAGAAAAGCAGCCGCCGAAAAGCAGCTTGGTTCTGCCGAGCAGCAAGCAAAGAAGCTACTTGAAGACGCTATTAAAGCCGCCGAAACCAAACGTAAGGAATCAACTATTGCTGCAAAGGATGAAATTCTCGCCTTGAGAAAGGAATTTGATGCCGAGGTTAAGGAAAGACGCTCCGAGCTGACAAGACAGGAGCAACGCCTTATGAGCAAGGAGGACCATCTTGACAAGAAGGTCGATGCCCTTGAAAAGAAGGAAGAGGCGCTACAAAAAAAGGTAAAAGAAAACGAAGAAATCAAAGAAAAATTAACACAAGCACACGAAACACAGCTTAAGCTGCTTGAAAAGATCTCAGGTTACAGTGCTGAGGAGGCAAGAGCCCTTCTTATCAAGAACCTTGAGGACGATGTTAAGCACGAGCAGGCACAAAAGCTCATTGAGCTTGAGGCTGAGTTTAAGGAAGAGGCTGACAAGAAGGCAAAGAACATTATTTCTCTTGCTATTGCAAGATGCGCCGCTGACCACGTTTCCGAGGCTACCATTTCCGTTGTTTCTATTCCAAACGACGATATGAAGGGTAGAATTATCGGTCGTGAGGGTCGTAACGTTAGGGCTATTGAGAACCTTACAGGTGTTGAGCTTATTATTGATGACACACCGGAGGTTATCACAATTTCCGGCTTTGACCCGGTTAGACGTGAGATTGCAAGAATTGCTATTGAAAAGCTTATTGCTGACGGCCGTATCCATCCGACAAGGATTGAGGATTGCGTTGAAAAGGCACGCAAGGAGGTTGAGCAGACAATTAAGCAGGCTGGTGAAAAGGCAACCTTTGAAACCGGCGTTCACGGTATTAACATTGAGCTTGTTAAGCTCCTTGGCAGACTTAAGTACAGAACAAGCTATGGTCAGAACGTTCTAACCCACTCCATTGAGGTTTCTGCTCTTGCAGGCGTTATGGCTGCTGAGCTTGGTGCAGACGTTACACTTGCTAAGCGTGCAGGTCTTCTACACGATATCGGTAAGGCGCTTACTGCTGAAATTGAAGGCTCACACGTACAGATTGGTGTTGATGTTGCCAAGAAGTACAAGGAGTCCAAGGAAATTCTACACGCAATTGAAGCTCACCACAATGATGTTGAGCCACAGTCACTTATCGCTGTTATTGTACAGGCTGCTGACGCAATTTCTGCTGCCCGCCCTGGTGCAAGACGCGAAAATCTTGAAAACTACATAAAGAGGCTTGAAAAGCTTGAGGAAATTGCCAAGAGCTTTGAGGGTGTTGAAAAGACCTTTGCTATTCAGGCCGGTCGTGAAATCCGTATTATGGTTAAGCCGGAGCAAATTAACGACGACAGAATGGCTCTCGTTGCCCGCGATATCGTTAAGAAAATCGAAAGCGAGCTTGAGTACCCCGGTCAAATCAAGGTTAACCTCATCAGAGAAAGCCGTGTAGTTGACTACGCAAAATAATTTACACAACATAAAAAGGAACAGCCACGCTGTTCCTTTTTTGTTATTTCTTCTCTATTTTAAAAAAATAAAAAATTTTAAATTTACTATTGACAAACTATATTTTATGTGTTAGAATATTGCCGTTGCGAGACAGCTATGCTGGTGTGGCTCAATGGCAGAGCAGCTGATTTGTAATCAGCAGGTTGATGGTTCGACTCCGTTCACCAGCTCCAATCTCGCAACATTTGGGGGATTTCCCGAGTGGCCAAAGGGGGCAGACTGTAAATCTGTTGTCATCGACTTCGGTGGTCCGAATCCACCATCCCCCACCAACAGAAAAAGGACACCAATCGGTGTCCTTTTTCTGTTGCTTAGGGATGGGTCTTCGGACACCATTTTTGTCCAAGGGACAAAAATGTGGTTCGCAAGATGCAACGAAAGGCGTCTGGGAGCTTGCTCACAAGCGCCTCGGTGCAGCTCGTTCCCTTGGGGAACGCATCCACCCATCCCCCCACTTTATTTGCTATTTTTGTGCAAATCTTACTTCTCTTTTTTCGGGATGTCGAGGACGCCATCCCCTACAACACAAGCGTGGTTCGCTCTTTTACCCATAAGTCGTTGTTTTTTAATTCTAACTATTTTACTATATTTATATAAGGAGAGAATATGATGGATTGCGGATTTACCTATGAAAACAAATGGTTTAGGTATCGTGCCGGTGCTATTATTATTGAGGACGGATGCGTTTTGCTGGTGGGAAATGCAAACGAGGACTATTTTTACTCGGTAGGTGGTGGGGTACACCACGGAGAGTGTGCCGAGGATGCAGTTTTGCGAGAGGTTTTTGAGGAAACCGGTGTTAGGTATGAAATTGACCGTCTTGCCGTTATACACGAAAACTTTTTTAGCCAGTCGGGTGGCACACTTGACGGGCTTGATTGCCACGAGATTGCATTTTACTTTCTTATGAAGCCAAGAGGCACTAAGGAGCTTTGCAGCAACAGCTACACCCACGGAGCAAAGGAAATCATGCATTGGGTCCCCATAAAGGATTTGCACAAGCACAAGGCGTTTCCCTCGTTTTTGCAGGACTATTTGCAAGGAGATATGCAAGGGGTACAGCACATTATTACAAAATAAAAAAGGAGCAATATTGCTCCTTTTTTGTTTATTTTCTGCTTTCCAAAAATGCTTTTAGCCTTTCAAAGCTTTCCTTACTAATAACGTGCTCTATTTTACAGCTATCAACAAGGGCGGTTTCACGGTCAACACCCAGCGCCATAAGCGCCTCGGAAATAACCTGATGCCTTTCGTAAACACGGCTGGCAACGGCGTGACCCTTTTCGGTAAGAGACAAAAAGCCCGCCTCGTCAACGGTAACATAGCCATCCTCACGGAGCTTTTTCATAGCCACAGAAACGCTTGGCTTTGAAACACCGTGATAGTTAACAACATCTATGCTACGCACATTTCCCTTTTGCATTTTTAACACATATATGGACTCCAAATAGTCCTCTGCGGATTCCTTAATAACCAAGCACAAAGCCCCCCTTCCGTTCCTTTTTGTCAGTATATCACATTTTTGACTAAAAGTCAAACAGAAGCAGAAAAGCCAAGGTCCTCGATTACTGCAATAATATCGTTAACATCTGCCTCAAGGCTTGCCTGCACCCAAACTTGATTTTGTGTGCGGTCTGCCTTTACTGCCTTAACCCCTGCCATCGCGCCTACTGCTCTTTCAACGCTTGCTTCACAATGAGAGCATTGCATGCCCTCTACATTTAACATAAATTCCACTTCTTTTTCCTCTTTTTTCTCGACCTGTGTCGATAATTTGTCAAAATTTATTCTTACTTTTCTCTTATATTTATATTTGTCGTTAAACAAATTCAGCCTAAGGGCATTAAGCACAACGCTAACGCTGGACAGGCTCATTGCAAGTGCGCCTATCATAGGGCTTAAGGTAAAGCCTAAGGGTGTAAACACTCCGATTGCAACGGCAATTGCAATACAGTTATAAATAAATGCCCAAAATAGGTTTTGACAAATATTGTTATAGGTGGCACGGCTAAGCTTAATTGCTCTCACGGCATCCGACAGGCTACTTTTAGTTAGCACCACCGAGGCAGCATCAATTGCCACGTCAGCCCCTGCGCCGATTGCTATGCCTATGTTGGCTGTTGCAAGGGCAGGTGCGTCGTTTATACCGTCGCCTATCATTGCGCAGCTTCCGTAAGCCATAAGATTTTCAATGGCTTCCTTTTTTCCCTCCGGCAAAACGCCTGCAATAACCTTATCAACCTTTACGCTTTCAGCTATCGCCTTAGCACTAAGCTCGTTATCTCCTGTTAGCATAACGGTATATATGCCCATTTGCTTTAGTTCCTCTATTGCCTTTGCGCTGTCGTCCTTTACGGTGTCTTGCAGAGCAAAAACGCCCTGACACGTGTCGTTTATTTTAATAAATATCGGGGTTTTGCCTTGGCTTGCAAGGCTTTCAAAAACGTCCCTCTGCTCCCTTGGAGAGCCTATAAATTTATAGCTACCACAAAGGATTTTTTGGTTGTTAATTGTTGCGCTTACTCCACTTCCTGCATGGGTCACAAAATCCTTAACCTCATATGGCTGGGAGATTTTGCCCTCCAGATGGGTGCAAATTGCTTTTGCAAGAGGATGCTCACTTAATTTTTCGATGGAGTAAGCATATTTTATAAGCTCATCATTATTTATTTCGCCAAGTGAAATAACATCAGTTACCTCAGGCTTGCCCTTGGTAATTGTACCTGTTTTATCAAGAATAACAATTTCGGCTTTGCCTGTCTGTTCAAGGGTTTCCGCACTTTTGAAAAGGATGCCACTCCTTGCCCCGACACCATTACCAACCATTATAGCAACAGGTGTGGCAAGTCCTAAGGAGCATGGACAGCTAACGACCAAAACAGATATGCCATGGACAAGTGCATTTTCAACATTACCGTTTACAATTAACCATACTATTGTAGTTATAATTGCGCAAAGAAGCACAGCCGGAACAAAAATGCCGGAAACACGGTCGGCAATTTTGGCAATCGGTGCTTTACTGCTTGATGCGTTTTCAACGGTTTTTATAATTTTGGAAAGGCTAGTGTCCTCCCCAACCCTTGTTGCTTTTGCAAGCACATATCCGCTTTTACTAATGGTGGATTGGTATATCTCCTGCCCACTTGATTTGTCCTGCGGTATGCTCTCGCCTGTTAAAATGGACTCATCAAACGCGCCGTCCCCCTCTATAATTTCTCCATCGGTTGGCACGGTTTGCCCGGCTCTGACAATAAATATGTCCCCAAGGCTTAGGCTTGAGGCAAGAACCTCCTTTTCCGTGCCGTCAACAAGCACGGTTGCCGTTTGTGGCTTAAGGCTTATAAGCGCCTTAATCGCGTTTGTTGTTTTACCCTTTGAATACGCTTCAAGAGTTTTACCAAGGGTGATTAGCACAAGCACCATAGCAGCGGACTCAAAATACAGGCTGTGCAAATATGCGCTTGCGTTTGCCATTGCCTGCTCTGTGCCCTTTACCACCTCATTACTCATCATAATTAGCATAACAATGCTATATATATATGATGTAAGAGAGCCTAAGGAAACAAGAGTACCCATGTTTGGCGTTCTCTTTATAAGACCCCTTGCGCCGTTTATAAAAAATCTTTGGTTTATAACAAGTATAATGCCACTAAGCAGCATTTCTACAATGCCGATTGCCACAGGGTTTTGCGCCAAGAAAGGTGGCAAAGGCCAATGCCACATGGTGTGACCCATGGAAATATACATAAGAGGTAATAAAATACCAAGAGAAACAAAAAAGATTTTAAGAAGCTTTGGAGTTTCCTTGTCGTCAAGCACGCTTGGCTTTTCCTCTTTCTTGCCAGCCACGCTTGCGCCATAGCCTGCAGATTTTACGGCGGAAATGATTTTTTCGCTCTGTCCGCCCTCAACCTCCATAGAGTTGGTAAGGAGATTTACAGAGCAGGTCTTTACTCCGTCTACTGTTAAAACTGCCCTTTCCACTGCAGAAACGCAGGAGGCACAGCTCATGCCCGTTACATTAAATTTTTCCATTTGTGCCCTCCCCTAAAAATTCTTCTTACTTAATTATTGTAACACCCACAAATGATTTTTGCAAGGAAATTTTTTCTACATTATTATTATAACCCACCCTATACTTCAATTGCAAAAATTTTTTGAAAAATTAGAAAAAACCACTTGACAAACCAGATATTGTATGCTAAAATACCCGTGTAGTTAGTTAAGACTAACTCAGTTTTTTGAAGGAGAAAATTAAATATGACTCTTAAGGACGCAAAGGTTGGAGATACCGTTAGAGTTGTGCGTGTCGATGGCGAGGGCGCAATAAGACGCCGCATCATGGATATGGGCATAACACGTGGTGTTGAAATCTATGTAAGAAAGGTTGCACCTCTTGGTGACCCTATTGAGCTTACAGTTCGTGGCTATGAGCTTTTTTTAAGAAAGCAGGACGCCAAAATGATTATTGTTGAGTAAATATTTTTTTGGAATGTAGTTAGCCAAGGCTAACTTGGAGGAAAAATGTCTATAAAAATTGCTTTAGTTGGTAACCCCAACTGTGGTAAAACTACACTTTTTAATGCACTAACCGGTTCAAACCAATATGTTGGTAACTGGCCGGGCGTTACGGTTGAGAAAAAGGAAGGAAGAATTAAGTGGGACAAGGACACGATTGTTACTGACCTACCCGGAATTTACTCTCTTTCTCCTTACTCTCCGGAGGAGATTATTGCAAGAAACTACCTTGTAAATGAGTCCCCGGATGCTATTATTAATATTCTTGATGGCACAAACCTTGAAAGGAGCCTTTATCTGACAACTCAGCTTGCCGAATTGAAGATTCCTATGGTTGTGGCTATCAATATGATGGACGTTGTTCGCAAGAATAACGAGGAAATTGATGTTCAAGCCCTTTCAAGGGAGCTTAACTGTCAGGTTGTTGAAATTTCCGCAGTTAAGGGCGAGGGCGTGCGTGAAATTGCAGATGCTGCAATTTCTGCCCATGCTAATATGAAAATGGCTACTACTGTTAAGTACGGCAGCGAGGTTGAGGGCGCACTTAAAAGCATTTGCGACCTTGCACTTAACAAGATGAACGAGGGCAAAAGGCGCTTTTACGCCGTTAAGCTCTTCGAGCGTGATGAGCTTGTTACTAAGGAGCTTATGCTTGACCCCCCTGCTTCAGAAAAAATCGAGGGCTACATAAAGCACATTGAAAATAACACAGGTGACGATGCTGAAAGCATTATAATCAATGCAAGATATGATTTTATTACTACAAAGGTGGTTAAAAAATCAAAGAAAAGCGGCAAGGATAAGCTTAGCCTTTCTGACAAGATTGACAAGGTGGTTACAAACCGCTTTGCTGCCCTTCCTATCTTTGCTATAATTATGTTCCTTGTTTATTTTATCGCAATGGCGCCGGGGCTTCTTGGCGATACGCTTACAGGCTGGGCAAACGATGGCTTATTTGGCGACGGCTTCCACCTTGTTGGCATTGGCGAGGGCGATTACAACCAAGCCCTTGAGGACTTTGAAGGTGGTATTATATCCGAGGAGCCGGACCCGGCAGATTTTGGTGTTTGGGTGCCCGGTATCCCTGTTCTTATCGGTTGGGGTCTTGAGGCGGCGCACTCTCCACAGTGGCTAACAAGCCTTATCCTTGACGGTATTGTTGGCGGTGTTGGCGCAGTTCTTGGCTTTGTGCCTCAGCTGCTTATATTGTTCCTGCTTCTTTCCCTGCTTGAGGACTGTGGATATATGTCCCGTGTGGCGTTTATCCTTGACAGGCTCTTTAGGCGCTTTGGTCTTAGCGGAAAATCCTTTATCCCTATGCTTGTTGCAGTTGGCTGTGGCGTGCCCGGTATTATGGCGAGCCGTACCATCGAGCAGGAAAGGGACCGCCGTATGACTATTATGACAACCGGCTTTATTCCTTGCTCCGCTAAGATGCCTATTGTTGGTCTTGTTGCCGGCGCACTCTTTGGCGGTAACGCACTTATTGCAACAGCAGCATACTTTATCGGCATTGGCGCTGTGGTTGTTTCCGGTATTATTCTTAAGAAAACTAAGGCGTTTCTCGGTCAGCCTGCTCCATTTGTTATGGAGCTACCAGCCTACCATCTACCGGTTGTAGGCAACGTTTTAAGAACCACCTGGGAGCGCGGCTGGTCCTTTATTAAGCGTGCCGGTACTGTTATCTTTGCAGCAAGCGTTATTGTTTGGACACTTAACTCTCTTTCATTTGATGGTGGCTTCCACTACATTACAGAGGAAAGCGGCGGGGCATCTATCCTTGAGGCAATCGGCTCATTCTTTGCATATTTGTTTATACCTGTTGGCTTTGGCTCTTGGCAGGCTGCGGTTGCAACCTTCCTTGGTCTTGTTGCAAAGGAAGAGGTTGTTGGCTTCTTCGGTACAATAATCCCAGGCGAGCTTGCCTTTGAAGAGGCAGTTGGCACGATAGTGTTTGGCGGCAGCCAGCTTAGCATCTTCTGCTTCCTTATTTTCAATCTCCTTTGCGCCCCTTGCTTCGGTGCTATGGGTGCTATCAAGCGTGAGATGAACAACTGGAAGTGGACACTATTTGCAATTGGCTATATGACAGGCTTTGCTTATGTTGTTACAATGATTATTTATCAAATCGGCTCACTTATTAGATGGGGTGGCGCCGCGTTTAACTTCTGGACCGTGGTTGCATTCCTTGCGCTCGGCGGTCTTATCTACTTGCTTGTAAGACCAGCAGGCTTTTCACTAATTGAGCTATTTAAGAAAAAGGTTCTAAAAAAGAATTGAGGTGTTAAAAATGAGTCCTGCAGCAATTATAATTCTATGCTCAGTAGTTGCGCTTACTGTTGGAATTATCATTTTTGAAATCGTTAAAAAGGTAAAGGGCAAAAGCTCCTGCGGTGGCAACTGCGCCGGCTGTAGCATGTCCTGCTCCTGCCATAAGGACGAAACAAAATAAATCTCAATCTATGCCTGACGGGAGTGGAACGAACCAGCCTTAAGCCGTGTATTTACGGCAAAATACCAAGGTTCAGCATAGCATCCGTCAAGCCTTTAATAATTTTGACAAGCTTGTTCCTTGTAGTATGTTAGGTATACTCTAAAATTCATAATACTTTCCAAAAAGAAGGCCCGTGCCAAACCAGGGAAACTCGGCACGGGCTTTTTCTTGCAATAAAAAAGACCTCCCGAGGGAAGTCTTTTTTTATTTAATTACTTGCCTTGTGCCTCTGATGCCTCAGAGATGATAAGCAATACATCCTTAGATACTGTTTCGCCACCCTTAAGGTCTGCTACATAGTAAACGAATACCTTGCCGTCATAAACGCTGAAGTTTGGTGAGTAATATTGATCAGCCTCAAAAGCAACTACTACCTCGCCCTTTTCGTTGTAAACTGTGTATTTTGTGTAGTCGGTGTAATTTATGCCAAGGTCGTCCTCAACAATAATGTCTTCCTCAATTACAACATAGTTGTCGCCGCATTCACAGAAATCCATATTGTCGTTTAGTGGAATAGACTGTACTGTTTCGCCGTTTTCGCCAACGAACACGATTGTATATTCGGTTTCTGTAACGCCCTCGTTTTCAACCTCTTCGGACTTTTCGAAAATATATAGATTGTCAGTAGTATCTATAAGGTCGTATTCCTCCAAAACGTCAAATACCTTTTCGCCTGTCAATACATTGTAAACCTTATCATTGATAATTGTGGTGAAGTTTGTGCCGTTGCCACCTGAAATAAATTCTCTTATAATGTTAAAGTCCTTATCAATGATATATCTAACATTTCCCATTTGTGCTATGTATTGTCCGTTACCGATTGGAATAACACTTTCAACATTTGTTGGAAATTCTGCCAAGGCTGAAATGTTACCGTTGTTGTCCATTATGCCCGTTACCATCTCAGATGATTCCACAGTTTGGTCAACTATCTTATAGCCGGTTACCATATTTTCAACGTCGTCCTTATAAAGCTTAGTGCCTATAAGTGCTTCAATTATTGTATTAATGTTGGCTGATATGCCTACAATACCAATAGTCGGTGCCTTAGCCTCAGTAACCTTTGCGGACTGAACGTCAACAACAAATGCCTTGTAGTTATAGCCTGTTGTATCTTCAAGCCATAGGTAGTTTGCCTTTTCCTCTGCAAAGATATTGCATGAGTTTTCGCAATCGTTGCAATCAAGCTCCTTGCTTTCCACGTAAAGAATATAGATGTTGCCGTTGCTTAGCTTATAAGCGCCGTAAAGCTCTGTTTCAGTCTCATTATGTGGTTGGTCAAATTCCTTTTCTTCAAGTGGGAATTCAACAAACTTAGGTGCTTCAAGCTTATCGTTATAGATAGCTATCATTTCGTCATATACGAAAACATATTTTCCGGACTCGTAGTATGACATATTGATTTTGTCATTGTTCTTATCACTCTGAATTTGGTCATCAACTGATGTAAGTCTAAGGTCCTTAACAACCTCTGCTTCCTTACCGTCAAGCTGGAATCTGTAAAGAATATCATCAAGCACAGCGTGGAAGGTTGAGCCTGCAGGCATCATTGGGTTTGTTGGAATGCCGTAGGCGGTAATGGTTTCGTAGGTTTTACCCTCGTAGGATAGAATAGCCTCGTTTTTGTCGTTGATTATCTTTGTTACATATGTATTGTCATATGTTCTTGTTGCAATAATAATGTAACCATCGCCCATCATATTAAAGTCTCTAAAGTTAACATCTACGTCTACAACCTCTTTATCATCACGAACCTCATCTGTGTAACCGATGTCAGTACGAGCTGTGTAGGTTGCAATCTTTGAAAGGTCCTCTGTTTTGTAAATGTTGTAGTCTGTAAACTTCTTTGTGTAGGTGTACTCTGTGCCACCCTCCGGTGTTACAGTAATTTCCTCTTCTCTTTCTACTTCTTCAACAATGTAACAGTCGTTTGCTATTGTAAACCTGCCCTCTGTTTCCAAGCTTTCATATGCACCAAGCTCCGGAGCATCCTCAGGCATCATTGTTGCGCCATTTGCAAAGAAGTCAATTGGGCTTACTGTTGCTGTGCCATCGCTGCAGGAAGCAAAAACCAATGGAACGCAAAGGCAAACAGCCAAAAGAATTGCTAAAATTTTTGTTTTCATAATGTCTTTTCTCCTTTTCAAATTAATTTTGATGTAATAATTATATCACTTTTTATTGACAAAGTCAATAATTTTTAATGATTATCTACTGAGCAGGGCTGAACCTTTGATGCAATTTGTGCAGGAACCTCCTCGTATCTTACGAAGTGGAAGGTAAAGTTGCCTCTGCCCTGTGTCATAGCACGTAGAGCGATAACATAGTCTACCATTTCAGCCTTTGGCACCTCTGCCTCGACAACTGTATACTTTGGTCGTTTTGCATCCGGCTCCATACCAAGAACTCTGCCACGGCGCTTGTTAAGGTCTCCCATAACGTCGCCCACCATAGACTCCGGTACGCTAACCTTTAGTGTGCCGATAGGCTCAAGAAGTGTTGGAGATGCGTTTACAAGCTCCTTATACGCAAGCCTTGCTGCAAGCTTAAATGAAAGCTCGTTAGAGTCGACGTCGTGGTATGAGCCGCCTGTGAGGTCAGCTGCTAGGTTAACCATTGGATAGCCAAGCATAACGCCCTGCGCCATAGCCTCCTGAAGACCCTTTTCAACAGCCGGGAAGTAGCCCTTTGGCACCTCACCGCCAACAACGCTTGTTGTAAATGTAAGTCCGTCGTTCTCGCTTGGGGAGAAGGTAATCTTAACGTGACCGTACTGACCTGCGCCACCGGACTGCTTCTTATGCTTACCCTCAACGGAGATAGTTTTTCTGATTGTTTCTCTATATGCTATCTTTGGTGTAACCAGAGATACATTTACGCCATATCTGTTCTTTAGCTTACATACAACCGTGTCAAGATGAACGTCGCCAATACCCTTAAGAAGCAATTCGCCTGTTTCAACAAAGTTTTCGTACTTGACGGTTTTATCCTCGTCAAGAATCTTGGAAATAGCTGTTGCAACCTTATCCTCATCCTTAGAGTCAACCTTGATTGCCATGGTCATATTTGCCTCTGGGAATTCGATTTTAGCGTACTCTGTGTCTGATTTTTCACAAAGTGTGTCATTTGTGTTTGTGTTTTGAAGCTTGGAAATAACGCCAATATCGCCGCAAGCAAGGGACTCAACCTCGGTCTGCTTTTTACCGCAAATTGTAAAGATTTTCGCAAACTTTTCACTTTGTCCTGTTGTAACGTTTTTAAGAACCATATCCTTCTTTAATTCGCCGGACATAACCTTGAAGAAGGAAACTCTACCAACAAATGGGTCAGCGATGGTCTTGAATATAAATAGCTTACACTCGCCTTCCTTTTCAATAGCAACGTCATTACCGTTTACATCTGTTTCTGTCTTCTTTGCTGTGTGTCTTGGGAAGGATTTTGAAATTGATGAAAGGATTGAGTAAATACCGCGCATGTTTTCAGATGAGCCACACCATACAGGCACGATTGAACCCACAATCATACCCTCGTGTAGCGCATTTTCGCACTCTTCCTCGCTAAATCTTTCACCCTCGAAGAACTTTTCAAGCATTTCCTCGTTTGTTTGAGCAACTGCCTCCATAAAGATCTCCTCGTATTTCTCCGCGATTTCACGGCGGGAGTCTGTCATTTCCTCCTCTTGTCTTTCGCCATTTGGAAGGTAACGGAAGCATTTCATTGTCTTAAGGTCAACCATCATAGTGCCATTTGGCTCCTTGATAGGAATAAATACAGGACAAAGGGCGTTACCAAATTCCTCTCTTAGCTGGTTGAACACCTTGTCAAAATCTGCATCAGGGTCGTCGCACTTGTTTACAAAGAAGGCTCTCGGCAGTCCTGCCTCAAGGGCGTTATACCAGCCGATTTCCGTACCAACCTCCATGCCGGATTTTGCATCAATATTTATAATAGCTGCGTCAGCAACTCTAAGAGCTGATGAAACCTCGCCTGCAAAGCCAAGGAAGCCCGGGCAGTCAAGAAGGTTGATTTTTGCGCCCTGCCACTCAAGGTTAACAACGGATGTGCCGATTGATATGCCTCTCTTTATTTCCTCGCTATCATAGTCAGAAACGGTATTTCCGTCGCAAACTCTGCCAAGGCGATCTGTTGCCTTTGCTCTCCAAAGCATAGCCTCGATAGTTGCAGTTTTACCGCTTCCGCTGTGACCGATGATAGCCACGTTTCTGATGTCGTTTGTGTTAAACTTTGCCATTTTGTGTTTCCTCTTTTCATATGTAGTCAAGGATGCATCAACAGTAATTATATGCACCTTGCTAATTCTTTGATTTAATCATATCACAATTATATTAGCCTTTCAATATTTTTTGGTTAAATTGTTTAATATTTTAGGCTTTTTTCATAAATTTTGTGCAATATGACGAAAATCTATGAACAAAATCATAGAAAAATAATTGTTGTAAGAGCAGCTGTTTTGTGGTAAAATAAAAGGGTAAGGGCATTTTGCCCACCTAACCTGAAAGGAACTAAGATGATAACATACGAGGATATTAAACATAACGAAAGCATAAGGACTTACATAAAGAAAGCAGACGAGTCCTTAACTGCCCTCGGCTACACGGAGCATAGCTTTGCGCACGTGGGTCTTGTGGCAACAAGAGCTGAGTACATTCTAAAAGCCCTTGGCTATGATGAACATCAAATTGAGCTTGTAAAAATCGCATCGCACCTACACGATATAGGAAACATTGTAAACAGGCGTGAGCATTCCCAAAGCGGGGCTGTTATGGCGTTCAGAATTCTTGACAACCTTGATATGAACGCCGAGGATATTGCCACAATAGTAACTGCAATCGGCAACCACGACGAGGGCGAGGGCGAGGCAGTAAACCCCATTGCCGCGGCTCTTATTATTGCCGATAAAAGCGACGTAAGGCGCACAAGAGTAAGAAACACCGACCACATAAAATTTGATATACACGACAGAGTAAATTATTCTGTTTATGAATCAAGCATTGAAATCAATCAGGAGAAAACAACTATTTCTCTAAAGCTGAAGATTGATACAAAAATATGCCCTGTTATGGATTATTTCGAAATTTTCCTTACCAGAATGCTTATGTGCAAAAACGCAGCACAAGCTCTTGGCTTGGAGTTCAAGCTAATTATAAACGACCAAGCAATAATGTAAAAAATCCGACCCTGTGTCGGATTTTTTTGTTTTTATATGTTGATTTTTAACCACCAATGAATTTCAAAAAACAGACACTCCCCTGCCTGTTTTTCTTGAGAAAGACCATATAGATGAGTCATGCCTCCCCTTTTTGTTTCTCGCAGATGTCGTCAAAATCAACAATTTACTTTTTTCATTTTTGTACAATCATACAAAATTGCGACCAAATTCGACAAATTATTACAAAAATGTTAATTTTTATGTTACAATGAAATTAATATTTTATTAAAGGAGACTTTAACTATGGCACAGCACAAATCCTTACCAAATTATGACATTAAATGGTCAAGAGATCTTTCTATGTATCTCTCCACCTTTCAAAGCTTTATATTCGAAGGCAATATTAACGACCTCCAGCCCTCGCTTGCTCTTAGGTCCCCATCTGATGGCTTTTCGTTAGAAGGGCTTTCCTCTGATTCAGCACAGTCTAATGAATATTACGAATACTCCACTCTTCAAGAGTCAATCGCTAAAAGGTTTTGCGATGACTATTGTGTCGTTTTCTACGACCACACAAGGGCATCTGGCGAAAAAATACCAGATGACGACCCGAGCCAAGACACAAGTGACATAGAGGATGATGATGCGGCTGACGAGGACTACACACAAGAAGCTCCATCCTACACAAGGGATTGGTTTAATTCCTTCATTTTCTTTGACAAGGATGAAACAAGCGACAACGTAAAAATGTTTCTTGACTACTATAAAACCTCTTACTGTGAGGAAAATGACAGGCGTGATTCTGCCGACATGAAGGGCGCGCGTGTTACCGACCTCAAGCGCATCCATGATGTTACACAGCAGTTTGAGGCAAAAAAGGAGCTTTATCCTAATGCAAAACCATTCTTATTTATCCTCCCGTCTGTTTCTAGATTTATGACCACTCCAGGCAGACCTACCGACACAGAGGGTGATATGCTTATGGTTCTTTTCAACACCACGCAAATTGCATCTTCACCATGCAGACTCATGCTCTTTGTTGATAAGATGAACGACCTTCCCGTTTGGTTCGAGTCCGAGGGTAGCAACCCAGCTGTTAAAAAAATCACTATCCCTTGTCCTAACACAAAGTTTAGAGAAACAT
Source organism: Clostridia bacterium (assembly GCA_017503285.1). Classification (GTDB taxonomy): domain Bacteria; phylum Bacillota; class Clostridia; order Oscillospirales; family CAG-272; genus RGIG2000. The sequence continues at coordinate 61,122 of JAFVTH010000007.1, read as the reverse complement.
TTTTCGAGGTTGAAATGACCGATGTTATGGACGAGATAGTTGTGAGCTCTAATGAGGAAACCGAGGATCTCCGCGAGGAGGACATGCGTCGCAAAAGAGGCAAAAAGGTAGGAAAATTTGCCGTTTACACAGAAAACTATTCCCTACGCAGGCTTTTGCAGCTTAAAGCGTTCATACAGAACAACGGCGAGCAAATGCCAAGCTTCAAAAGAATTGAAAGCATCGACAAAACCGTTTTAGCCTTTGAATGTGGCGAGGTTTACGACCCATGGAAGGACCCTGCCCTCAAGGAGAACACAAGAAAGTTTGCCGACGAGGTTAAAAAGAAAATCAAGGGGCAAAATCACATTGTTGAGGCAGTTGCCGATTCTTTGAAGGCCGCGGCAACTGGCGTAAACTCCAGCAAGAAAAACGACCGTAGGCCTAAGGCAATATTCTTCCTTGCTGGTCCTACTGGTACAGGTAAAACCGAGATCGCTAAGCAAATTGCTGAAAATATCTTCCACAGTCAAGATAAAATTATCCGTTTTGATATGAGTGAATTCAGCAGCGAGCACACAGATTCCCGTCTTTTTGGAGCGCCTCCAGGATATGTTGGCTACGAGGACGGTGGTGAGCTTACTAAAGCGATACGAGAGGAACCATTCTCTGTCGTTCTTTTCGACGAAATTGAAAAGGCTTCTCCTCGCATTTGGGATAAATTCCTTCAAATTTTAGGCGATGGTAGATTGACAGACGGCAAGGGTGAAACAGTTTCATTCTCTCAATCAATTATCATCTTCACATCTAACAGAGGTATCGCTCCTAACCTACCGAGAGATTTACCTCCTGCTGAAAAGACAAATTGTATCAATAGATACACTCAAGAATTAAATAGCAGAATAGCAGGTTTTAAGTCAGCCAATGAGGAAAACAAAAAGGACGCCGCTCTAAAGGCATACGAGACCTTGAAAAACCTGGTTATCTACTCTGGCCTTACAACCGACTATCGAGAGCATGAATTTTTCAAGCTTTGCTATTCCTATCTCTTTGATGGCAAGGCAGACTCCGCTATTGCAGCCTTTAACCTTTTTGTTGAGGAAAACGTAAAGGAAAGCATAAGGCATTATTTCGAGGTTGACCTACAGCGCAAGGAAATTCTTGGTCGTGTTGGCGAAAGCAACATTCTTGTTTACAAGTTTATTGGCGAGTACAACGCAAAGGCAATCGCTAAAAACACCATCGAGGACTTTAAGGAGTCACTAAGAGACGAAAACGACAGCCATCTTGACTTAGAAATTAGCGAGGATGCTGCCCGTTTCATTCAAGACGATGTTATGAGAAAGGAAATCATCGACCTTGGCGCAAGAGGAATTATTGACAGGGTTGACTTCTTAATGAGAGACCCAATCAAGGACTTTCTATTTGAAAACCCAGAAGAGGGACTTTCTGCAATTATGAAGGTCGTTGATGGAGCTTTAGTTGTTGAATTGAGGTAAAAATGGAAACAGGTTCAGACAAAGATATTTTTACGCTTGCCCGTCTTATCAACTCTGACGGCTACGACGATGGCGTTAGAGTTGATGGCGCGCGCTTTTTATGTAATTATTGGAAAAAAAGCGGTAGAATTCCTCACGCTTGTGCCCTTTTCAATAATGACATTCCTCGTGTTAGCTTTGAAAAGCTATCTTACCTTATGGCTATCGAGGATGCTTGCGAGGACCTTGACAAGGAGCTTAGCTTCTTTCTTACACATACCGTTTTCAACTCTAACAGTAGTCAACCTGATGTGGCAGTAAACGCTTCGTCAAGGGAGCTGGTTAAATCGTTGGAGAACTTTTGTAGCCTCAGATACGCAGGCGATTTAGAGGTCTATTATAAAAAGCTTTTGAAGGCAATCACAGAGATTATTTTATGTATAAGTCAGCTTAATGCTTATAAAAGTATGGGAAAGACCATTAACTTTTCGTATAATATCTCTTCTATGGATTTGTTGTCCTCAAAAATAAGCTTTTCCTCGAAAGACAACAAATATTTTTTACTACCAAATAACCAGTAGGTGTAATAATGATTCAAATTTATCAAGATCACAACGGCAGCTATTTTGTTGAAATAAAGAGCAAGGCGCCTGAGTTAAAGGCATCTTCGCCCAACGTTGTCAAGACTCTACGTTCCGCCTTCAAGGACTTTGGAAGGGAGTATGACGAGGTTGACAAGGACGAGCGTGGAGATGTGATAGACTATTACATTGGAAAGTACAATAAGGAAATCATCCGTGGCTCGTTTTTTTCTTGGCTTGAATATACAAAAGGCAAGCTTGTGCCTTGTCAACCACCTAAGCAAGCATCGCTTTCTCCTTGCACCACGCTTGCAGACGTAGATGAGGGTGATGATAGGATTATTGATGCCATTGAACATCACAAAAAGCTTCGTAAGCGTAGCCAAAGATGGGTTATTGCTTATTTGAACGGAAAGCTTTGCTCTCCAATATCCGTTGATAACGGAAAAATCAATGGCATTGACGAAACAATTTATCTAAAGGAAAGAGGATACAAAAATCCTCAATACTTTGACGAAAAAATTGATGCTATAAACGCTTATTATGGTGCAAAAAGCAAGGGCGAAAAGCCAAAAAAACAAAGCACAGTCCTTGCTCAAGCGTACTTTTATAAATCTCATAAGCCATATAAGCCCTCTCTTAACGACCTGGATGCCCTTCACGTTCAGATATACAAGGACTTTGCGGTAGAGGAATTTATGGCTCCAAACACCACAGGCGGTTATGAATTTACGGACAGATATACCGGCTTTGTTAGTGCAGTTAAGGAAGCATACGGAAAAAGCGTCCTATATAGTCCTGACAGCTTTTATTTTGGATACGGCTCTATTGAGGAGCTTTTCTTCCAGTATATGTGCTCATATGATGTGGTAAAGCAAGTCGGTCTTTCCTATAGAATAAATGACAAGACATATTTCTTTGCTACAAGAGAGGAATTTGTAAAGGCTCTTCTTGAAAGCGAGGATAGAGCCGACTATATCAAAATTTTCAATACCGATGCTGTTCGTGCATCGTTTTTCGAGGGCTACGACTATGTAGAGGCCCTTGGACTTACCTCTCTTGTGTACGACACAACAGGTGAGTTTTTCTACGTAGACGAAAATGGGTCATATCGCTTTGGCAAGGATTTTATTAGCTCTCTTTCCAAAAAGGACCTGCTTGTTCCCGTCAGAGAGGCTTTTGCAAAGGCTGTAATTGGCAATTATGATCTGCACGAAAAGCTTTTTGGCAATGTAGGCTATGGCCTTGACGATTGTGGGCAGATTGGATATGAATATTTGTGCCTATTAAAGCATGCCCTGGATAAAAGCGCTCCCTTCGAGTATAGAAGCCTTAGCTTCTATGCTGATGAAAGTGGACTTGAATACATAAGACAGGTTATCCGTGATGCGTATAGAGCTCACAAAGCCACCGAAGAATATGCTTCTCTTGTTACAATGCTTTTTGACACTCGTGTGTTAGAGGCAGTTTTTGCCGGAAGAAGCTTCAACGACGGCAGAAGTGTAGACGAATGGATAAGCAAGCTAAAATCCTTTATCAACCCTATGCTTGACTTCCCTTCTCTTTCTGCTTACCTGTATTGCATCGACAGGCAAGAAAAAACTCCATTAAGAGAGCTTAATTTTTACTATGATAATCAGCTGGACACGGCGCACGGCCACGCAAGTCGTTTGCTTGAGGACTCACCAAGCAAGCTTTTTGATTTTGCAAAAAGTCGAGAGCTTAGTCAGGTTTTAGAGTTTATTTATGGCAAGGAAGGCTACTTAAGAGGAATTGATAGCTCTGAGGAGGCCTTTGAAAAAATGATAAAGCTCCATAACACAATCGCAACTAATCTTAGCAAGGAGCTTACACGTGCAAAAACGGAAATTTCCATAACGAAAACTACGCCTGCGGTAGCATCCCCCACTACAGTGGAAGCCACAAAGCTCGTTGAAAGCAAGGCACCCGTTGCGTCTCGGTCTGAGCCAACTGTACCAAAGACAACCACGCCTAAGTCAACCACACCAAAGCCATCTACAACAAAAAAGACGTCTTCCTCGGGTGGGTCAACCTTCTCTTGGGAGGAGATTTTAGGCAAGAAAAAGAACCAGTAAAGGAGAATATATATGAGCGGACCAAAAAGCTACGACTATAGTCCAAGCTATCCTACAACCACAACACACTCATTTCAAACCGAATCTAGGCAAGAGGGCGCAGAAATTGCAAGACTACTTTCTCGCTTTGGCTCAGGCGTTAGTGTTTCTGTTTCATCAAGTGGCTCTATTGACTTTGTGGTTTCAAGCGCCTCGGGTGTTTCCTATAGCCAGCTTAAAAGCGCTGTTGACAACGCAAGATTTCAATACAAGGAAAATCAAAGGCTTGCTGCCCTTTTAGCAGAAAAGAAAACCACGGCAGTCAGGGAAGCATCAAGGCAAAAAGCTCGTATTAAGGCTGATAGCGAGGCAAAGGCAACCGCCATCAAATCAAGCCTTAGCGATCTTAAGTCAGTTGTTGGCAAGTCAAAGCAGTCATTCACCTGTGCATTTGGCACATTCTCTATGGAGGCCGACAACAAAAAAATTGAAAAGAAGATTGCTCAACTTGAAAGGGCTCTTTCCTCTATAAGCGCTGAGGAGGAAAGCTGTATAAAAAGCTGTGATCAGCGCCTTGCAAGACTCCAGGCATGCGATAATCTTGACAGCTTTGCAAGCGCACAAAGAAAAAATCCGGTAACAGAAATTGAGCAATATACAGAGGCGGCAGAAATTCGCAGCTACATAAATGATGTATCAAGCAAATATGAGCATCTAAGAAAATTCTACGACTTTCTTCTTCGCACAGAAAGCAGAGTTAAGTCATCCGGTCTTGATGCTTACATTTCACGTATGGCTGAGCAAATTAAAGGCATTGATATTTTCGACTCCTCTGCTACAAGTCAAATCACCTCTATGCTAAAGGATATCGAAAAAGAGGTGTCTGCTCTTAAGGCTCAAAGCGATATTGCAAGAGCAAAGAGTCAGGCAGTAGATATGATAGATGCGCAAATCTCACTGCTTAAGGAGCTTGAGGGCATTCTTACCCCTATGCTTCAAGATACTGTTCAAATAGAAAACCAAAGGCTATCAAGCACAAAGCTTAATACAGAGCTAGTGGAGCGTTGCCGTGATATCATAGAAAAGATCAACTCTCTTGAGGAGGTTGGAGACGCACAAAGGCTACGTCAACTCACTGCCGATGTTAATAGATGCTCAAGCGCACTATCATCTCCAAGCACAACAGCAAGGCTTAATGGCCTTGTCAACCAGCTTTCAGCCTTTGAAGACTCTGCTACCAAATATAACGAGCTTTATAAGCGCTTCAAGGAAGAGCTTGAAGTATATAACGCTTACTACGAGGAGTTAAACACCATTATTGCTGATGATGGTAATGCAGAAGGAGATAAGGTCAAGGGCTCTGTTCTTACCATTGACCAGGTTAACGAGTTCTCTATTTCAGAGGATGGTCTTTCTCTTCTTTGTGAGGCTACCGAGCAGCTTAAATCAGTTTTAGGCTTATGCAAGCAAAGCATTAACGCGTCTGCTCTTCTTTCTTGTATAGATATCGACGAGCTAGAATCCCAAAGCATCAATAGATCCTTGGGTCGCATGGACCACTATCAGCAATTCAAGCAGGAAAGAAAGGGGCAAGCAATAGAGCTTTCCTTCCTTTCCTCAAAACACAGAGGGGTTATGTTTGAGGCAACCTTTGATTGCTACGGTGCCTTTACTATTTCTCCAAAATCGGTAATTTTAAGCAACGGCACGGCTATGCTTTCAAAGGACGAGCTAAAGGACTTCCACGAAAGCTGTGAATGGTCAAAGGAGCTTGAGGAAAGATACCATGCAATCGGCTTCCCTTACTTCTCACATACAGAAATTGAGGGCGAGGCACGAGAGGAATTTTACAAATCCCAGTGCTTCTATCGTCTTGAAAGCGACAGCGAATCCATTAGATATCTTAAGCTTTTAGGTCTTACTGTAAAGGAATGTGTAAACCAAGGCTATGGTCTTGATAAGATTGTTAAATGTGGCGCATATTCCTCTAAAGAGATTGAAGAATACAGAAGGCTATCTGGTAGCTCTGGTGGTGGCGGTGGTGCCTCTGCCGTTATTGCCGAGGAGCTTAAGGCGACAGGAGGCAACTAAGCCATCATATGCAAATTGGTAAGGTAGTTTTTCCTATAACCACTTTGGGTCCCGGCAACCGTGTTGGCATTTGGACTCAGGGCTGTTATCGTGGCTGCAAGGGGTGTTCTAACCCAGAGCTTCAGCTTCTTGACAGCTCAAAAGAGATTAGTGTAAGCGAGTTAATTAGCAAAATAAAGGATTTTCCCTTTGACGGCGTTACCATTTCAGGTGGAGAACCATTTATCCAAATTGATCAACTTTATCTTTTGGTCAAGGAGCTGACTCACCTTGGAGTAGATGATATTCTTATTTATTCAGGCTTTACAAAAGAGGAGCTTGAAGCCCGTCAAGATGAAAAAATTTTCTATATCCTTTCTAACATTTCAGTTTTAATTGACAGCCCCTTTGTTTTAGAGCTTGTTGATGATGTGCCGCTAAGAGGCTCTTCTAACCAACGAGTTTGGCTGTTCAAGGACAAATACAAGGACGCATACAGACGTTTTCTTGAAGAAGAAAAGCGCGTTGATATATTCGAGCATCAGGGTTGGGTTCATTTTATAGGCATCCCTGGCAAGGATTATCAAGATGTATACAAAAAATACTTGGAGGTAAAACCAAAAAAATGAGTGAATTCTTTTTTGACTATCAATGTATAGCAGGTGGTATTGCTATTCCTCTAACTGATAGCAACCCAACAGGCACCTGTGGCCCTACAAAGGCTCTTGCCTTCTACTTATATCAAGACACTACCCAAAGGGGTAATATGCAAATCCAAATTTATATTCCAAAGGCAATCAGAAAAAATTTTGTAGCATATAAATGTACATTTACGCCTGATGCCACCGAGGAATTTGCCATAAAGAACACAGAGGAATCGTTCAAAATGTTTAAGGACTCTACTGTCTATTCCGATGGATGTGTTTACATAAGTCCCACATCTACCCTTTCTGGTACAGGAGTTATCGGCTTTTATACCAAGGAGCAGTGCGACAAAATGGCAAGCAAGGGTCATTCGTATGAATCCCTTGGTGTTGAGCAAACAAAAAGTGAGCCTCTGAAGGAATATACCTACAAGTTTGCCGTAAATTACAGCAAAAAGGATATTATTTATTACCGAATAATGGAGAAAAAGTCCAAAATAACCTTCCAGATTATGTACCCTTTTATAAGAGAGGAAATGTCTCTTTCCGTTGTTCAAAAGGCAGGCGCACGTCCTGTACTAATTAAAGACACCCATATTCCAGGAAGAACACCCGAGGAAAGACGTGAGTTTGCAAACTGCTTTGTTGACCCAAGAACAAATCTTCCTGCTGAAATTATCCTTAAGCCTACCGGTAGAACCATGGAGGTTTCTACCACTTCATTCCCTTGCCAAAATGCTGACAAAAACGATTTCCGTCTTGTTTTTACAGACCCAAATCTTAGCAATTACTATTTCCTTTCTGATGAATCCGACAGAGATAACACCATAGAGGGCAGAAAGTCAAGGGTTAAAATTTCTGACGACCGCTCCGACACTATTAATCAGCCCTTAAGATGTCCATATTGTGGCGAGCCTCTCGCCTCTATCCCTAATAAAGAAAAGGGAAAGATATATACATGTGGTGGAGAAGAAGTTGAAGCAGCTTCTCTTTCCAGCGACCTTAAGAAAAAGGTTACTGTTGTTTGTGGCGCTGACCTTGTTTCCTTGTCAAACTTAAATGACCAGGGCGAAAGACAAGCCTCCGTCATCACAAATAATAAGCTGGTGCTTCCAGATGATGCAACCACCTTGCCATCTATGCACATTCTTGTTGCAGGCTTCCCACGCTCCGGAAAAACGATTTATCTATCCTCTCTTTTCAACATGGAAATGGTTGCAGCTAACTCAATTTCATCAAACTGCTTTACACTTGACCGTATACTTTACAAGTATGCAGGCGAAAAGGAATCTGCACAAGAGCTTAAATTCCTTCATCTTGACGAAAGTGAAGACATAACAAAGGTTTCTGATGATTATGAGCGTTCAAGATGTAGCACAACAGGAAACTATAAAAACAGATATGTCATTAATGTTGGGGGAAACATTGAGTCAAGAACCGTTGGTAAGGATGCCAAGGCTCTTGCTTGGCAGCCTATTGGATACAGACTTGGTAGCCTTGGCTTTGCCTATTTCTATGATATTCCCGGTGAAGCTGTTAAAGAAAAGAAAAAGGGCATCCGCTCCGTTGACATTGCTGACTGTTATATTGCAGTTATTGATGGCGATAGGGAGCCAGCTGCTGCTCTTAAGGAGGTTTGCGCCACGCTTGAATCCCTTAAGGCTATGGCTGATAACCCGGAAAAAATTATAAACGCTCCTATTGCCATCGTGCTTACAAAGCATGATAAGAGACTAAAGGGCAACAACGTGGAGGGTGAGTGCTTTGATGAAAACAGCCACCTTGTTATAGAGGATGTTTTAAGTCTTGCCGGCAGTCAAAGGCGCTATCACGGCAGTGAGCTTGAAAGACACATTGACTGCTCTAGCCTTGAGCTTGAATACTTCTTAAAGTCCGTTGCAACAGACGCAGAAAGTGCCGTTCATGGAATTATCAATCAATACAAAAACATCAAATTCTTTACATGCTCTGCTCTCGGTAGTGAGTCCTGCCTAAGCGAGGGATCTGAAAGCTCAGCAGAGGGTAAAAAGGAAATTCTTTTGCGTCCAAGAAGACTCCGCATGGAGCTTCCCCTCATTTGGCTAATGTACCAAAGAGGATTAATTGACAGGAGGTAATACAAATGGCAAGAATTTATGAATCTATTTTCTTATATGCTCACAAGAGTGCTGACTCAATGGGCGAGGAAATATACACTTCTACAATAGACACCCCTTATAAGGTTGGTCAGGATATTGAAGCAGCCCTTTCAAAGCAATCCTTCTTTGGGCTTCCTAACATAGGTCAATATTCAGGCCTTTCCATGACCTCAAAGGGAGAGGAGCCAAACACCGAAATTTGCTCATATTCCTATAGACCATCTGTTTATCTTGACGGAGAAAAATACTATGCTGCTTATTCTTCCAAGATAAGAGAAGAGGTTTTAACCAAGGGTAAGATTGTTGGCCGTAGAGGTGGTGACCTAGAGCAGGTAAACGCACTTTTTGTTAGTGATATTCCAGAAAACACCCACGCAATTAAAATGCTTTCAAGGGATCACATTCTGAACATCAAGGAAATTCCTCTAACCGATGACGATTACATTTGCGAGATTCCGGCAGAGCCTATTGACTCACAGCCTATGGACTGGGAAAAGCCTTTTAGATACTCAGATAGCTTTGCTATTTTCCTTGTTGACGCGCTTATGAGTTCTCTAAAGGAGAAAAAGCCACTTTACTTGGTTTTCAATCCTTCAAATCCTAGAAATCCTGACGAGTGGAGGAATGTACGTGATTGCATCTTCTCTGCTATTGAGCTATTACCCCCAAGCATTGCAAATGACGTTTCCTTTAACACCTGTCATGCGAATGCACTAAATGACTATGCACACATTGATCTTTGTGCCGTTCCGTGTGCTAACGATAGCGAATATATTAGCGAGCTTGAGAAGCTTGGCACCGTTATCATTTATAACTCCGACCAAACACTTGCAAACAAGTATTCTACTCTTCTAAAAAGAGGTGGCGAGGATTCTCAGCTATTCAAGGATGAATTCTTCCTTGCCTCTAAGAGCATAGACGACCTAAACGACTTTGCTAAAATTCTTCTTTCAAAGAAAGCCGACTTTGGAGACGCAGACAAGATGGCAGAGGAGCTTTCCTTTAACATTAAGCTTCTTTCAAGGCGTGTCGACTCACTGTCTATCCGCTCTATTGATAAGATTTTTGATATTATCGAAAATGACAATATGGCGGTTTTGAACGCTGCTCTCTGTGTTGATTTCGACCCTGCCCGTGCATTTGAGCTTATATTCTTACCTCTTATAGACTTCTACAAGGAGCTAAAGGGCAAGGGTCTTATCCACGAGGCTGGACGTACTCTTAATATCATTTATAACTCTATCACATATGAAAACCCGCTAAACAACATAGGTAACATTCCTGTTTTCATGGAATGTTGCTATGATATTTCAAGGGCTATGGGATCTGACTTTATGGACCTTGTAGACCTCATCTCCGACAATTGGAGAAGCCAAGATCTAATGGGTCGCTTTGAAAAAATCGTTGTTCCCGCACATATAAGCGGCTCATTCCATAGCTTTATGATGAACCTTTGCTTTGAAAAGAGGGTGCGCAACGAGGACATGAAGCTCTTTTTCGTGCACAAGGCAATGGTTACAACCGATGCACAAAAGGTGTTTGGATACATCATTGATTCATCCGCTGACCTAAATCAAGCACTTGAATATATTCTTGACAACTTCTTTGGCGAGACAGCAAATCAAAGCCTTGCTGACGCATTTACAAGAGAAATTTGCAAGCGCAATATTCTTGATACTACTATCATCTATTTGAGAGATAGGAGAAGCTCTGCTCCTCAAAGAGCATTATTTGAGGGCCTTTTGGGTTTTTATATTGAGCCCTGCTGTTCAAATGAGCCTACACTTGATAGTGTGTTTAAGGACATTCGCAAGGCAGAGGCTCTGATTACAGAATACACCGACCGCTCAAGCGAAAAAATCCGTGCTATAATTTGCGAAAAAATCATCGATCCACAGCTTGATAGTGCTATTGAAAACACCTGCTTTGATAAGCTTCCACAGGATCAAGTCAAGGCGTACCACGACTTAGCTGCGGACCTATATGACTGTGATGAAAGGCTTTATAAGAAGCTTTATGATACCATCAATGGTCTTGTAGAAAGCTATACAGCATCTATTGAGCAAAACTCAAAGGAAATAACCCTTAAAAGGTTTAGATTTGATTTTGTTTTGAGAGAATTTTCCCTTCTCGACTCAAAGGCTATTTGGGAGCTTTTACTAAGCACAAGTGCTCTTAGATTTGATGAATACGCAAAACTCAAGGGCATTACCTCATACAAAAACAAGGATTTTCGCCAAAAGGCTACCGAGGCTGTTGTTATATTCCTGGAAAACGAAAATATATCCGTATCATCAAAGCGTTCGCTTTGTAAGGCTATTAGGAATAAGCGTAGCGAGCAGGCAACAATGGCGCCTCGTTCTTTTCCTGATGCTATCGGTGGTCTTGCTGCCTCTACAATTTTTGCATCAATTGTTACAGTTTTGGTTGCTATGCTCGGCGGTCTTATTTATAGCACTCTTTATGAGCACTACTTTGCTTCCGTGTTCGTGGCGTTTACAGTAGTATCAACCATAGTCAGCGAAATCTTCTATTGGACAAATTACAAGTACAGACGCCTACGTAGCGCTGTATTCACTGCTGCATGGCAAACCGGTGTTGTTGTAATAGCAATGATGCTTCTCTTTACACTAATTCACCTAATTCTACATTTCTAATTTCACAAGGAGAGACAACTAATGGCAGAAAGTAAATTTACAAAAAGAAGGCTTGGTGTGTTTCTTTTTGTGCTGATTTTTCTATCCGCTGTTGCCGTTGGTGCTGCAATTTGGGCACGTATATATATCGGTTATAACGGCGGTGGTGATGACCCGGATATGGGTCTTGAGGAAAAGCTCACCCTTGGCTCTGAGTTCTCCATTGACGAGGTTAAGGCTTACAAGGATGTTGACTACCTTTGGCTTAATGAGCCAGACAACATCGTTGAGATTTATCACCTTAACGAGGATAACACATATGAGTTAAGCGACCAATACTTGTCATACGACGGTAACACCAGGACCTTTAAGGTGCTTGGCGTTGGCAAATCAAAGGTTATTATGAAGCACAAGGTGGATACCACCATTGATTTTGAAGTAGAGCTTTCTACTCGCTTCAACTCCAACGATACAATTTCAATTATTCAAAATAACTATCCTTCTCTTCTAAGCGACAGTTCAGTTTCTATGACCGAGCTTGGAGAGATTGAGAGCCTACTCTTTTCAAACGTTGAGGTTCTTGATATTTCAGACGTAAGATATTTTACACAGCTAGAAAGAATTGACCTTAAAAACTCATCCACCACAAAGGATGTTAGTTTTACTGGCTTTGTTCTTCCTAGCCAGACATGTATTTATGTATCTGCTACAAAATACAAGGATTATCTCAAGAGCGATGACGACGGCTGGAAGGCTAATATAGACAAGGTTTTTGTTCACACAAGCACAGCTGATGAGATAAGCGTTATTTTCCACAAGGATGGTGGAAAGCTCGGCTTTGACACTGGTCTTGATCACGAAACACTTAGCCTTACAAAGGGGTCACAGCTTAATATTTCCTCTGACTTTTCTATTGAAAAGACCGGTTACACCTTCCTTGGCTGGTACGCCTCAACCGACAACGGCACAACCGTTCAGGTTGACGATGTTTTTACCTTTAACAAAAATACAAAGGTTTTTGCCCGTTGGGAGCCTTATACATATTCCGTAAAGCTACACCTTAACGATGGCACAAGCGAAAAAATTGTTGACACCTTTGTTTACGACGACAAAAAGCCTATTTGCTCTAACCCACCAAGCTACTCAGGCTACACACAGCTGGGTTGGGCATACGACAAGAACGCAACCGTTGCCGACTTTGATGTCCAAGAGGATGTACTAAACCTCACTGATTCAAACAACGCCATAATCGACTTGTATGCGGTTTGGGCAAGCAACACCTTTAAGGTTGAATTCTACAACAAGGATCATCTATTAGGCTTTGATAACTATATGCTCGGCGACTCCGTTCAAATCAAATGGTCAACCAAACCATCCGACCCAGATAACAAGGGCGACTTCCTTGGTTGGGCATTTTCTCCAGATGCTCCATTCCTTGAGTATTACGACGGAGATATAGCTCATGGCTTATATGCAACTCCTGTTACTAATAACACAGTTAGAGTTTATGCTATTTATAGCTATTCCTCTTACACAATTAACTTCGATGCCAATGGTGCAAGCGATATAATTTCCTCAATGGAAAATGTTCAAAAGGGTATCGACGTCACTCTTCCAAGCTGTGACGACAGATTTGGTTATAAGTTTAGAGGCTGGATGGATGTTGCCACATCCTTTGTTTACACCTCTAACGAGGAATACTATAATGCAATGAATGTTGGCGAAAATGAGGGTAAATATTTCTATACTAAGGCTAGCTTGCTTGACGATGGCTTTATTACCACCTCCGGTACAGTAAATCTTGCCGCAGTTTGGGAAGCAAACTCCTTTACAATTACCTTTAACAACGCAAACGCAACCGAAGCATTCCAATCCTTGAGAGTTTATTTTGGCAAGGATGCTGTTCTTACTGGTAGAATGACAAGAACCGGCTATCACCACGACGATAACTTTACACACACAGGACACGATTACAGCTTCAAGATTACAAACAACACCATTGCTGAAAAGGCTATTGCTGATCTTTATAAGCTCCTTTTGGGTCAAGGCAAAAACAACGATTTCTATTCTGAATCTGCAGAGCTTATAATTACACCTAAGTGGGTGCCAAACACCTATACAATCTCATACTCTGCTTCGGGTGCCTCAAATGTACCTGAAAGTCAGCTTGCTACATACGACCAGGAAATTCACATTTCCTCCAACACGCCAACAAAGAGTGGCTACACCTTTACCCATTGGTCATATGGTAGCTCAACCTATAGCCCTAACCAGACAGTTTTGAACCTTGCTGAAAGTGGCGTTGTTACACTTGAGGCCGTTTGGCAGCAGAATCAATCCAGCGGTGGTGGCGGTGGCGGTGGCTGTATGCCTTTCGACAGTCTAATCACTCTTGCCAATGGTAGCACCATTATGGTTAAGGACCTTGTTGTTGGTCAAGAGGTTCTTGCCTTTGACCATGCTACAGGTAATGTTACATCTGCACCTGTATCCGTAATCTACAAGGATACTCCAGCTATGCACAGAGTTCTAACTCTATACTTTGCGTGTGGTACTGAATTCAGCTTAATCAACGAGCATGGCTTGTTTGATTGCACACTAAACGAATACATTATGATTGATGAGTTTAATGTTGAGAGTCTTGTTGGACATAGCTTCTTCTATACAGAAATCATTGACGGACAGGCAGTAAGTCAAAAAACAGAGCTTGTTTCCTATAATATTTCCATGAAGGAAACCGCAAGATATGCCGTAATCACAGCAAAGGAAATCAACCATTACACCGGTGGTCTTTTGACTATGTGTGATGAAATTGACGGACTTTACAACGTATTTGAGCTTAACCAGGATATGGCTTATGATATGGATAAGCTTCAGTCTGATATAGCTACATATGGTCTTGCCTCCTACGACGAGTGGAGTGAGTATCTAACCGAGGAGGAATTCTACGCCTTCAATGGTCAATACATCAACGTTGCTATTGGCAAGGGCTTAACAACAAGAGAATACGTTATTAATCACCTAATTAACTACTATTTAAGAGGAGCTTATTAAAAGAAACTATTATGGCACGCATAAATCTAAATCTTGTTAATAGAGAAAACTTCTATTCTGTTCAGCTTTCTGACTATGAAAGAGAGCTTTATTATAGGTGTGTTGACAGCTTGGCTGTGGGTGACTTTACTGTCACCTACAGTGGAGCAATTGTGCCAAGCGAAGATTCACTAAATAATGTTTTCTATGCTATTATTTATGGATGTCCAGAGCTGTTTTATGTAATGCAGGAGTATGAATCCAGAATTTCTGGCAATCAGGTTACTATGCTTTTCAAAAACAAGTATCAAGGACAAGACCTTCAAGAAATGGCAGACAGATTAGATCGCGAAATTCAGCGTGCTGCCGATAGAGTTCTTAAATTTGACACTCAAGTTGATCAACTAAAAAGATTAAATAAGTACCTTTGCACACGTGTATCCCCAGAGTACAGCGCTGCTGGCTCTTATGGCGATGCTTATGGCGCGCTTATCCTTAAGCGCGCCCGTTGCGAGGGCTTTGCTAAGGCTGCAAGTCTTATCCTTCACAGAGCTTATTTTCTCTGTGTTATTGCCTATGGAAAGGCATTACTTCCAAATGGTGGACAAGAGGATCACGCTTGGAACATTGTTATCTGCGACGATAACAACTATCAATTTGACTTTACATGGAACGCCTCCTCAACTATGAACAATATACCAAGCCTACAATATGCTTTTTTGGATGATGCTCAAATGTCAATCGAGCACATACCAGCGGTTAACACCTACCCTGCTTGTACCGATGATTCAAAAACCGTATGGGCAGAAAACGGCGCTCCTGTAAGATTCGTTTCCGATTTACACAAAACAAAAATTGTTCCTTATGGCGACAATTATATGGCAATTGCAAAGCTAACAAAAAAACTAACTAACGACGACCTACAAAACAACGTTATGAGCTGGATGAGGACAGAGCTTTCTGCCCCTACCTACGGCTGCTCTATGAGCTACACCTATAATGACAGATTAGATCTTCTCGTTATGTATTTTACAAATTAAGGAGGCTCAATGTCTAAATTTATAGTTTCTAATGTTAAATGTGCGATTTGTGGTAAGGAAAGCCACCAGAATGTTGTTTTAAGCACAAGCTCCTTTGGCAAGCCCGATTTAGATCTTAGACCAAGGGGTATGGCGCGTGAGCTTCTGACAAAGGAGCTTCAGGTTTGTCCCCATTGCTCTTATTCTTATAGTGATATAAGCGAAAAATATGAAGGGCAAGATGCGATTAGATTAATTATTGAAAAAAGTGATATGCCGCAGGATATGGCCTCTGCGTATGTGCATGCTGCACGTGTGCAGGAATATATCAAAAATTACAAAAGCGCCTCTCTTTTTTATTTGAGAGCTGCTTGGATTTTAGACGACAACAATGAAAGCGTGCTTGCTGTACAAATGCGAAAGTCAGCTGCGCGTTGTCTTGAAATAGATGTAAAAAATACACTTGACTGTGAGGACGCAATTCTGCTTGTTGATATTTTGCGCCGTGCAGGGGACTTTGATAGGGCGATTTTCTACATTAATGATATAGGTCTTACAGAGGATGCTCTTTACGACGGAATTTTAGCCCTTGAAAAAAGGCTTGTTGAAAGCAAGGATTCTGCCTGCCACAGCTTAGATGAGGTCGGCAATGAGTAAATATATCAAGCGCGCCGACGGTGGGAGAGATTATAAAATCTCTACTAGCTATTCCACTCTCACGGATAGGGAGCTTAGCCTAAAGCTACGCTCCGAAAGTTGGAGTCAACTTGACAAAAGTGAGCGCTTAGAGGTTTTTCAGGAAATGGAAAATCGAAATGCCGCTGCAACAGGCAGACCTGCCGCTAAGGTTGTTAGCTGTGGTGGTAAGGATACCTATGGCTATTATACAGCTGCCAACAACAAAATACATGTGAATGTTAAAGACTCAGCTGATAATAATTCCTATCAGATGCTCCATACCTACTATCACGAAAGACAGCACTCGGTTCAAGCATACGACTCCGATAGAATGGACCCACAAACTGCTTCTATGTCCAAGGTAGAGGATTTGAACAAAAACTATAACGGTACATTCAACTCCTCTGTTGAGCTTACTGACAGGCAGCACTATGATATGCTTACCTGTGAAATGGACAGTAACAACGTAGCAACTCAAAATGTTCTTAAGGACCGAGAGCTTTACAGAACAGACCCAGAATACCAAAAGTTTTTAACCGAGCAATATAATCACTTTGAAAAGGTTAATGATACAAACCAAATACTTAGGCATGAACGCTATGAGCGTCAAAAAGAGATGGTAAACAACTCCTCAAACGCCCATTTCAGCTCATCGAAAATCACAGCAGAGCAAAAGGAGCAGCTTACCTCTAGCATTAACCAAATGCAATATGACAGGCTTGATGAACCCGTGGTAACGGAAAGCCTGCGTACAGAGTACGATGTTAAAGCTGAGCTAAATGCTGTGCAGCTTCAATCCAAATCCGCTTCAAGCAAGGCTGACGTTAAGGACCAGACAACACAAGCCTCTACTACCACCAAGCAGGAGCAAGGCTCTAAGGCAAAGGCACAATCCCCAAGCAATGCATATAACAAGGGCTCTTCCTTTTGGACAAATGTTAAGGTTGCCTCTGCTGTTACTACATACAGAGCACAAAGTTGGCTTGCTGAAAAGGCTGTAAGCAATGGATACCAAACCATTAGCGGCTACTGCATTTCCAAGGGCTTAAATGCCGGTGTAGGCGCAATTGCCACCAGCTCTATGGGCACCGCAAGTGGAGCAAGTGGCATTGCTAATGTTCTTGCAGATGAAGCCACTCAAATGGCAGTTATGCGCCAAACCGGGCTTGATAGCCAGGTTGACTCTGTTGCACGAGCAATTGATATGCAAATCGCCGCAAGGACCCCACAAGACCAACTGGCACGCAGCTATCTGCCAACGCCAAGCGAGGTCCCTAGAGAGATTATAAACAAGAATACTCATGTGCTTACACAAGATGAAATGAACAGCTTGGGTATAGATACCTCTTATCTAACCAACGCCCAGCTAAGCACAATGGAACAGAATCCAGAATATATTGTATCTATTGGAGAAAATGGTACTGCCATTTATCAAAGTGGTTCAAGCGAACCGATTGCACAAATAGATGGCATAAATCAGCAATCTATTTCTAATGCAGTTGCCACCACGGAGGCAAGCAACAACATAGCGCAATCACAAAGCAACGCAACCACACAGGCGACAGATGGAAATGAGTCTACAAACGATAATTCTACAAAAATCATCGACACTCCCCCCGCCAAAATCGAAAAAAGCGATATTCCAATCGACGCAAAGCAGGATATTACTGCCGATCCATCGTATTTTGATAAAACCACTTCAGGCTCTACCCAAAATCAGACACAGGTCGGCACATCTTACTTTGATAACGCTGCAAACAACGCAAAGCAGGACATTGTCGCCGACCCATCATATTTTGATAAAACTGCAAATAACACAGAGCAGGACGTTGTTGCCGACCCGTCATATTTTGACAGTCAACAAGCAGGTGCAGGTCAACATGCTACCGATGTAGCCTATTTTGAGCAAAGCAGCTTTAACTCCTCTGCTCCAGCTAATGACAGTGTTGGAGAGGACAGTGGTGCTGGGCAGGACGGTGGCGACAGCTCCGAAAGTAATGATAACGGACAGGATATGTAATTATGACTATTATTGTTAGCCAAGCTCAGGTTAATGAAATCAATGAGCTTTTAAATCGAACAGATGCAGCCTTTCTTGACCTTTTTCGTAGCGAGCTAGACGCCTTAAGAGAGCAACTCTCCAAAAATCAAGTCAGCACTCTTACATTAACTGAAATTTTGACAGCGGTTAATGTGTATCAAAAAACAAAACGCTCAAAAAACGAAAAACTATCCAGCGACGTCTGCGATAAAACGGAAGAAAAAAAGAAAATTGAAGTATTGCTTGCCTTTGCCAAACTTCTTTCTACTTTACTTATTATTTCGGATCAAGGTCAGCAAAACAATAACACAAACGAGATAAGGAGATAATATGGCAGAACAGGTTTTACACGGAAACAACCTACAGTTCTCCTTGCCACCCAAAAACATCGAAAACCCTATTGTGGTTTTACCAGGTACTTGTGGCAAGCACAGACTCAACATTGAGTTAAATGAGGATATTCTAAAAAGGCATATGTTGCTTATCGGAGGCACAGGCTGTGGAAAGACAAACACCTTTTTCCACATCGTAAGCACCCTTAAACAGAATATGACCGACAACGATGTTATGATAATTTTTGACACCAAGGGAGATTACTACAAATCTTTCTTTAACGAAAGTCGTGATGTTGTTATTTCCTCAGCCAAGGCATACTGCGACAAAACAGCAAAATGGAACATTTTTAGCGAAATTACCGTAGATGGTTGGGATGAGGATAGCATCGAGGACAATATAAGCGAGATTTCTTGGGGTCTTTATAGTGAAAGTATTAGGAAAAATAGCAGTAATCCCTTTTTCCCTAATGCTGCGCGCGACCTTTTTGCGGCAATCCTAACTGCTCTTACGAGAAAGGCGTATAGGACAGAAAATATAATCGGTCCAAAGTTAAATAATAACTACTTGAAGAGCTTTATGAACTCACTAAAAATAGAAGTCCTTTCCGATCTTATTTCCTCAAGTCCAGACCTGCAAGCCGTTCTTTCTTATGTTGGCGACGGCAAAAACAACCAAGGCCTTGGCGTATTCGCAGAAATGCAATCCGTTGTGAGAAAAATTTTCTTTGGTGCATTTAGCGATGTGGGCTCCTTCTCTATGAGAGATTTTGTAAGAAAAAAGGGAGCAAGAACATTATTTATTGAATACGACATAGCTAAGGGCTCTACTCTTTCGCCAATTTACAAGCTCCTTATTGACCTTGCGTTCAAGGAGTCACTGGGACGATGTGAGGGCGAACGTGGTAATGTTTATGTTTTCTGCGACGAGTTTAGGCTCTTACCAGATCTTCAGCACATCGAAAACGCTGTTAACTTTGGCCGTTCCTTAGGGCTTAAAATTTTTGCAGGTCTACAAAGCATCGACCAGCTTTACGCAAGCTATGGCGAGGCAAACGGCAAAAACATCGCAGCCGGCTTTTCCTCCGTGCTCTCCTTCAGAGCAAACGATGAAAGCACAAGAAGCTTTATGACTGGACTTTACGGAAAGCGTTATATTCTTGAAACCCACGGTAACACTCCCGAGGGCAGGGTTACCACCGTTGTCGAGGATTGGGATATATCCAAGCTAAACGTTGGCGAGGCTGTCGTGGGAATCACAAGCCATGCGCCATTCAAATTCCAATTTGATTTATTCAAGGAGTGATTTAGGATGCTACAAAAAATAGTTCAACTGGTTACAAGCTCTGTTCGTGGTAGCAGAATTGACGCGAACATGCGCAGGCAACAAAACGAGCTGATAATGGAAAACCGAAGAAGGCGTATGCTTACCCGACACACAAGCACTCCTATTGAGGCTTATTTATCAAGGGGTGGGCTTGAAAGAGTGGTTGTTTCCGGTAACACTGTTCAGTTAAGAAACAGAGTTATGTGCGCCTCTGCTTACAACGCCACACGTCTCGGTTTTGGCTCTATCGTAGTCCACTGTGGAAACAAGGAGCTTGAGGCGCTTATGACTCAAGCCTATAGTGATGACCCAAGCCGTCTTATTATTGTAAACGAGGAAAATCCGGTTTATGACCCGTTTATTGACTTAAGCAGAGACCAGCTTTCTAGGTTTGTTATTCGCTCCTCTGTTGATGGAGAAAGAATGTCTTTTGCTGGTGGCATGTATATGAAAGGACTTTACGACTTTCTTGATTTTATGGGCGCAGATCCTCGTGCTGAGCTGTTTTATGACGCACCACACGAGGAGCTTGTTACAAACGTGGAAAACCATCTACGCGAGGTGCTATTTTCTAGAAGTGGCGACGCAGATGACAATGCCACAATTAACAACATAATCCACGAGCTTACTACAGGCAGAGAGGCTCAAGGAGAAATCAAAAGCTATTTTGACAATTTACACACTCAGGCACGACACATTCTTGCAAGCGGCGCAACTCCTCGTCAAAGCATTACAAATATTCGCAAAGCGCTAAAGGAAGGAAAAACCATTGTAATTGACGTGTTTGATACTCATTGTCAACAGCTACTAAATGTAATCATCCAAGAGCTTAATGACACCGTCACGGACCGTTATTATTTCAATGCAATTTTCGACGCATTGCCTGACGAAGCTTCCCCAGAATTTTCAAAATTCATACACTCCCCGCCGCGAAATTGTGGATATGTGTATTCTGTAAACGATATTGCTGCCTCTGTTTCATACGATCAGGGTGGCGGTGTGCGCGATATACTTTCCGACGCCGACAACCTTATCATTCTACGACACAACACCGCCTCAACAGGTGAGCATTTGAAAAATGTTTATCACGACTACAGGCACATTGATATCAACAGAACCATAAGCCACTCACAAAACTATAGCGGAACAGCAAATATCGTTGCAACCCACGGTGAAACAACAAACATTTCCGAGATTTCTTCTTATATCCCTCGCATAGAACCAACATATATTACTGCGTTGGGAGAAAACGAGGCTCTTATCAAGCGAAAAATTGATAGTAATATTATAGTGGTAAACTGCTCATATGGAACGGCGCAATCCACGGATGTTCCTCCAGCACACGGCGAATATGAACCAACACAAGATGAGTCAATCCACCCTATTGTTTCTGAGCGTAGGGTAAACTGGCTACTTTGTATTTTCCTTATGATAGTTTGCTATCCTGCTGGATGTGTTTACCTGTACAGAAACGGAACCCCAGGGCAAAGAGTTGCCAGCCGTATTATTGCAGGTGTGCTAACCGGTCTTATCGTTCTTTATATTATCCTTGGCATCGTTGCTTATGTAATGAGCTCGTAATTGAAAAAGCCCCGTTTACAGCGGGGCTTTTCGACTTTTTTGACTTTAACAAACATCTTGACTTTTTATATTTAATTTATTATAATTAAAAATAGGGGTAGTATGCCCTAATTTACTTCTGTGATTAGAAAGGACTTTTTATGGATAAGAATAAGCTACTTGAGGTTGCCACCCATATGGGCTGTGCAAGAGATCAGGTTTTCATTTCAACCGCTAACGAGGACAAGGAATACGCCGTAGGCTTAGTAAGAGCCTTTGATTCAATTGGTCTTAAGCACTGGTGCATGTTCAAGGCTGACGGAGCCAACGTCAACGAAATTGGCGATGATTATGCCAAGGAGGTTGAGAAGAATGTTAAAAAAAGCTGCTTGGTTGTTTGTCTTATTTCCTGCTCATCCGTTTACAAGGACGGTGTGATTAACGAGCTTAGGCTGATCAACAGTCAAATTGCAGCAGGTGAAAACATTCCTATTCTTCCCGTTTTTCTAGGTGGAATGTCGGTTGATGTCCTGCCTTACGAATTTAGAGAAAAGTGTAGACTAACTAGTCTTCAAGGTACTACAATTTTTGAGAGCCTCACCTCCTCCTCTACCGAGCAGGACTACATTAGGCTCGCGAGAAAAATCAAGGGTCAATATGAGTCCACAATTCTTGAAAATATAAAGATTGCTTGGGACAACGAGCTTGCTTCAAGAAAGTTTTCTTCTCTTCTTGCAACCTGCTCCAAAAACCGTTGCACATCAAAGACAGTAAGCGACGATATTAAGGAGAGCAATGAGCTTGCAATTGAAAATCTTAGAGAGGCCCATATTCTTTCAAACGAGCTTTTGGAATACGACTATAACACATACTCTTGTATGATCATTGCGCTAAACCTCTTAGGCAAGGATACCGTTTCCAAGGGTGTAAAGTCATATAATCCAAAGGAACACGGCGTTAAATACTTCTATTACTTCCCAAGAAAGGAAGCAGAGGAGGTTTATCTAACCAAGAAAAAGGTTGAGGGCTTTATTAAAAAGGACATTTCTAGCCGTCGCGAGGTTGTATCCATGATCAGACGCGACTTCTCCTTTAGAAACAAAATCCTTTTCTTTTTGAAGGAGTTCAACGGCAAAACCATTGGAGCCTTCAAGGAGCTTTATCATATCACAGATAAGGACGACTCCCGTAGATTTGACGAGCTATTTACTTCAAACGATGTGCAGTTCTACTTTGACTACAAGCGCACTGGAAATATTTTCCGTCTTCCCGGTGAGGTTTCCGCTTGGCTTGGAGATAAGAAAAAGGCATCCGAATATTCATATGAGGCTGCAGCAGGCGTCGCCTACGATTTTATTAAATTTTTACAGAGATTTGTTGAGTTTCTTAACACCGTTAATGATGTAAATAGCATTTCATATAATGCCCTAATTAGCAAGCTTGACGATCTTCTTATGCTCAAAAAGCTTGATGATTGGCAGGAAAAAAGGATTGTGCTTCCCTCTTCCGAGGCAAGACAGCTTACCACTCACCTTTTGGGACATGAGGAGGACGACGGCACAGATAGAATTCCTACAACAGGCAAAAAATATCCTCGCCTTGCAAGCTGGATGAGCTTTGATACAAACTCTGAGGGAGGCGAGGGCCCAACCGAAAGAGAGTACAAGGAAGCCATTAGTAACTTTGTTGAGGTTGAGATTCAAGATAACAATCAGCTTAAGCTTTGCTATAGCTTTATTCTGTTCGTTAACGAGAAAAATCTTGTTAATGGCGCTTGGTATTCTACTGGCTATAATGAAACAAGACGATTTGTTCAGGATATGGTGTTTACATACAACATTGACCACCAAACTGATGAATGCGATAGACTTATTGATGCCTTTAAGTTCTTAATCAGCATCAATCCCTCAGCAAAGATGAAGCTGAGAGAAAACCATAGCAATTTGGAGCAGCTTAAATAAGGAGCAAAAATGAAAAGATTACCTGCAGAATTCGAAAAACAACGTGCCGCTGTTGTGTTATTTCCCTCTCGTGAGGACGTTTGGCGCAAGCATTGTGGACCCATCCGTGAAATGATGGTAAAGCTTGCCAACACAATGGCAGAGTACCAGCCTGTAATCCTTGGTGTTCTACCAGAGCTTATGGACACAGCAAGAAACAACTACTCGTATAACGATAATGTTACTCTTGTTGAAATGAAATATAACGATTGCTGGTCAAGAGATACAGTTTCCAGCGTTGTCCTTGGGGCTGAGCCACATATTGCGGCATTTAACTTTAATGCCTATGGTGGTGAGCTTTATACCCCTTGGGATGACGACGACAGGCTTGACTATAAAATCGGAGAGCTTTTCGGCTATCCTGTTAAGGACTGCCCTGTTGTGCTTGAGGGCGGAAACTTTCTTCCTGACGGACACGGCACGCTCTTTGCTGTAAAGGACGCAATTGTTAACGATAACAGAAACCCCGACCTTTCAATTGAGGAAATTGAAAAGCGCATAAAGGACGCAACCGGCACGGAGCAAATTATTTGGCTCCCACGTGGACTTGCTTATGACGAAACAGGCGGACACATAGACAACGTAATGGCGTTTGCCGACAAGGAAACGGTTATCCTTTCCTGGACTGATGACAAAAACGACCCACAGTACGAAATTGTCCGCGAGGCTGAAAAAATCATCAAGAGCGCACGCAGTCTTGAGGGCAAGGAATACAAGATTGTGCATTTGCCAATCCCACCTATTTACTATAGAACCGAGGACGACTGCGCTGATATCGTTGAGGCTGATGGCTCATTTGCGCGCCTTGTTGGCGAGCCCGTGCTTGACACCTATGTAAACTACGCTATTGTAAACGGCGCAATCATTGTGCCACAGTTTAACAATGGCGAGCTTGATAAAATGGCAATTGACATTTTGAAAACCATTTACAAGGGCATTGATGTTATTCCATTCTACTCAAGAGAGGCTTCTCTTGGTGGTGGTGGCCTACATTGCCTTACAAAACATATAAATTAAGGAGACAGAAACATGAACAAGGACAAGGAATTTAATCTAAGACGTGACGTTGCCGAGCTTATTTTTGACAAGGAAGGCGAAAAGAGAGCTGTTGTAAATGACGGCGATGAGCAAATTTTCTATTGCTTTAATCCTGCCGAAGCACTCGGTAACAAAATCTTTGAAAGCTACAAGAAAAGACGTATTGAGATAGACGGACATCAGGTTTTCTATTCTGATGAAAGAAGCAGAAGCGCTGGCTTTCTTAGCGACATCTATGGAAACACCGGTATTATTTCCTTGATGAACCGTCTTAATGCTACTCTTTCAAACGATGATAAGAAGGAGCTTGTGCAAAGCATTTATAGAATTATTGACTATATAGGCACTAAGGGAACAGGCTACTATACCCTTTATCCATATATCAGCCAAGAGGACAACAAGCTTGGCAACAATGGTGAGCTTTTCAACAAGAACTTCCCATACATCGGTTCTATGACTTGGGCGCTTAGTCTTTTTGTACAGGTAAGAAAGGCTTATCAAAGAGGCGATTTGCCTATTAGTGAGGAATATAACGACAAGATCATTGAGCTTATTCGCAAGATCATTGAATTCTTTAACTCATCCTTCATTGACGACGGGGAAACAATGGGCTGGAGCTTTACAACTGGCTGTGAAACCCCTTCTCTGTTCTTTACTTACTCAGTTCTTGAGGCATATAGTGACTTTGACGACAACATTATCAACGAATCTGTTATCAAGGACGAAAACAACAACGACATAACAGTTTATGCCGACCCAGAGCTTCTTGAGGCTATAAATGACGGCAGAGGTAGCAACGACCAAATCCACGTTCATTGGAGAGAAAAGTGCTTCAAGGTAGCGGACAAGGTATGGGATGTCTACAAGGATGTATTGAAGGACAGCTTTATTGACGACACCTTCCTTGCCGGCTTTAAGCCAATTTCCCGTGATGATATTCTTAAATCAAACAGCTCAAACGCCCTATTCAATACAATCCATATAGTTTTCATACTTTTCTATGGATATGTAAACACCAGAAAAGCTGATATGGGCGATGATGTTGGCGCTGACGACGTAGTACAAACAATGAACGCGGCGCTCCAAAACGTACAGCGTATTTACGACCAGTTCAAGAGAGATGGTATTGAGTACATAGTAGATACCTACTACATCGGCTTCAAATCAAAGCATACAGATACATCAAGAAGAGACCTGTACACAAGAAAGCTAAACTCCAAGATGCTTGTTGACGCAAAGCTTATGCCTACACTCGTTAAGGCTAACAACGTTATTGCGTATCACATTGACAAATATCCTGTAAAACAGATGAGCCGTTTGTTCATACAGCTTCTTGAAAACCTTCCAAAGGCAAAGGACGAGTATGTTTGGGAGGCTGGCGATTATGACGTTAAAATTACCGAGCGTTATATTGAGTCAATTGCAGACTTCTATGACTACTACAACAAGTATGAGCGTCTTTATTCTCAAGCCTTCCAGGATAACAGCATTGTTCTCGAAAAAGAAAAGGTTAACATCGAGGATGAGGCTATAAAGAGAAAACGTAGAGTCTTTAGAGAGGAAAACAAAAAGCAGATAGCAGAGGAAGAAGCGAAAATCCGTGGTGAGTACACCATCGAAAACGCTATCCGCCAAAGCGTGAAGGAATCTACCGAGAAACTAATTCTTGATGCATTTAGAAACATCACTATTGATAATAACAACAGTGGCAAGGTTACACTTTCCAGCTTCGAAAAGGAGCTTGCTAAGCTTATCCCCGACCTACTCCTTAGCCTTATGAGCCGATCTATTGCGGATGGCTGTGGAAATGCAGATGCCCACAACGATATTCGTACGGCAATGAAGAAGGACTCCGATGAGTTTATCCGTGCTTGGGCTGAGCAAATGGAAAAGAAGCTTGACACAACAGACAAAAACGTTATTTCTAAGCTACTATCCAAGGAGGACAAGTAATGGCTACTATCACTACATTTTTCTCATACAAGGGTGGTGCAGGACGTAGCACAACCTGCCTTAACACCATTCCATTTCTTGCAGAGGAGCTGGAAGCCTATAGTAGCTCTCCTATTCTTCTTTTAGATATGGACATTGAAAGTGCCGGCATGACCTACCTTCTTAACAAGCATGATTATTTCCACACCAGTGGCTATGATGTTAAGGAATTTTTGAAGGGCGAGGAAACCTGGCCGATGAATAGAGTTGGCAAGCTTTCTGACCATCCACTCTACAAAAAATTCGTTCCTGTTGGAAACATTTTAGGTCTTGAGGACAACTATGCAGTTATGTTCCTTGGGGTTAATGATGCCAGCAGACAGCTTGACAGAAGCGATATTGCCGGAAGAATCGAGGAGGTAATGTCTAGATTCAACCACTTTGCTGAAAATAATGGTATTAAAGCCATTGTTATGGACTCTGCAGCAGGCGACCAGTTCTCTGCTCGTCTTTCTGTTGACAATTCTGACAAGATTGTTTTCTGCATGCGTCCTACTCATCAATTTAGAATCGGTACGTTTAACTATCTAAGAAACTTTGCAAGAAGGTGGGGCAGAAACGCAGACGAAAAGGAATTTATCCTTCTCCCTACTGTTGTTCCTGCTGACGTGGTAATTAACGGCAAGTCACAGCTAAAGTCCTCGGTTGAAGATATTTGTGAAAGAATCGAAGGCGACGATTTTGAATATTTAGATATCAATTCTTCTTTTATAGACGAGACACATTTTGGAATCAACGAGATTACTCGATTCAAATGGCACGAGGATGTTCTTTACAAGTTAAATGCTGAAAATGCACTGACAAACAATGATGAGCTTGAGGGTCTTTCAAGATATCAAGCCTTAGCAAGTGCTATTGCTGAATAATTTTGGAGATATATCATGGATGTGAAAATTGAAACGTATAAGCAGTGTGCCGCTTACATAAACGAAAAGTCCACCGACCCATCTATAAAGGAATTTGTTTTTGGTGCTTCTGATGTTACTCACAAGCACATAAAGAAGCATGGTCCAATTTATAGGATTTTGTTCTCTGCTTTTTCTGTTATTTATACTAAATGGCTTAGCTGCTCTCGTAACAGGCTACAGGCTTACAAGAGCGCACACGCAAAGAATGCCTTTAAGCTTCTTTATAGCCTTTACAAGACCCAGCCTCTGAACTTAGACGTTGTTGTATATGTTTTGTCAGAGGCTCAAAAGGATGTAAAGGAGCAAGGAGAACAATCCTTCTTCTTTGGCATAATAAACGAAAATAGCTTTTGTCCTTATAGCAAGCTTTATGGTATGATTGCCGATTGGCGCCGTAGCCTTCAGGCTGGCGAAAAGACCGAGGATGAGATACTAAATAGCCTTGTTATGCTACTTGAAAGCTCAAGATGGCTTGAGAACACAAGCTGGAGCGAGGACGAAAATTCATTTATTCACCAAGGCTCAATTCAGCCCTGTGGAGATTTTATCTATGTGGACGAAAATAAAATCGAATATGTGCTTATAAACAGAAGCTATATGTCCAAGCAAATTAAGCGTCAGTATATGTCCCTTGAGGATTTTGCTGATAAAACCATTATTGATTGAGGAGAAAAGCAATGATACATATTTTAGTTGATTCTTATGGCTGTAGCACAGAGCGTCTTGATAACCTTAAGGATGTTTACGAAGTTATCAACAGTGTTATAAACGTTATGCAGGTGGATGCCATTATGCCACCTCAGCTTATTCCTTACTATTACTGCGAAAAGCCTGAGGACGTGGGCATTAGCGCATTTGTGCTTCTTAAGGGCGGACACTTTACAATCCACACCTTCCCACAATATGGCTGTTATTTTGCCGACCTTCTTTATGATGGCTATGCCGATGCACAGCTTCTTGAAACTCTTTTAAAGCGTGAATACCCATGTGGCTCATTCTTCCTTAAAAGGATTGACAGAGATGAGTTTGACGGAAGCGATATGGGAATGTACCAAAGCGCCGACTTTGGTCCACACTATATGATTAAGGCAAAGCTAAATAATACTCCAAGCATTGACGACTATATGACAACGCTGGACAACCTCCCATACGAGGTTGGTATGCATCCTATTACAAGGCCCTGCGTTCTTAGAGACAATATTAAAAATCCTACATATCTTTCCGGTATTGCAGTTATTGCTGAAAGCCATATCGCTATGCACTATAACTACAAAACCGGCGAGGTTTTGATGGACGTGTTCTCTTGCAAGGAGGTTGACCAAGAAAAATATGATAAGGCTATTGCCGGTATGTTTGACAGCTTTAGCGATGTACTTATTTTAAGAGGCAGACAAAACGAGCAAAGAATGGACTCTCAACAAAATAGACACGACAGCCATAAGCATTGGCAGGACGTTATAGTTAAATAATCCTTTGTTTTTAGGAGAGAGATATGGATATGTTTCAGCTGGTGGCGCTTTTTTGCGCCATCTCCATTTCTATATTTATAATTGCTCTTGTGTCCTCGATTGTTGTATTTTTAAGGCACAAAAGGGCGCACTTTAGGTCCGTTGTTGATGACGACGATATTGACCGCAAGAAAAAATACAAAAAAACAAGCATCTTTTCTGCTTTTCAGATTTTTATAGCAGGCTTTTTCTTTGCCTCCAGTACAATGTACTTCCCTGCTCTTTATTTTTCCGAGGCTTTTATAAATGATGGGCTTGTCTTTAGAATTATCAAAAGCGCGCTTCTGTCCTTTAACAATACCCTAAAGATTTTTATTCTTGACGGTGGATATGATGCTATTTCAGATGCTATTACCATTGAAGGCTTTGCGGGATATGAGTATGTGTTTAATATTTACACTACCTATTCCTCCTTTATACACCTGCTTGCGCCTATACTTACAGCCGGCGTTGTTTTGATTTTCTTCCGCGAGATGCTTGCCCGTGTTAAGGTGGCATTCCACGCTCGCTCAAATGTTTATATTATGTCAGAGCTTAACGAAAGATCTCTTGCCCTTGCAACGGATATTTACAGACAGCGCGAAACTCAAAAGCTGGAGCTTTGGGAAAACGAAAAAAATCCTTTCAGATGGATAAAAAAGCGTCTTGAAATTTTGCCAGCCCTCATAATATTTACAGAGGTTGACGAAAAGGACGAGGACGGAGAAAGCGGTGTTCTCATTCGCCAAGCTAAGGACCTTGGCGCTGTTTGCATCAAAAGGAGCATTAAGGAAATTAACCTACGCTATATGAAGCATGATAAGTATGTAAAGGCTTACTTCATTAGCGAAAACGAAACAGAAAACGTAAACCTTGCCATTGCTATGGTTGAGCAATGCAAGACTATTGATGCCCTTAATAACTCTTATAGCCAATTCTTTATTTTTGCTAAGGGTCGCGAAAGCGAGGCAATTATTGACTCCCTGTTCCTTAGCGTCTCCGAAAAGGAATACCAGAGCAAGCTAAAGGAATTTAAGAAAATTAAAGACGAAAAGGAAAAGGAGGCGGCACGTGAAAGCTTTCTTTCCTCTCAAAAGGAAATTTTCTTAAAGAAGGCAGAGGCGGTTGCAAGGCGTAAGGGCGACAGGCTTACAGAGGAAAGTCAAGTATTCTTGCATCCAAAGGTACGCAGGGTAAACGAAAGCAGAAACCTTGCCTACTCTACCCTTATTGACTATCCTATCTTTGATAGCGCAATTGAAAAATACGGACAAAAATATATCAATATAGTTATAGCCGGTCTTGGTGGCTATGGCGTTGAGCTTTTGAAGGCGACCTGCTTTGTTTCACAGGTTAAGGGCTATAAAACCAGTATACATATTTTTGATTGTGAAAACGGACAGGACAAGATTTACTCTATCGCCCCCGAGCTTGTTAACCATAGCGGAAAGCAGATTAAGGGGGACTCTCAATACACCCTTTACTTCCACGACAATACCGATGTAAACTCTAGGGAGTTTTTGGACACTCTTGAAAGCATAAACGACATAACAGGCGTTTATGTTACACTTGGTAATGACGACCTTAATATTCAGACTGCTATTAAAGCAAGGGTTTTGCTTGCTCGCAGCCGCAAGTATGAGGACGGCTTGCCACCTATATACGCAGTTGTATACGACAACAAAAAGTCCCACCTGCTTGAGGGCAAGCACAGAGATGAAAACGGCTGTGAGAAAGATGCCCACGGTCTTGTTTCCTTTGACTACACCCCTTACGACATTGTTTTTCTCGGTAGCCTTGAGAAAAACTTTACTCTTGATATGCTGGAGCAAAGGGACCTTGAAAGGCGCGCTGAAAAGTGCCATGTAAAGTGGTCCGGTGTTGCCAGTGGCGACAGATTTGACAGCGAGCAGAGCTTTGAAAGGGTTGAATACTTTAGGCGCTCCTCTATGGCAGAGGCTGTTTACTACACCATCGGTCTTAAGTGTGGCATTTTGCCGACACAGGATAGCCTGCTCCTTTCCGAATATGAGCATA
Source organism: Clostridia bacterium (assembly GCA_017503285.1). Taxonomy (GTDB): domain Bacteria; phylum Bacillota; class Clostridia; order Oscillospirales; family CAG-272; genus RGIG2000. The sequence goes on along the minus strand of JAFVTH010000007.1, from coordinate 30,069 downwards.
TCCGTTGGAATGCTTTTATGCGCTCAGACGGCTTTACTTATGTTGAGGGCGCCGGCAAAAACTTTATGGCAAAGACCCACTACAACATTGTGCCATTTGATGACCTTAGCGATGACGACAAGCACAAGGACACAACTATTATTAATAGCGAGGGCATACTCATTCAAGAAAGGAAGGCAAACTAATGATAATTCAAAATATTGTTACGGCAATTTGCCTTTTTGCTCTTATTTGTGAGCTGTTTTTCGTTATTATTAACATTATTATCAAAAAAAGAGCTGACAGAATAGCCTTTCTAAGAACCTTCAAAAAGGGCAAATGCGCTATTATTTACGTTATTGCAATTCCACTTTACTTTGTAGGTATTCTCTATGCGGAGACAGAGGCAATTACAGGAAATACCATCCTTAACACCTTCTTCTCCTCTGTGCATGAGATTATTAACCTTGTGGTTTTGAAATATGACGTTGCGCCTGTTTCTGCCCTTATGGAGGCAAGCCCCTTCTTTGCATTTACAATTTACTTTACCTTTGTAATGGTTGGGCTTAATGCTATTTTGTTTACTCTTTCCTTTACAAGCCAGCAGATTTGGTCCTTCTTTGGCTGGGTTAAGCGTCGCTTCACCTTCAACGAAAGGCTTTTCATCTATGGCGATAACGACGAAAACGAAAGAATATATAATAGCGACACCACACGCAACAAGGTTATTATTGATGACCTTGACGAAAAGGCATGCGAAAAGCTTTACCAAAACAAAATGTACTATTCTCTTTTGAAGGATGACGAGGACAGCATACGCTGGATTGTCGGCTCAATCAAAAGATATAGCAAGCGCCACATTGTTGTTATAAACACAAGGGACGAGGAAAAGAATATGAGGCTTTGTCGCATGTTCACCCAAATTATTGACGAGGGCGGCGAGGCTTTGCAGGAAAAGCTTTTTGATAACCTGAGAATCTTTGTTTTTGGCGACCCTAAGTATGAAACAATTTACGCTGATATCGTTGCAACAGCCCACGGCTGTCTTAGCTATGTAAACAAGTATCAGGAAATTGCCATTGACTTTATTGATAACTATCCTTTAACTCGCTTTATGGACCGGCGCCATCTTGACTACGAAAGCGCAACTGTTAAGGACGGCGTTGATATTAATATGATATTTATCGGCTTTGGTAAAACAAGCCAGCAGATTTTCCTGACCTCTGTGGCAAACAACCAGTTTTTGGCTGAGAAAAACGGCAAAATCGTTTCCAAGCCTGTAAACTACTATATGTTTGACAAGCACAAGGCAGAAAACAATAAAAACCTTAACCACAACTACTATCGCTTTATGAACGAAATAGATGTGGCGCATAAGGAGCTTTATTTGCCTCTGCCGGAGCTTCCTGCCAACGAGGAATATATCAACATTGATACAAATGACCAAGCCTTTTATCAAAGAATCAAGTCTATTGTTACAAGGAACAAGAACGATGTAAGCTTTATCGTTGTTTCCTTTGGCTCTGACCTTGAAAATATTGATATGGCGCAAAAGCTTGTTGAGAAAAGGCAGGAATGGGGTCTTTCTAACCTTGTTATATTTGTCAAGGCAAGAACCCACAAAAAGAGCGACACTCTTCTTGAGCAGGATTGCTGTTACTTTATCGGACACGAGGCAAGCATTGTTTATAACATTAACAAGCTTCTTGGCGATGACCTATTTAAGATGTCACAGCTTAGAAACCAGGTTTATGATTTGGAATACAAGATTACAAGTCAGGGCTCTATGCTTACCGAGGAGGAAATTCGCCTCTTGGCTATTGAATCTCATAGGAAATGGTACAAAAATAAATCCCAAATGGAAAGGGATTCCAGCATTTACTGCTGTCTTAGCCTAAGGTCCAAGCTAAACCTTATGGGCTTTGATTATGTTAAAAAGGACGACCCACGAAGCGCTGTTTCCGAGGAGGAATTTTTAAGGGCATATGCCTATGGCGACCCTATTGATTATAGCAAGTATGAAGGCGTTTTAGCCGATGGCAAGAAAATTGTTACATATGGTATTGACTTTAAGAATTCACTAAGGCAATCGTTGGCTATCCACGAGCATCAAAGGTGGAATGCCTTTATGATAAGCCGCGGTATGATACCATCTACCCTTGACCAAATCCTTAACGAAAAGAGGGTCGTAAACGGCAAGACTAAGTTTACAAACGGACGTGTTTATGAGGAAAGACGGCACGGCAACCTTACCACCTTTGACGGTCTTGTTACCTTCAGAAAAATGGTGGCACAGCGTGACGGCGCTTCCGAGGCTGACAAGGATGTTATAAAATATGACTATCAGCTTCTTGATGATGCTTATTGGCTGCTTTCCAAAACAGGCTTCAAAATAATTAAAAAATAAGTTAGGAGAGCTTATGAAAGCAGCAATTATTAAGGCTTCTATTTCTCTTGCTGTTGTGCTCTTGGTTGTTTCTGTTCTTTTTGCAACCGGTGGCTCCTTTACTCCAAAGGCTTCAATTAATCCAAACGAAACCTTTACCGGTGCCATCTCCAAGGAGTCATACCCTACAACCGAGGCAAGCGCCATGGCGTATGTAGAAAAGGAGCTAAACGGTAAAACCGTTGTCAGCACCTTTAATTCCTATACAAAAATCAGTGACCTTTCAGAGGAAGAGATTTCCTCCAAAAACCTTAGTCAATTTACCTCTGCAAGCATTGTAAGCGCAGAGCTTGGCATGGTTGACTACAATTACAACGAGAAGAATGCTCAAAGTGAGCTTTACATTCTCAATACCTCATCAGGCTACTTCTACTTCACCTACATTCAAAAGGTTGGTGAACAGATGACAAATAGCTACTTTGAGGAGCTTACAGACGGAAGCAAGTATATCGACTGCACAAGCACCACCACCCTTGGCCTTACAGTTATAAAGGATGGTATGCCTGTTGAAAGCTCATACCTACAAACCATTAAGTACGACAACACCCTTGCTCACTTTAGACAGGACTACCCAGGTATGTTCGTTGATGCCTTTATCGAGGAGCAGGATGGTGCTAACCTTAAGAGCTATGCCTCTGTAAAGGGTGGCTACTACGACCTTGCACAGGTTGACAATGAGCTTCACAAGCACAATATGTACCTTATAGGCGGCGGCCTTATGATTCTCAAGGGCAACGACAGAATCGAGATTAGCTCTCTTAATTCTATGACACAGGTAACAGACTTTATCTTTGCTATTCCCACTGACGCTTCCTTCTTTATTAAGACTGGCGAGGGTCGCTTCAGCATGCCGGAGGAAAAGTACAAGGACGTTTGCCGCGCTATGCTTGGTGAGAGCGCTTATGCCCAGTTTAATCAGGCTTGGGAGCAATATAACGTTCACTTTAGCTCTGAATATATAGTTGACGGCGATAGACTTGCATACTCTATCATTAACCTTCAAATGTCAAACGGAACAGACACCTTTATTCTTTCCGTTGAGACACACTACACAGACTTTGATACAACCGAGGTTACCCTACCTGAGGTAGAAATCTTTGATTTTGAGGAGGATTACGATGACTTATTCGGCGGACTCTAATACTCCTCACTTATGCAGATATTGCGGAAAGCCGGTTACAGGAAGATTTTGCACAGGCTGTGGCACTCCGGTTGACGACACGGCTCCTGTACAACCGGTGCAGCCACCTCAGCAGGCTATTCAGCAGCCGATCGCTCCACCTGTGGGAGTTAAGCGTCCTCTTTGGCGCTTGATTTCCGACATTATGCTATTCGTTGCAATTTTACTTCTTTGCCTTGCCCCATTCGTTGGCTTTCTAAGACAGGCAACAATAATGGGCACAAGCGCAACCTATTCACAATCACTTGGTCTTTTTGACTACCTATTCTCTTCTAAGACAGGCGCTATGATACCTAGCTTTGAGGCTGCTATTAATAGCCTTGAGAACATGGGCGCAGGTAGCGTGGACGAGGTTATGTCAAGCCTCGGTGGCGTTATGACGATTTACTCTAATGTCTTTGTTGCAGGAACAGCTATTTCCACATTTTTCATTTCCTTTATAGGCATTATTGTTTCAATCGTTCGCTTCTGCAAGAAGAAATCTCACAAGCTTTCAATACAGGTGTTTAAGGCTATGGCGAGCATATTCTCTTCCTTTATGCTTCTCTCCTTCTTTGCCAGCATTTCCGGTGGCACAGGAGACAACGCATACTACATCGGCTACGAGATTGCTCCAGAAACCACAGGCGCGTTTATTGCCGCCTTTGTTCTCACTGTTGGCGCCATGGTGGTTAACTTCCTGTTCAACAGAAAACAGGTTTGGGAGAGCAAGCGTGTTGTTTTCCTTAAGAACGCATCTATTTTCGTTGGCTTCTCCTTGATAGCTATTCTCCTACTTACAATTAGGGGCTATAAGCTATTCTCATCCTCGTTCTCTTCACTTTTGACTACTTTGGCAGGTACAATTTCAAACGGCTTCTCAATCTCAACAATTCTATTCCCTGTGCTTAACCTACTATTGTTCGTCCTTTGCTTGACTATGTTCACAAAGGCAAAGAACGCTGTGTCAAGCTCCGGCTTGTCCCTTCTTTACGCTATATACGCAGGCGAGGGCGAGGCTGAAAGACTTAAGGTTAAGGTTGTTGAGCCTAAGACAAAGCACATTAGCGAGATTGTAATCGCCTCTCTTGCTATCATTTCAATTATCGTATTGAAGATTCCAAGCATCGGCTACGGCTGGAGCGTTGCTATCTTTGAGCAGCTTGTTGGTATTCTACTTATCTCTGCTCTTATCTGGATTGCAAACGCATTTGTTGACGGCGCCTTTGGAGCTACCGCAGCTACCACTGCGCCAGTTCAACCCGCGCCACAATCCGTGCCAAACGGAGCCACCCCTTCAGATGCTCCTGTAAGCCCACAAGAGAATTCTAACAATAGCTAAAATAAAAGAACAGACCGTTTGGTCTGTTCTTTTGTTTAGCTTAAGAAATCAATTACCGCATCGAACTCTGTTGTGTCGCCGTTTAAGGTGTAGTCAAGCAGGTAGCAAATTTGGTTGTAGTTACCGTTTTCATCCGGTAGCTGGTCAACGTATGGCTGCTCTATTACATTTAAGGTTGCATCTGTGGTTGTGCTTAGACGAACATCGCCCATTATGGCAGTATTACCATCAATTTGTGGCTTGATTGTAGTTACAAAGCGCTCTGTTATCTTGGTTTTGTCGCTAAATGTAAACTTGTCATGCATCTCGATTCTGTCATCAAGAGGCTTAAAGCTTCTTTCTGCCTTTTGTAGCTTATAGTGCTTCTTCCTGTCATAGCCAAGGGTGAAATCCATATAAACAACGCCTGTTTCCTCGTTATATACTGCCCTTGCCTTGTTTGTGTCATCTCCGCCTTGACCCATATCATCAAATATTGGTAGATTGTGGGAGAATGAGGATGGCTGGAAGTATTCATTTCTTCTTGAGCCCTGGTAGCCCGGCCAGTTGCCCGGACCTATGTAGCCAAAGTCACAGAAGATTTGCTTGTTGTTTCTTGCAAGGATAAAGGAGCCAACGTCCTGGTGGTTGTGGCTTTCCCATTGGTTACCGCCCTTAAAGGCAAGACCGTAATTATCGGTTCTCTTAATAAAATAGTTGCTAACAGGGGCATAGTATGTGCCGTTTTCAAGCTTATCTGTTGTATATTCGGGATTATAGTAAATGGTTGAGCGTAATGCAAATGCCCAGTGGCAATATGCAACAATAGTAGCCTGGTCAAGGGTTAGCTTTTCAATAGCGTCGCCATATACTGTTTTAAGCATATGCGGTAAGCCTACCCAATAGCCCTCTCTTGCGTTTACGTCACTAAACATTGCAAGAATGTTTGGCTGCAGGTGCATTTTTTGGATAAACTGAGAAATTGACTTAACCTTTGGGTTTTTCAGCCAGTCGTGCTTGCCGTTTGAAAACTCACGAAGAAGCATTGCATAAACCGCGAAGAAGCCAAAGCCAAAGCCCCAATATGCTGTACCCTCTACGCACATACCGTCATCATCATAGCTGGCAAGATAGCACTCCATAGACGCTTGAAGGCGGGAGAACTGTCTTTCAAATTCCTCAGGGTCCTCGTACATCAAAACGCCACCAACTGCGCCTGTGCAAACGGCAGTCCAGTTATTGTTATGATGCTCCCAGAAGAATTTTCTATTAAGATACGGCTCAATTGTGTGTCGCCTTAGCTCATAGGAAATTCTATCATTAAGAAGCTTAGGAAATCTATCCTTGAAAAGATGCTTTATTTCTGCCAAGGAAAATGCCAAGGATGCGGCAAAAATATCTATAAGACCCGGGTCAAAATCCTGTGGGGTGCGATTATAGTAGTCGTTATAGTGGCCAAGAGGTGCCCATGTATATTCGTTACAAATTTCCCAAATTGTTTCAACAAGGCTTCTGTAATACTCCTCGTTATCCGGGTAAATCAGCGCCAAAAGGGCTGAGGATTGTAGCTGACGGAAGGTGTCTGTACCACCAGAGGCGTTCGGAAATTCAAGCACTGCCCACGCAGGCTTGCACCTTGGGCGCTCCTTAAATGCCTTGTCGTACTCCGCCTTTATCTCTTTTCTGTGGCGAGCAAACGCATCATCGTTGCGCACTCTGTCCCAAAGGGCCTTGTCCTTTGCAAATTCAAGCATAATATATCTCCTTTTCCTGCTTTGTTACTTAGATTTTACCACCCATCAAGCTAAAAGTCAACCTTTAGGTTGAAATTGCCTTACGATTATGATAAGATATAATTAGAAAATACTAAGAGGTGGCTTTATGAAATATAGAATTTTGTCAATTCTTCTTTGCCTTTGCCTTGGTCTTGCTGTTTTTGCAGGCTGTGGCGGTGGCGAGGGGGACCCGCTTATCCCCGGCACACACGGCGAAAGCATTTTACCCGGCACAGAAGCACTTACAACCGACAGGGACAGCTCCGATTTGACAACAGACACAGAGGGTGGCACGGAAATTGTGCCCGACCCGGAGCTTGGTACATCATCTACACCGACACAAGAGCCGGAAAATCCGCCCCTTGTGCCCGACCCGGAGCCTGACCCAACACCGGAGCCGGAGCCTGACCCAACACCTGTTGCGCCTATTAACTACACTATTGTTGAAAATGGTGTTTCCTCTTACACTATCGTTTACGACGACTCAAGTGAAAGAATCACGGAGCAGGCCCTTCGGTTTGCCAAGCTTCTAAAGGATACACACGGCATTGATCTGCCCTGCAAGCCGGTCTCAGAGGCAAGCACAAAGACGGGCCGTGAGATTATTATCGGAGATGCGCGCTCACTTTTAAGGCTAAAGCTGCAGCTAAAGTCCACAGGGGACTTTATGGTTACTATTTGGAATAGCGACCTTGTTTTCTTGGCATCCAACGACAAGCTTTATGAGTATATGTTTGATATAATGGAAAAGGACCTTGTTGGCACAGTCAGCGAGGGCAGCTGGGTGGTTTCCTCTCTTGACACTATCCAATACACAAGGTCAGACTACAAGGATATATCATATATTGACTATCTAAAGGGCGACAAGACCGCAATTGATACAGAGCTTATGGAAAAGCTGTTTGAAAAGCATAGCTATACTGCCTCAAATGGGGCTACTGTTCCATATAGGCTATATGTTCCACACAACTATAATCCAAAGGGCTCCTACCCTGTTTTGGTTTTCCTACACGGCGCAGGTGAAAGGGGCACAGACAACTCAAGCCAGCTTAAAAACGCAATGGGCAATCTTCTAAACCAGGAAAACAGCCCTCTTCTTAACTCTATTGTCATAGCGCCTCAATGCCCTTGGAGTGACCAATGGGTTAATGTGCCATCTTGGGATATAGGTACATATAGCTACAAGACAATGACGATTTCAAGCTCGCTTTTTGCAGTTGTCGAGCTACTTGATGAAATAGAAGCAGAGCTACCAACCGATACAAATCGCTACTACGCTATGGGGCTTTCCATGGGTGGCTACGGCACTTGGGATTTGGCAGCTCGCTATCCCGAAAAATTTGCCGGCATCGTGCCAATTTGCGGTGGTGGAGATAACTCCCCTGAGGCTATTGCACGCATAAAGGACCTGCCTATTTACACAGTTCACGGTGCAAGCGACAATATTGTTCCCTATGCAAATTCTACCCAAAAGCTAATTGCAGAGCTGCAAGCACAGGGTAGCACCTCGTATACTGTGGAGGTGCTAAATGGCTACGGACACAATGTTTGGGATTACACAAGCAAAAAGGCAGAAATTATGACCTGGCTCTTTTCTCAAGCAAAAGCAAGCAATTAAATAAAAAAGCTCGGCAAAAAGCCGAGCTTTTTTACTGTCCTGTTTTCTACCCATTTAGGCGTTGTTTTTTCTTGACCGCCCCTCTTGTCTGTGTTACAATTATTATAGGGAATTATTAAAAATTAGGGAGTTAAAATGGAAGAAAGACGCATAAGAAAAACAGAGGCATTGAAGAGCCTTATAGATGGCGTAAACATATACACAGGCGAGGTTGTCCTTGGCTTGGACGAAAGCCTAAAGAAAGACCTCTGCTATATTTTAGAGTACTTAGAAAGGTCAAAGAGGACAAAGGAAGGTGCAAAAGACAGTACGCCAACGCCAGTCGCCTCTGCCCCTGCTACCTTAGCAATACGCAAGGGCAAAATCATTGTGGACGACCGGGTGTACTATTTGCACGACGGCAAAATATCTGACAAATCGGGAATGACTATGCCAAGCGCACAGACCTTGCCTGTTCTATTCAAGCATTACAGCAGTGTTTACCAACAGGACTTGGACGAAGCATCTCTCTTAGAATGCATAAAGGGAGTAAAGGAAGCCCGTCTTTTTGATTTGTGCTTGGAAATTTTGGAAAAGGAGCTTTCCCTTGCTCATTCTCATCAGTTCCTAAGGACAATTTTACCGATTTACACAAGCTCACTAAGGGAGCTGAAAAAGCCTCAAGAGGTTGTAGATTTTTGGGAAAGAGACTCCCAAAAATTTAGTTCCCACATCTCCCCCGTCCTCTACACCTCTGTTGCCTCTGCTTATTGCGATATTGGAGACTATGTAAAAGCCAAAAGGATAGCAGACCGCGCTTACGCCTCTAACGGCGGCGGAACAGGACACAAAACTGAGCTTTCCTTGGTTTATATGCGAATTAAAAAGGCTACCGGTGGTAGATAAGAAAAAAGCTCGGCAAAAAGCCGAGCTTTTTTACGACGGAAACAACCACCGTCGCATATATCCCCAGGGCCAAGCCCCAGGCACGAAAACGCAAGTGCCACAGAAAGGAGGTTAAAAATGGCACCGCAGGACAATAATCTTTTATTACATTTATATTATAACAAGCATTCCACCTTGGTTTTAGGACTTAAAATGTCATATACACTATTATTATCTTGTTTTTTGTCGCTTAATTGTAGGCAAAAAGTATGCGAAAAAATATTATAACTAAAAACTATTGACAAAACCAATATTTTTGTGTATAATTGTAAAGCAAACTAAGAAACGGCGGTTTGTGCAATGCACCACTGAAGTGCATTTGCGTACATTTATGGAGATGTACTCAAGTTGGCCGAAGAGGCGCCCCTGCTAAGGGTGTAGGTCGGGATAACCGGCGCGGTGGTTCGAATCCACTCATCTCCGCCAAAATAAAAGGACAGGTCTTGTGCCTGTCCTTTTATTTTGCCTGCGATGAGCGTTGTTTCGAGCCACCCTTTGTGGCTCTGCCACAAATGTGGTGCGCAAGCGAGCCTTAAGCGAGGGAGCTTGCTCACTAAAGCGTAGGCGAAGCTCTTTTTTGCAACGCAAAAAAGCCTCCGCTCATCGACGCACCGTCTATCCTTTTCTACCGTGCCTTTTTTCTTTGGCTGAGCTGAGTGTTGTTTCGAGCCACCCTTTGTGGCTCTGCCACAAATGTGGTGCGTTCTTTTGCCGGCAAGCCGTCCTCTGCTTGCAAGGGTAAGGCGTAGGCAAAAGCCTCGCCTTTGGCGAGAATCCACTCATCTCCGCCCTCTATATTTTCTATTCTCACACAAAAAAGGCAGACCCTGTGTCTGCCTTTTCTTTTTTAGCTTCCTTTTTTCTTTTCCTCGAAGAGCTTTTGGAGCACCTTATCGGTGGTCATAAGCTCCATGCCCATGGCAATGCTTTCGTCAACCATATCTCTGTCCTGCTTTAGGGTGCAGCCAAAGGATTCCTCCTCGACTGTGGCAGGCTCAATTTCATATTCCTTAAATTCGGGCATTTTGGACTCGTCTCCTAAGGACATATAAAAATCCATATAACTAAGCGCCTCTCCGTTTGGACCTGTGTAGACGGTGGACATAATATGTCCCCAAGCGCGCATGCTGGCTCTAAAGCAGGTGCCGTCAGAAAACAAGGGCGCACCACATAAGCCGTATTGATGCTCCTCGCCTGAGAAAAGGTATTCGTTTTCTACGATTTCAACCCTTATTTTGTGCACAACATTGTTAAAATCCTCGCCCTTGAATTTTCTTGTTGGGTAGTCGGAATCAAAATCCACCCAGCCTATAATTTTAAGCTCTTCCATTATTCCTCCCTCTTGCCGTAGGCATGGCCGTTATAATTCCACAAAAAGTTCTCGGCATTTTTATATGCAATTACTGAAATATATTCGTCATTGAAGCCCAGTGTCATTGGGAAATTGCCTAGGTATCTGTCGATAATTTGGACAAAAAGCATAAGCCTGTTAGGATTTAGCCAAGCACCCGACACGGCGCAATCGTACTTTGAGCCGTCGTGTGTGCGCACACCGCCCACATCCTGTGAGTAGCCCAGCTCCGGAAATTTTCCAAAGTAGTTTTTATTTATGTAAAACGGCAGCTCCATTTTGCCGTTTGCGTTTTCGTAAATTACCTTGCCCTCATCATTTCCGTCAAAGCAGACGGTAAGGTTTTTCAGCCCCAGCTCATTTTCCGGGAAAATATATTTTACTCCGTCTATTTTTTCACGATAAGGGGAATCCTCTGCTCCCTTCACAGTAAAGAGCTTTAGGTTGCCAGTTAGCTCTTCAAGGCTCTTTTGGGCTTCTTCATCCTCCTTTAGCGGCTCCTTTTCAAGGTTTGCCACAATCAGGTCAAAAAAGCTGTTCATAATAAGCGCTCGCGAGCGTGGGTTGCCCTGGTTGTCAGCAGTGCAAACGAAAATCAAATCATAGTCGGGCAAGCAAATTGTAAGCTCGTCTCCCATACCGACAAAGGCAAAGCCGTTTTCCTCAGTGCGCCAAATTTGGTAGCCATAGCCGTGGGAAAGAGGTCCGCCGTGGGCATCCTCTTGGTTATCTATCAGCTTTGAGGTTGCCTCTCTTAGATAGCTTTCACTAAGGAGTCTTTTGCCCTGCCACGTGCCATAGTTCATAACAAATCTACCAAAGGAAAGCATATCACGGCTTGTGCAAAGGAGCGCTGAATCTCCCCAGCTTTCCCCGGTTGGAGTTTTTAGAATTGTGGCTGTTTTGAAGGTGCCAAGATGCTGAAAAAGCTTTAGGTTCAAATAGTCAAAAAGGCTCATGCCCGAAAGCTTTTCCACAAGGGCGCAAAGCACCTGCGAGCCTTGGCTATCATACTCCCAAACTGTGCCGGGGCTTCTTGTTGTAAAGTCCCTGTTAAAGTACAAATCAAGCCTGTCTGTGCCTTCCTTATCAAACCAGCTTGTGCCGTGGCCGACGGTTGACATCATAAGCATATTTCTTACGGTCTGTCTTCTTATCTGCCGGTTTTCTATCCTTATTTTTTCTGGGAAGAAGTCAGCGATTTTATCGTCCAAGGAAAGCTTACCCTCGTCAAGCAAAAAGCCGATGGCAATAGATACATAGCTCTTTGTTTGTGAGTACATTCTGTGGCAGGTGTCCTTGTTAAAGGGTGCCCAATAATACTCGCCAAAAAGCTTGTCCCCCCTTAAAAGAAGCACGCTGTGCATACGCGCGCTCCTCTTTTCCAAATTTTTTATAAATTTTTCCACATAACGCGAGCTAATGCCCACGCTTTCCGGACTTACTCTTTCAAACATAGTGTTACCCTCCTTGACCTTTTATTTAAGTATATAACAATTGCTCTTTAATGTCAATGAAAGATGTCTTTAAAAAAGTATTTTAAGACCATTAATTTGCTCTTGAAAAGTCGCCCCTTGATATTGTATAATTAAATTACTAAAGTTACTAAGGAGCTTATTATGGGAAGATGGAGCAAGGAAAGGGCTTGGGAGTGGTATAATTCTCGCCCTTGGATAAGAGGCTGTAACTATATGAGCGCATCCTGCGTAAACAGGGTTGACCAGTGGCAGGCGCTACACTTTGAGGAGCTTTTTGAGGAAACAGAAAGAGAGCTTAAGCTAATGCAGGAGCTGGGCTTTAACTCTGTGCGCCTTATACTTGAATATGTGGTTTGGCAAAAGGAGCACGACTCCTTTCTTGAAAGATTTGAAAGATATATCGCTCTGTGCGCAAAATACGGTATTTCCTGTATGATAGTTTTGGCAAACGACTGTATGCCACCAAAAACCGAGCTTTGGAGACTGCCCGATGTTGGTGAGCAGACCTACGATATTGGCTATCACGGTGGCAGAAGGCACTCCCAGCACGGAGCGCATAACGGCCCTGCGCCTCACTATTATTTTGATAATGAGGACTACCGTGAGGACTACTTCAAAATGGTTGAGGAGATTGTCACCATTTACAAGGACGACCCACGCATACTTTTGTGGGACTTGTTTAACGAGCCGGGAAACAGCAGGCGCGAGGATATTACTATGCCTTACCTTGTGCGTATGTTTGAAACGGTAAGAAGGATTGACCCTATCCAGCCACTTTCTGTTGGGGCTTGGTGGTTCGATTTAAATGATTTTCACACAAGCAAGGTTAATCAGTACGCCCTTGAAAACTCCGATATTATAACCTATCACAACTATAGCACCTATGAGGAGCATGTGCAGGTTATTAAATACCTAAAATCACTTGGAAGACCTATTATCAACACAGAGTGGCTGGCAAGGTGCACAGGCAACACGGTGTATGACAATTTCCCACTTTTCTATCTTGAAAATATCGGATGCTATAACTGGGGCTTTGTTGCAGGAAAATACCAAACCTTTGAGCCATACGAGGCACATTGGAATTGGTACAGGGACGACAAAAACGCACCTATTGACTTTACAAAATGGCTCCACGACCTGTATCGCCCAAGCCACAGACCCTACGACCCACACGAGACTGAGCTTATAAAGAAATTCTGCGCCCTGGCAGACAGGGATTTTGAAAAAAGGTAAAGAAAAAAGGACACGGCTGTGTCCTTTTTTATTTGAATATTTCTCTAAAAGCTGACATTTGTCCCTCGGATGGAACGGAAAATTCTGTTTGGTCTATACCCAGCGCCTCGTATTTATGGACGCCTAGGGTGTGGTAGGGCAAAAGCTCCACCTCTTCTATTTCCAGGCTATCAAGGAAAGCCTTGATTTTTCTAAGCTCCTCTTCGGTGTCGTTAAAGCCACCGATAATTGGAATTCTTATAATGATTCTGCCGCAAAAGTCCTTTTTGAGCCTTTTTAGGTTTTCTAAAATCAACCCGTTTGACACGCCTGTGCCAGCTTTGTGTAGCTCCTTGGTTATGCACTTTATGTCGTACAGGAATATATCCGTGTAGGGCATTACCCTTTCTATGCTTTCATAGGGCACGTTGCCTGCTGTATCTATGGCGGTGCCTATTCCGTTCTCCTTGCAAAGCGAGAGTGTTTCTCTAAGAAAATCCGGATTTAACAGACACTCCCCGCCGGAAAATGTAGCGCCGCCCCCATTTTTGTAATAGTGCTTGTCCCTTGCTATTATGTCAAAAAGCTCCCTTGGGGTTATTTCTCTGCCGCAAATCTCTCTTGCCATTGACGGACAATAAATAGCGCACTCGCCACACAAAATGCACGCCTTGCTTTTGCAAACGCTTTTGCATTTTTTACAGCCTATGCATTTGCTTTCGTAAAAAAGCATTTTTATTTCCCTGTCTATACCCTCTGGATTATGGCACCATTTGCACCTTAGATTGCAGCCCTTGAAAAACACAGTGGTTCTTATCCCCGGCCCGTCAACAAAGGAGCCTCTTTGTATGTCGAAAATTGTCGCCTTCACCTGCACACCTCAATTATTTCTTTACGGTTCTTTCTATTATGTCGTCCTGTATGCTTGGCTTTAGCTTTACAAAATAATCGGAAAAGCCTGTCACCCTTACTCTTAAGCCAGAATAGCTTTGCGGGTCCTTTTTTGCCTTTATCAAATCCTCCTTCGAGGTGTAGGTCAGCTGAAAATGCACACCGCCCTGCCTAAAGTATTCCTCAAGCATTAAAACCAAAGACCTGAAGCTACCTTCGTTTTCTATAAGTGATTTGTCGAGATACAAATTGGTTACTGTGCTACCACAGGCAATTCCCGCTTTATCAAGCCCTGCCACATCGTTAAGCAGAGCGCTAAGCCCCTCTCTGTCCTTGCCCTCGGACTGACCGATGGCAAACTTCAGGCTTTGTCCGCTGTATCTGCCGTCGGGAGTTGCCAGAGTGCCCTCGCCAAACCATTTATGATGCTCGTTATAGCCCAGCAAATCGCCCACCAGCCAAGGATAGCCAAACAGGTTTTTCTTGCCATAATAAAATCTATACAGGCTGTCGTAAACTCTTTTGGAAACGGTAGACGAGGTATCTGTGTCGTTGCCGAAAAACTCTGCGGTTTTCAAAATCAGCGTCCTTGTATCCTCGTAGCCTGCCCAGTTGTTTTTTAACGCCTGAATAAGCTCTGCCATTGTGATTTTTTTCTTATCATACACAAGCTGCTTAACCACTATCAGGCTGTCAATAAGGTTGGTCACACCAATGAGCATTGGGGATGCGGTAACGGTTTTTCCGCCACCCTGTGTCAGACTTTTGGCGCTATACACACATTCCTCAAAGAAAAGGCTGGAGATGTAGCTGTAGTCCTTTGCCCTTTCGCTGTTATACATATCGTCGTAATCGAATATTTTTTGAAGGTCGGAAAAAAGCTCCTCTTCAAACAGGCTGTAAAAGCTGTCAAAGTCGGACGCAGCCAAAATTTTCTCATCCCTTTTGTGGAAAAGAGTTTCTACACACCTTAAAATATTGCCCTTGGAGTTACTGCCTGTGATTGCGCCAAGAAACGCAGGCTCATTACAGCCAACCATAGTGTAATTAACTGCCCTTTCATAGGGAAAGCCGCAAATTTCCGTGTAGCATTTTATTCTCTTTTCGTCGTTTGTAAAGGCAATTCGCTTGTGGGGGTCCTGCCTTTCCAAGTCCATTACCTTGTAAAGCACCTCGGTTGGAGTTTTTTCGGTCCAACGGAGTGTAACCTGCGGAATATAGGTGGGAAGCTCCACCATTGACTCAATAATGAGAAGGGAGAGGTCGGTAAAGCCGTCCTGTCCGTTTGGCAGGTAGCCGCCAACGCAAAAATGGGACTCGCCCCCTCTTGTGAAGTGGACAGACTCCTTAGGGGTAGATGCCTGAAGCATCAAAAACAGCTCCTGCAAATACTCCTTGGCTTCCTCTCGAGTAAGGGTGCCATCGGCTATGCCCTTGTCGTAGTAGGGCTGAAGATATCTGTCAAGAGTGCCAACGCTGTCCGGGTCGGCGCTAAAGCAAACGTATATTGTCAAAACCGCCTGATAAAAATCCTTTGCACCGTGCTTTGGCACACTTGCAAGGTTATTAGCAAGGCGGGTAAGCCTTTTTCTGTTTTCCTCGCCTGCGGCTTTTGCAAATTCTCTTATTTTACGAGAAACGCCCTCGCACCATCTGATAATAGTGCCTGCAACCTTGTGCAGGGCAAGGGAAAAATCACGCCTTTCGTCCTCCAAGGCAAAGTAGGACAGCTTTAATTTTTCCATAATACCAAAAAGACCTATGTCGAGCACCTGACGATAGTCGGCAGTTGCGTGCTGCCACTCCATTGTGGAAAGGTTTTCTTGTGGCTTTAGGTAGTATTTATTAAGCGCCTGCTGTGTATATTTATGTCCGCCTCTTTTGAAGGCATCGCCTACAACGCTGCCGTCAAAATTGAACCTGCCGCAAAAAGCCATATGCTCCGAAAGTAAGGGCTCTTGGTTCATAATATATCTGCAAAGCTCATCCGCTTCACGCTCTATGCGACCCATATTCTCCGGACATTCCACCGCCGCCACGGGGGTGGGCCGAACATACATTTTGCCATCCAGAGTAAGCCGGCACAGCGCCTTAATCCTTTCGTTCATACAGCTCTCCTTTTTGTGTTCTTAGCCTTATGATAGAACATTTTTACACCCGTGTCAATATTTTTAATGTTTTTTAAACATTAATTTTCACGTTTAGAAAATCAAAAACCAAGCCGTGTGGCTTGGTTTTTCTTATTTTTATTTAGCCCTCAAGATGTCTAAAATTTCCTTGGCGCTCCCTAAAACATAGTGAGGCTTGTCCTCTGACGCCTCTAAGACTTCAGGCGTGGTTTCGCCGCTTAGCACAAGAATAGATGTAACTCCGGCATTTAGTCCGCTTTTTATGTCGGTATAAATTCTGTCGCCGATTACTGCAGTTTGCTCCCTTGTGCAGCCTGCCTTTTCCATAGCAAGCTCCAGCATCAGACTTGAGGGCTTGCCTGTAATAACAGGCCTTCTCCTTGATACATTGTAAAGCATATCACAAACACTGCCACAGTCAGGCACGCAACCAAACTCGGTTGGGCAAACATAATCGGGATTGGTTGCAATATAAGGTATATTCTCTCTTGTTAAAAGCAAATATGACACATCGCGTAGCTTCTTGAAGGTCAGCTCTGTATCAAAGCCCATTACAATTACATCAACCAGATTTATATCCTCTGTCACCTCAAAGCCACCACACCTTAGCTCCTTCTTAAGGGATTCTGTGCCGCAAACATACAGCCTTGCACCCTTGTGGTGCTTGTCAAGATAATAGGTAGCTGCCTGAGAGGATGTCATAAAGTCGTCATAGCTTGCCTTTATTCCAAATTTATCTAGCTTTTTTATATAATCGTCTACACTAAGAGAGGAGTTGTTTGTCATAAACAAATATCTTCTCCCGCTTTTCTTAATTGTATCAAGAAGCTCTATTGTAAAATCATATAGACTATTCCCCAAATAAAGAGTTCCGTCCATATCAAATAAAAACAACTCAATATCGCTGATTTTTCTCATTTTTTCTCTCCGAATTATACAATTCTGTTCATCAGTCTGTTGATAATAATTTTACCATAGGTTTTCAAAACAGTCAACATTTTTCGCCAAAATCAACCTAATAAAAGGAAAAATGCGACACAGGGTCGCATTTTTTACATTGTGCTTTTGTAGTTTTCGATAGATTGGTCCTCGTTATAGGTTGGGTCCCCCGGCATAATACCGTTCATCTCCTGCATGATTTTATAGGCATCACGGCGCAATGTCTCGGCTGCCTCATTTTTGTCAAGCTCCTTGCTTGGGAAAAGCGGCTCCCCAATATGTACATCAGCAAGAGGCTTTTTGCCAAATAGCTTTTCTATGCCCCTTCTGGGTCTGAAGGAAATGCTTATTGGAATAATGGGCTTGTTGTGTCTTACAGCAAGCTGGAACACAGCCTTTTTAAGAGGTCTTATGTCCGGATAGTAGAACCACATTGAGCCCTCCGGGAAGAAGTGAAGCCAGTCTCCCCTTTCCAAGACCTCATCCATGGCTCTGCCAAACTTAGCCATGGCTCTGAAGTTATCGGTTGGAACAGGAATACCGCCTGCCCAGCGAATCAGCGGACCGTTTGGACCCTCGAAATTAGTTTTCCAGCCCGGAAAATATAGCTGCCTTAAGCCGATTGCATTTTTGACACAAAGGAAATCCCACATAAGAACGTGGTTTGATATGGTAATTGCCCCGCCCTTAAGCTCCTTTTTATACTTTTTCAGGTTCTTTCTGCCGTACACCTTAACACCGTGGCGAATGGCGCAGACAGGCACACCGAGAAAGTTGCCCAGCAGCCAGAAGGTGGACCTTAAAAACCAGCCCTTAAAGCCCCTTGGAATATAATCATAATTTTCGTCAAAATGGGTATCCCTCAGGTGCTTGACGGTTATCATATGCTCATCGCTTTTTGCCGGATAGGTATAGTCAAGGTTATGTCTATAATACATACTATTCTCCCTTGTTTTTGGTTTTACTTTGTTGTAAACGCTTTGCGCTTGTAGCATCGCAAGACGCAGCTTTTTAAGCCGTAGCGCAGAAAAAGCCCTTTAGCCATCAATGAAATTACCGCAATAGTGCTTTCCGTTTTCATTATACCATTTTTATGCTCTTTAGTCAATAAAAATATAAAAAGTGCGACACAGGGTCGCACTTTCATATTTATTCCTCGATTTTTCCTTTAACGAACTCACAAACCTGACCAACGGTTTCAAATTTAACCGGCTCGGTAAATCTGAAGTCAAAGGCTGCCTCAAGCTCTAGGGCAAAGAGCATAATTGAAAGAGAGTCCAGAGCCAAGTCCTCGGTTAGCCTTGTATTTTCTGTTACAGAATCAACATCTATGTCGGTGTTTACTCTGCCTAAAATTTCCTTAAGCTGATCTAACATAATTATAATCCTTTCTTGTACGCACGGCGACGCTTGTGCTGCCTTGCGTCAAAATATTTCCATTGTGCCATAACCTGCTTGTTTGTTTCCAGGTTAAGGTTTGTTTCAAAGTAGTCAACCTCGCCACTCTCAAGCTTTTCCACCATGCCCTGCAGCATAACCGCGTTAATGCCGGAGGACTGATATTCGGGCAGTACACCGATAAGCGCAAGGTCCACAACTCTCGGATTTTTTATAGCCTTGAAGAGTCTTATAAGGGCAGGGATTGTAAGCCTGCCACCACTCTTTTGTAAAGCACCGCCGATGCTTGGAAGGCATAGGGCGAAGGAAACAACCCTGTCGTTTTCATCACAGATGATGATAAGGTATTTTGGGTTAAGAATCATAACAAACTGGTCTACAATTTGCTTTTTCGACTCCTCGGTCATTGGCACAGTGCCATAAAGATGGCTATAGCAACGGTCAATACACTCAAAAACACCCTCCTTATAGGTTTCTATGTACTGTCTTTTTGTGTATTTGCTTGGGTCAACAACGTGAAGCTTGTTTATTTCAAGAGCGCGCTCTGACACTCTTTTTAGCATATCGTTTTTCTCTTTTGGTGCTTTTATTTGGGACTCCAGCCAGTCAATTTCCTTTTGATAGCCACAGTTTTCTATAAGCTGTGGGTAGTAGCTGTAGCTATACTGCTCCTCAAAGGTGGACATTTCGTCAAAGCCCTCAATGAGCAGCCCCTCTCTTTCAAGATCGTTATAGCCAAGAGGTCCACACAGGGTGTCCATACCCTTTTCTCTTGCCCAATTTTCAAGGGCCGCAAAGAGTGCGTCTGCCACCGCCTGCTCATTTATAGAGTCAAATCTGGTGAAGCGAACCCTTTTTTCGTTTCTTATTTCATTAGATTGATGCTGTAAAATGCCTTGTATGCGTCCAACCACCTCTTTTCCCTTTTTCGCAAGGAAGAAAACAGATTCACAGGTAGATGAGTATGCGTTTTTCTTTTTGAAAAGCGCCATTTCGTCTCCGTATAGCGGTGGAACAAAATACTCACAGGTTTTATAAAGCTTCAAGGGGAAGTTAACAAAATCGTGTCTGTCCTTACAGCTCTTTACCTCAACAATTTTAATATCATTCATATAAGCGCCTCATCCTCGCGGCGTAGGAACAAAAGTCCGTAGCCGGCAAGCCATGGTCCGTTGTGACAGCCACTAACCGGAGAAACAATAACTGCCTCGTGGTTGGTTTTTATGTCGTAATTTTTCTCTATTTCTATAAGCTCCTTAATTAGGGACGGGCCTGTGTAGGTGTGCCAAAGAAGATAGTCTGCCGGGTCCCTGTCGCCTATTAGCTCCTTAAGCACCTCGCAGGTTTTCATAAGCGCCTTTTTAGGTGTTCTTACGCTTTGGAGGGCACAAAGCTCGCCCTCGTGAGTGAAGTGAACAACCGGGCAAATATTAAGCATTTTACCCATAAACGCCTTGCCACCCTTAAGTCTGCCGTTGTAAATTAGGTAGTCAAGCTTACCGTCAACCCCCAAAAACTCCTGATGGTCCATCATCCAGTGAATTTCCTTGATAATTTGAGAGGTAGGCATACCCTTTTCCATCATTTCAGCCGCCTTTATAGCAAGCAAGCCCTCGCCAAAGCAGGTGATTTTTGAGTCGATAACGGTTATATCTATCTTGCCCTCATATTCCTCGGCAATAAGGCGAATAAGGTTATATGTGCCGCCAAGCACGGAGCTTAGGGCAATAACAATCATTTCCTTAACGCCGTCGCTTACTGCCTTGTCAAAGCAAGCGGTAATTTCCTCTCTTGTTGGCATAGATGTATATGGTAGGTTTTTCTTTGGGTCCTCAAGCGCCTCAAGCTCCTCGTAGAACTTAACGGGGTCAAGGTCAAGCCCCTCTAAATATTCCTTACCCTTAAAATGAACATGGATGCGAATAATGTCAATGTTGTGGCTCTTATATCTTTCGGGTCCGTATTCAATACAGCCGGTAGAGGTGCAAGCCACCCTTCTCTTAATTTCCATCTCTTGTGTCCCTTCCTTCAAACAAATGTTGGTTTTTAAGCATATTTAGAAGCATTGATGATGTGTTTTTAATGGAGTCACTGCTACACTCACCACGTGCCTTAATAATTGGCTTACCAACGCCCAAGACAATGCCACCGCCAAGGGCGCTAAAGTCGTAAATACCCATTAGATGCTTTACAAGCCCCATAATTTCCCCACTGCCTGTCTTTTTTGCGTACTTAACAATATCGGTAATAAGTCTTATTGCAATACCCTCAGATGCTTTGAACACCTGATTGCCCGCAAAGCCGTCTGCCACCAAAACATCGCAGTCGCCGGAGATGGCACGGTTACCCTCTATGTTACCCACGAAGTTTATGCCCTCTGCCTCCTTTAGCAGCTTATGAGTTTCCTTTACCAGCTTATTTCCCTTTGTTTCCTCGCTGCCGTTGGAGAGCAAGCCGACACGGGGGCTTTCTATGCTATAAAATCTCCTCATAAACTCTGTGCCCTGCCTTGCAAAGCCAACAAGCTGAGATGGGGTGCAATCAATGTTTGCGCCCATATCAACAATGCAGGTAAAGCCGCCGCTTTCGCTTGGTAACGTTGCGGCAAGCGCCGGTCTTGTCGGCACTTTTGACGGATTATATCTAAGAGCGCCGCCTATAAGCGCGCCTGTTGAGCCACCGTTAATAAGACCTAAAATATCCTCCCTCTCGCTAAGGGCAACAAGCGCCTTAACCAAGGAGGAGTCTGTCTTTGTAAAGATAGCCTCCATAGGGTTATCATGGTTATTTATAACCTGACTTGTACCGATAATTTCAACTCTTGCTATGTCTGCCTCTCTTTCTTGAAGAACAGCCCTTATAATTTCCTCATTACCGAAAAGCGCAACCTCAAGCTCCTCGTTTTCCTCAAGGGCATCAATAGCGCCGTTTACCAAAACCTCGGGGGCGCTGTCGTTACCCATAACATCTATTGCAATTTTATATTTCTTCATAAATTACTCCACAGAAATTAAGTATCTATAAACCTCTTGACCGCCGATAACTGCCTCAACGGACAGGTGGTCAAATTTTTCCTCAATTGCAGTAACAGCCTCTATTCTTTCGTCGTCTGTAACGCCGTTTCCGACAAACACAGTCAAAATCTCACGGTCAGAAAGGTCCTCAACCTCTTTTATGGTTTCGATTATTGCCTCCAGCTCATTATCAAGGGCGCACACAAGCTCCCCATCCAAAACGCCGATGGTCTGACCCTTTTTTACCTCTACACCGTTTATATGGGCATCTCTTATAGCCTCGGTTATCTCGCAGGATGCAACCATATCTATAGCACCGCTCATGCCTGCAATTTGCTCATCTAAGTCCTCTATTGCCTCAGTAAACATTGTAAGAGCCGAGTAGCCCTGGCAAAGAGTTTTTGTAGGAATAACGGTAACATTTCCCTTGCCCCAAAGCTCTGATGCCTGTGTAGCTGTTAAAACAATGTTTTTATTGTTTGGCAAAACTATTATATTATCGCAGTTCAGCGCCTCAAAGGCTGAAAGAAAGCTTTTTGCAGGGGGATTGCCTGTTTGTCCGCCGTCAATAACCACATCTGCGCCAAGGTCGGAAAACAGTGCCTTAAAGCCATCTCCTGTGGCAACGGTAACTATGCCGTACTGCTTTTTTGGTCCTTTTTTGTTTTCGATTTTTTCGGAGTGCTGAAGGGACATATTTTCAATTTTAACATTCAAAAATTCGCCATGGCGCTGACACATAGTAAGTATGTCGCTTGGTGTCATTGTATGTGCGTGGAGCTTCAAAACGTCGCCATCGGTCAAAATAACGATGGAATCACAGCCCTTATTTTCAAGCTCCCTTGTAAATGCGTCCTTATCAAAGGATGATATACCACCCTTTGCGTTTTGCAGCCTAACCAAGCATTCGGTACAATAGCCAAACTCCAAAACGGAATCGGCAGTAAACAAATCGTAGTTTACGCTCTCTTGCTTTTCGGTAGTGGAATCTATTTTGATTTCCTCGCCGCAAATGCCACTATACATACCGGAAAGGAAGCAAAGATAGCCCATACCCCCGGAGTCCACAACACCCGCCTCAATAAGGGCAGGCAAAATCTCCTTGGTTTTGTTAAGTGACCTTTTTGACTCATCAATTATGTATTCAAGCAGAGCCTCCACATCCTCGGCGCACTCCACCTTGTCCCTGCCGTACTCTGCGCCCTCTCTAAAGACGGTAAGCATAGTGCCCTCAACAGGGTTGGCAACTGCGTGGTACGCCCTTTCGGTGCCGGAAATAAACGCCTCGGCAAGGTCACATGGGCTTGCCACATCCTTGTTTTCAAGATAGAGGGCAACGCCCTTAAAATATTGTGAAAGGATAACGCCGGAGTTTCCCCTTGCGCCAAAAAGCGCACCCTTAGAAAACTCACCCATTATCTGTCCTACTGTTTTATTTTCAAGAGGGAGAATTTTTGATATACCGCCCTCAATTGTCTTTGCCATATTTGTGCCTGTGTCACCATCCGGCACGGGAAAAACATTTAAATCATTTATAGCTTCAATTTGTGCCCTTAAACCATCTTGTCCGCCAAGAAGCATACGCTTAAGTCCGTTACCGTCAAGAAGTTTTGTACCCATATAAAGCTCCCTTCAAGATTTTTCTTGTTATATTTATATAACAAGGCCTATTTAGTTATACTATATTTTTGCTAAAATGTCAAGTTTTTCGACACCATTCTATCATACATTATAACTATTAATATTAATTCAATCTAAACAATATTAAAAAGACACAGGGCGCACCCTGTGTCTTATGTTTTGGTTTTTATTAGTCTAAATTGATTCTTTCTTGAAGAATTGCCATATGTAGAGATGGCACCATTGCACTTGCGATTGCAATATGCGCGCACTTTCTTGTGCTGCGGCTGTCAAGCACCTTACCAACCTTTAGTGCAAAGAACATATTTGCGGGCGGGAAGATGACGCCAAGGAGTGCCCACATAAAAGGAGAGAGTGTAAACTCTGCTGTTTCCTCGATTGCCTTTGCAACCTTGAGTGTCCAGAAGAAGCCCAAAAGTCCACCGGTAAAGAATGAAAGAAGGAATGCCCATACAGGACTGCCCTTGCACTTTGTAAAGTCAACAAGCTGTCTTTCAAGCTGACCGTCGATAAGCATATTGATTCTGTCCTGCGCGTACATCCATGTTGCAAGCGGTGCAACAATGTCAAATATAGCAACCATTTGCGCCGCGCTTGTTGTGCCAACGCCCTCGTCTGCCATGCTCTCAAGGCTGGTGATGGTTTTGAACATCCAGTATGCTGCATAGAAGGGAACGCAGGCGCAGAGGATAACGTTCATGCCGGGGTCTCTTTTTGCGCTAAGTGTGTCGTATTGGTTTATGAATTTAGTTGTTTTGAAAATCCAGTAAAGCTTGTAAATGCCAAGGGTGAAAATGTTAAGAATGATAAGTCTGAGAAGCCCCGACTTGTATTTCTTAAGCTTAATCTTTTCAAGGTCCTCCTCTGCATTTTTGCGTGCAGTTTCGTTCCAGGTCTCGCTTGCGCCCACCGGTGCTGTTGGGTCGTAGATTGGCTGACCGTACTGGTCGTAGCCGTAGATTGGATAGCCGTTAGGGTCAAAGCCGATAATTGGGTATCCGTTTTGGTCAAAGCCGTAAATTGTTCTGCCGTATTGGTCGTAGCCATAAATTGGGCGACCTGTGTATTGGTCATAGCCATAAATCGGTCTGCCTGTGTATTGGTCATAGGCTACCGGTTGAGTGTTTGGTTGTTGTATTCCATCCATTGTTGATGTTCCCCCTGTTGTTACTTGTCCTGCCATTGGCATTTGTCTGTTTGGCACTGCTGCTTTCGTTTCCTCAACCCTTGAAAGGGTGCAAGCCAGCGCTACCATACACGCTGCACCTATAAAAATCCAGAAGCTATATTTGCCAAAGATATAGCCATCCATTTGGTAATACCACCTTTCAAGCCCGTCATACCAAACATTTTCGCCCCACCAACGGTGGTATTCGTAGGTTGTATTGGCAACTATCTTGCATATTAAAGCTATGCCCGGCAAGATCCAAGCAAGTCCCTTGAGCCTTGGCTTAAGCATTGCCACACCGGCAAAAGCAAGTCCTGCGCAAACGCCCAAAGCCGTAATCGCTACAAAGTCCTCGTAGTTTCTACCACGAGAAAATGTAAAAATTATCTCTATCAGCTGTCCAACGCAAGAAACGATGGTGAGCACTCCTGCCACCTTTGTTTTGCCCAGTGCCAGTAAAACCATAGCCACAGTCATCATCAGGCAGGTAACTATATTACCAACAAACGGCTCCCACTTCAGCATCAGCACTATGCAGGCAAAAAACGCCACCGCAGCGATGATTCCTACAACCATTCTTCCTATTTGCTTTGTTTGTTTTTGATCCATTTTTCTCTCCTTGTTGCTAATATTTATATTGTCCTACTCGCCCTCTATCGGCGGAGTATACGGATAGGTTTTCTTAAGAAATGCCATGCTGTTTTTCAAAAAGGTTCTTGTGTACTCAACATGCGCGCTCCAGGTGGTTAGATTTGCAATTTCCCAAGGGTTAAAGCCAACCTGCTGTCCAAGAATATCCCATCTTGTAAAGTTCTTTTCATAGGCTGCCTTGTGATCGTATGCATAATCGTAAATGCTATTTATTGTGTCCGTAATCAGCTTTTCGTTCTCGTAAAGAGTTTTTGAAACAAGCTCTACAAACTCAGGGTGCTTCATAAGTCCGTTATACCAAGGGTTTTTATTTTTTGCCCAAAGGTAATCGTATCTCTTTACATCTCCACCCTTATGGTTAGAGTTGCCGCAAGCCATATCATAGTCCCAGGCAGGGCCGCAAACAAGCTTGCCATCTACGTCCTTGTACATATAGAAGCTTGAATAGTCAAGGTCGGCGCACTTAAACAGCTCGCCAATGATATAGGACTCTGCAAAGCTTTGCAGATCCATCAGACTTTCTATTTGGGAGTAGTCGCTATCCTCGTCAAAAATCAAATTTATACAACCGGTAAGGTAGCCGGCAATATAATTCTTGTGCGCGTCGGTAAGCTCATCGTAATCCGGCGCCTTAATAGTGTATTTTCTTCCTGTGTTTAGTGGGTCCCCTGCTCCAACAAAGGGGTCTTTCTCGTTATACGAGCCAGCCCAGCCGTCCATTTCTACAAGAAATCCTGCGTTTATAATGCCGGTATCCTTGCTGATATCAACACGGTTTTCATTTACCTCAATTTGCTCACACAAGAGATAGATGCCGTGATATTTTCCGTTCAGATAAACCTCAACCGACTGACAATCGGTAGTGCTTTCAAGGGCGCCCAGCTGCTTTGCGGTTTGATATGCAAGGCAGTTTCTTAAAAGGCTCTGGTCGCCGTAGTCTGCCATAAGCACCCAGTCCTTAGCCGCGCCAAAGCCAAACAGGTCACGCTTCATATCAAGCTTAAACTTATATGGCTTCTTTTCCCAGCCCCAGGTGGAGTTTCCTCTGCCTCGGATTTGTGCGTCTTGATTGAAAATATGATAATCACCCTCGGTGTCGAAAACGGAAATTACGCAGTCTATATATTCTACCTTGGACACAACATCCTCGCCGGTTATTGTGTCAATGGAAATTACAGGCAAGCCGCTGCTTTCGTAGCTGAACAGCGCCTCTATTACCGTATCCTCAAACAGCTCAATGGAAAGCTCCGGGTCTTTGCTGCCGTTGCTCCAGCAAACAAAGTCGTAGCCCTCTCTCGGGTTGGCTGTGACGGTGGTGCAAAGAGCGCCCTTGTCAACATTTTGGTGCGTTGAGCCCTCTAAAATGCCTCTTTCGCTATCGTATGTAACCTCTAAGGTGTAGTATCTTAAAAATTTTGCAGTATAAACAACCTCATCTGTGGCTATATCTGCTCTTCTGACGTCCATGCTGCCGTCGTCCCAGCCGATAAAGCGATAGCCCTTTTGGGTAACAACCTGCACCTGATTGGTTTTTGTGCCGATAACACGGCTTTGCGTTGCCTCGCCAAGGATGCTGCCGCCCTCCTCTGCCTTGTAGGTAACTTTTACCTTATCGGAAAACATAGCTGTTATAGTTTTGTCACTATCTGCAAGGTCGGTTCTTGTTGCCTCGGTAACGCCGTCACTCCAGCCAACAAAGCGATAGCCCTGGTTTGCCCTTGCCTCAACAAGTGCTGTTGTGCCGCCCTTTTCTATAATCTGCGTTGTTGTGCCGGCAATACGTCCGCCCTCTGACGCCTTGTAATTGATTATAACGTTTTCAACCTTTTCAAACTGCGCGGTTATAACTGCGCTTTCTGTAAGAGCAGCCTTGTGGAACTTTTCCTTTTTCCCGTCGCTCCAGCCAACAAAGCGATATCCCTCGTCCTCAACGGCGGTAACCATATCGAAATAGGCAATAGTGCCCTCTTCTACCTCTTTGTGCTGAATAATGCTTGCCCCTTGTATAGAGCCACCAGAGGTTGCCCTGTATTGAACTCTGATGGTTTTCATAACCGGCTCCGGCGTGTCATTACAGCCCACAAAAGCCAAAACAAGCCCTAAAAGAAGAAGAAAAATGCAAATTATTCTCTTTGTCATCAAGGACACCCTCCTTTTTAATATTATAAATATTAATCCATTTTATATTTTAGCATTTTTTTACTTTTAAGTCAACAATAAAAAATACACTCCCCCAAAATCCCCGGGGGAGTGTCTGTTATTTATAATACTCTTTCAGATATTATTCTGCAAATTTCGGAAACATTTGCTTCCCTTACAAATTCAAGCCTTACTGCACCAATGCCGGAAAACCAAAGGTCAAGCTCACTATCAAGGTCCAATAGTCCTGCAGTTTCCACCGAAAAGGCTTGTATCTTGCTGTATGGCAAGGATGTAAAATCCTTTTTTGTGCCGGTAAGCCCCTGCGCGTTTATGGCTATAATCCTTTTGTTTGTAAAAACTGCTCCGTCACGTATGCCCTTATAGGTGGAAATAATTTCCTCGCCCTCCACAAGAAGCCCCCCAATTGTTCTGGAATATGTATCGTTGCCAACGGCTCTTAGCTTTACAAATTTCGCATTATTAAAATCTATCATTTGTCTCTCCTATCTCTTTACAATCGGGTGCTTTTCAAAGCCATGACAGCTCTGCTGCCAGGAGCATGTGCAATTGAACATACCGCGCATGTTGCTGCATCTGCCTCTTGCGTCTCTTTCAGTCTCTGCTCTGCCAAAAAAGGTATTGAAGGTTCTTTCCCCCTCCCAATAAACGCAATTTCCGCAATATCTCATATTCTGTGGTACAGGAAACTTTGACATAATTAAAACCGTCCTTTTTTCTTTATTTTATCACACAAATTATATGATTGCAACAGCAATATTAGGTTCTGTATTTTGAGCTTGGGTCATCCGGGTAGCTAACGTCAATTCTTTCGCTGGTTTCGTTCAAAGAAACAATCGCAAAATTAGGCAGGGTTATTTTTGTTTCCCCATATGCGCGCTTTACCCAGCCAAACACGGAGCTGTTTTTATCGAAGTAGTCTCGCGTGTCGGAGTCAACACTCCTGTGCCAATATCTATAGCTTTCGTCACTGCTTATGTATTTTCCCACACGATATTCCGCAAATTTAGCCTCGCCACTTGTGGGCACAACCGTTAAATTTGCCTCATCTCTTGTGGTCTGGGTCCTCATTTTGCCGTCCCAGAACCTCCTTGTTTCGTCGTAAGCTATAACCAGCTTGCCTATTGAAGCGTATCTGAAGGTGGTGTTATAGCCCTGCGCCTGTGCCATATTTTCAAGCAGGGTTAGGCTTGGATTTATGCTTATCTTATACTGCAAAAGACAACGCTCCCAAATAAGATAGCTACAATCCACATCGCTAAAATATGATACATAGCCAAGGCGTGAGGGCTGAAGCATCAGCATATTTTCCTCATGATAGCAAATATTAGGAGCCTCGCTTGTGCCATATTCGTTGAAAAACGAATCTCCTGCACGATAACAAACTCCAACTATCGGAAGTCCATCATAGGTGCGCGGTATATAGAAAATAGGCTTCTTTTTGTAGTCATTATAACAGGGTCTGTATCCATATGTGGGGTCCTCAAGACCAACGACAAGCCAGCCCTCCTTTACACTATAATCCTGGTTTAGCTTACGGGATTTTGTGTATTTTTCAACATAGGTATTTGAAATATAAAGACATTTTTGCAACACTGCTATACTCATAAATTCAAGCTCCTTTCAGCTTTTATATCTTAATTATAGCATAACAATAATTATCAAGTCAACAAAAAGACTGCCTAATGGTGCACGTTTCTAAAAAAGCACTTAACGGATCGGGTCGACTCTAGCAGAGGAATAACAAGAAGTTTTTATTTAAGGTTGAAAAAATGCTCTTTTACACACTAAAAATCCTATTAGTGTGTTTCTTTTTTCAGCTCTAATATATTCATTAAAAAGTAAAAATGTGCTAGTTGAGAAAAGCATTAGCATTTCTAAATCTGCATCTTCATCAAATACAGTTAATCTAGCAGCACCTAGCTTTGAATTTTTCGCCAGCATATCCCATTCTATAATAGCGTGAAGTTCTTTTTTATCTATCAAGCTAGTGTCGGGTAGGTTTTCGATATATTTTTTATCATATATTCCTATAAAGCCTTCGTACTCAACAAGCTCATATTTAGTTTTGTTATTTTCTAAAAAAATGCCTAAGCCTTTGCTTAAAACAATGTTTGCCAAGCAATCATTCTTGCTGTCAAATAATTTCATTTTGGATAAAGACATTTTGGAATACTTAATATAATAATTTCCATCATCAAAAACAGTAAATTTGCCAGACTTTAATCCTATGGCAAACATTTCTTCTTCAAAAGACTGGCTTGCTACAACTATATCCCATTCTTCGCCGTTAATACCATTTGTTATGTAATACACTCCTAAGGCTTCTTCATCTGTAACAGTTTCAATTAATGCTCTTCCTTCATACTGAAACTCGTTAAATAAATGTAATTTTTTATTAAACATTCTTTCTATCTTATTCCACCTTTTAAGGCAAAATTGATATATTCGAACCGTGTTTATTGCATCCGACAACTCTTTGGCGTGTGTTAAAGTGTTTGTGGCAGCCTTGTTAAATGCATCGAAATCCAATTTTTTAGTTTCATGATAGTTTAATTCGTCAAAAGCCACATGCACCTTCTCGATAAACTTTTTTGTAATGAACATAGGATTTTCCTCTCTTGTATTATACTGATTGCATTGTATCATAAAATAGCGATTTAATCAATAAATTCCAGAATATCAATTTGTAATTGCGAAGCTAACGCGAAGCGTGAACCACATCTTTCAAAGAAAGATTGGTTACGACCTACGCAGTGGGTCGTATAACAAAAAAAGCCGAACCTGTGTTCGACTTTTTCTGTTATTGGCTCCC
>JAFVTH010000006.1 GCA_017503285.1 Clostridia bacterium | reverse complement strand
GTACAAACCTCTCTTTTGAAATAAATATAGATAACAATCTCTTTTAAAAGCCCCCCTTGTGAAAGGGGGGAGAGCCACGATAGTGGAGGGGGGATTGTTTCATTTGTGTGAGGACCACAATCCCTCCGTCATTTTCTCTCGAAAATGCCACCTCCCTTTAACAAGGGAGGCTTTGAAGAAAGACCTGCCTTGAGAATTTTCGATGAGAGATACGCCCCTGCCCTGCGATTTTTATCTTTCAACGGGCAGATATGGAATCTGCCCCTACGATGGGGGGGTGCGTTCCTTTTGTGTGGCTTTCAATTTTTTCAAAATAACAAGGTTTTTCCGCGTATTTTTTATCTAAAAAGCCTTGTGGTTATTGGGTTTACAAGGATTTTTAACCAAAAATAAATTTTTCTATTTATATAAAAAATATAAAGCATTTATTGACATAAGAGGGCTAAAATGGTAAAATTGAGTAAAGAAAATCATATCAGGGGGGGATTTTATGAATATTAGGCTTTGCCCATATAAGGGTGGCGCAAGGGGCGCTTATACTCTTACATTTGATGACGGCTGCTACAGGGAGTCTACTCTTTTTACGATAGACCTGTTTAAGGAAATTTACGAGAAAACAGGTGTAAAAATCAAAGCCACCAGCTTTCAAACCGTAAATTTTCTGCACGAGGGGCTTATTTCTATGTGGCAGGATGCCATAAAAGAGGGCTGGTACGATATAGGCGGACACTCTCTTGACCACTGCATTTGCTTTAATTCCGAAACCCCAAGACAGCTTTTGGAAAATGACGCAAGGCTTACCTACGAAAGGCTTAAGGCGCTCTATCCCGACGAGGAGCTTATAACCTACGCAACGCCCGGTGGCGGCAGCGACAAGGAGGGCAGGGCAACGCTTAAGGACTACTATATGGCTGTGCGCAACGGAAACGACGCACTAAATATCCCCAAAGAGATAGATTGGCTTGATGTATGCACCTTTACAGCAACCCTTGACAAGGAAAACGAGGACTATAAGCGCCACATTGACAGCGTTATTGAAAACGGTGGCTGGAGTGTACAGGTTAACCACTGGATAACCGAAAAGCAAGAGGACAAGTTCCACGCGCAGAAAAAAAGCACATTTGTCTTTGAATGTGAGTATCTTGCAAGGCTTGCCCTGGAAAACAAGATTTGGATTGCATCCTTTAATGATGCCGTTAAATATATTATGAAATACGAGGGCGCGTCATTAGATGCTTCAGAGGACGGAGATATAGTTACGATAAGTCTTAAAAGCACACTTCCTCGGCTTAAAGACGTTTCGCTAAGCATTGAAATAGACTCAGATGAGCCGTTTGTGGTGCTTGGACAGGACGAAAAAGAGCTTTGCGGTAAGCAAATTTTGGAAATTACTGACACTTTAAGGGTGAAAAAGGTAAGAAAATAGAAAAAATTCAAAAAAATTTCAAATTTTTCCAATATTTTTATATTTATATATTGAAATTATATAATATATATGCTAAAATAAGGGCAACAAGAGTATGCTATATGCACTCGAATTTTGCACAGGAGGAGAGAAAAATGGCAGAATTCAAGTTTGAAATCGTTAAGAATTTTGGATCTGTTTCCGACAGCAACAACGGCTGGGTTAAGGAAGTTAACCTTATTAGCTGGAACGAGCGTGAGCCTGTTTACGACATTCGTGCATGGCAGGAATCTCATGACAAGCTCGGTAAGGGTATCACTCTTACAGAAACAGAGATTAAGAATCTTAAAGAGCTTCTTAACAAAATGGATATCTAATTAAAAAGGGCTTGCGTTTTGCAAGCCTTTTTTCTGTTTAATATTTATTAAACGGCTGACAGTACATCTCCCAAGGGGGATAAGCGAGCTAAAAAGCACATATAAAATAGAAAAAAGCGACACAGGGTCGCTTTTTTGTTATTGATTTTCGCTGTTTTCTGCTTCGTCCTTGCCCTTTTTCTTCTTTTCCTTTTTAGGCTCCTCGTAGGCAATGTGACCCTTGTTTTGCTCCCTTGTTATATAGTATTCCTCGGGAGAAAAGTCCGGAAACATATCGGGCATTGAGGACTTGATTGCGCAAATTGCAATAGCAAGCTGATATTCATCCGGCTCCTTAGTAGTGATTCTCTGCATCCAAAGACCGGGGGCGGAAAGCATTTTTGTAAACCAGTTTTGGTGCTTGCCGGCAAACATAATAAACTCATATCCAAGACCCATTACAATGGGCAAAATGGCAATTCTGATAAGCGCCCTCAGCCATCCGTCAAAGGGAATGAACATACCGAGAATGACACCAAGAAGCACCATTACAAACATAAAGCTTGTGCCGCAGCGAGGGTGGAAGCGGGTGCATTTTTTTGCGTTCTCCGGTGTTAGCTCCATACCGCTTTCAAAGCAGGCAATTGACTTATGCTCTGCTCCGTGATACTGAAAGGTGCGTCTGATGTCCTTCATTAGGGAAACGGAAAACAGGTAGGCAATAAAGATAATAATCTTCATAACGCCCTCCATGCCGGCTAGGGCAAAGAAATAGTACCCTGCTTCCTTGTCCAGCTTCAGCGCGTCTGCAATAAGACCGGAAAGGTAGGTTGGCAAAAGCGTGAACAGCACAACGGCAAGGGCAAGACCAAGCACTAAGGAAATACCCATAAGCACAAGAGTGCCGCCACCCTTTTTCTCCTCCTTTTTCTTGTCCTCCTCGTCCTCAAGCCCCAGCATTTCTGTGGAGTCCGAAAGGGTGCGGAAGGAAAGCTTTAATGACTCGAAAAAGCCCACAATTCCACGGATAAGAGGCCAACCCAGCCACTTATGCTTCTCCTTTACAGGATGGAACTCACTATTCTTTATTTCAATTGTGCCGTCATCCTTGCGGACAGCCAAGGAAACCTTGGTGCCATTTTTCATCATAACACCCTCAATAACCGCTTGACCACCCACCTGATTTGAACGGCAGGACTTGTTTTTATCCATTAGCTCTCTCCTTATCAAGATAACTTTGCAAAATTAAGGAAGCTGACATTTCGTCAATAATTTCCTTTCTCTTTTGCCCCTTAATGGTTGTACTGTTTAGCATAACATGGGCGTTGGCAGTAGAAAGCCTTTCATCAAAAAGCAAAACAGGGATATCGCAAAGCTCCGTAAGATGCTTTCCGAACGCCTCTGCCTTTTCAGCCCTCGGACCGATTGTGCCGTTCATATTGATTGGATGCCCAAGCACAATAAGGCGCACGTCCTTTTCCTTGGCAACACGTATAACCTCTTCTGCGGTTTTAAGAAAGCTGCCGCTTTTGATACAGCCGATGCCGCTTGCCAAAAATCCACTTGGGTCAGATAGGGCAAGACCTGTTCTTGCATCGCCAAAATCAACGCCCAAAACTCGTTTTCCTGCCATAATATCCCCCTTACAACCTTGAATTTCATTATATTTTAACATATTATATATTTTTTTTCAACGAAATAATGTAAATTTTTTGGCAACATTCAAAAAACACGCATATAAAGGACCCCCGCTTGGCATAATAAACCAAAAAACGAGGTACAAAAAATGAAAAATATAGCCCTTTCTCTTGCCAAGGCAACATTATGCATTTTCGGCAGCGCAGCTGTTATAGGCGCAGCGATTATAGCTTCAAAGGCACTTATGGAAAAAACCACCCTATGCTCTGTTGAGGAGCTTTTAACCGATTCCGAGGCGGAGCTTTTGGAAAAGCAAATCAAAAACGGAGCAAGGTAAAAACAAGGGCAAAGAAAAAGGAACAGAATTTTCTGTTCCTTTTTGTATTTTATTCCTTGTACTCGTTAAAGGTAAGCACGTCTGCGCTTGGTCTTGTCTTATATGCGCCTCTTGTAAAGTCAGGAATTTGTTGTGGTGCGCCACCCTCCTTGATTGACTTTTCGGAAAGGGCTGTTATAACCATCCAGGCAGCGGCATCGTAAACGTCGCACATCATTTCCTCACCGGATTTTAGCCTGTCAACAAAATCGCGAAGCTCTACATAGTCCATTCCGCCATGGCCTGCCTCAAGGGCTTCCTTAGTGATTTCCTGCCATGCGTTTGGAAGCATTGAGCTGTACTTGTTTGCTGTATCTCTATACTTGTCTATGTATTCAAGCCTTGTCCAGAATTCCGGCTGACCGTCAAAATAAACGCCGTTTATATCCTGCTCGTAAAGACCCTTTGTGCCGCGAACACAGAACTCACGAGAGTAGGAACGAGGCAGGGACGTGTCTAATTTCAGCGTCATTGTCTCGCCGTTTTCACAGGTGATGATTGTGTTTACAATGTCGCCCTGTGCAAAGTCAACGCCGATTAGGTCCTTGTTTACGATTGTGTCGCGTCTATCCTCAACAAACTGCTCCATGCCAAAGGATTTAGATGCAACGGAAACGAGAGAAACCATTCTGTTTCCGCGGTTGATGTCAAGGATTTTAGCCATAGGGCCAAGCTCGTGCGTTGGGTAGTTTTCGCAGTTTCTTGCAAGGTAGTTTCTAAGACGGTAGTGTCTGTTCTCCTTGCCGCCTGTTACCTCTGTACGCAGGTCGTGTGCGTATGCGCCGCTAAGATGCACGATTCTGCCGAAAAGCCCCTTTCTTGCAATGGCTGTTGCCAAAAGCTCATCTCTGTTGTAGCAGCAGTTTTCCATAAACATAAACGGCACTCTGGTTTTTTCCCAGGTGTCAACAAGGCTCCAGCACTCCTCAACGGTGTAAGCGCCGCCAACCTCCATAGCTACGCTAACGCCCTGCTCCATAGCAAAGCAAGCAATAGGAGAGTGCATTTCCCAGTCGGTAGCAATATAAACAGCCTCGCAAAGGCCGGAGGTCAAAAGCTCCTTGTAGTCGCAGGTGCCAAAGGGCACATTACCCTTCTTTTCTTTAACAAGCTTTTGCGCGTTTTCAACCCTATCCTCATATTTATCGCATACGGCTGTGATTTCAATATCGTCAAAGCCCAAAAGTATTTCTGTCATGCCGTAGCTTCTGCAGCCAAAGCCAATAATACCAAACTTAATTTTTTTCATAAAAGTCTCCTCTGTGGGGTTAATTGTAAGAATGCTTACCCTTGTATTTTATCATTACAAGGGCGTAAAGTCAATAAAGTTATTGACAATATTTTGTTAAAATGATAAAATAATATTAAATAATGCAGGGAGGAAGCTGTAATGAAAAGAATTATTGCAATTTTAATAGTTGTCTTGTCTCTTTTTTCACTTGTAGCATGTGATTACAGTGAAACAGTAGAGGGGTATTCAACTCAGCTAAACTCTATGCTCCACGGCGTTTTAGACCCGTATCTTAAGGAAGATGAAAAATATCAGGACGGCTATGTGCAAGAAGAGGATGACCAACAAGAGGTTGATGGCTCTTCTCTTAGTGCCGACTCGGAAAAATAATAAAAAATGCGACCCTGTGTCGCATTTTTAATAGGAAAAAATATGAAATATCAAGAATTAATTAATGAATTAGAGAGCTATGGCGCACCCGACCCACAGGCTGAGGCGCAAGCTATAATTTGTCAGCTTTTTGACATTACCCCTGCCCGACTTCTTTTGGAAAGAAACAGGGATTTTGAAAGCGCACAGCTTGAAAATCTGCTTTTGCGCCGCAAGGAGCGAGAGCCACTACAATATATACTTGGTAAATGGGGGTTTTTTGGCAGAGAGTTTTTTGTTACTCCCGCTTGCTTAATACCAAGACCCGACACGGAGCTTTTGGTGGAAAAAGCCCTTGAGGTAATAAAGCCAAAGGACAAGGTTGCGGATTTCTGCACAGGCAGCGGCTGTATAGGCATTACCCTTTCCCTTGAGGTGGGCATAGAGGTTGACCTTGTAGACATTTCAAGCGATGCCCTTTTAGTGGCTGAAAAAAATGCAGCGCACCTCGGCGCAAGGTGTAGCCTTATAAATAGCGATATAAGAAGCCTGCCAAGGGATAAAAAATACGACCTTATTGTGTCTAACCCACCCTATATTCCGACAGGGGATATAGACGCACTTTCCCCAGAGGTAAAAAAGGAGCCTGTCCTTGCCCTTGACGGCGGGGAAAACGGGCTTGACCTTGTTAACTTCCTTATAACAGACGGGCTTTCCTACCTAAACGACGGCGGCACAATGCTTATTGAATTTGGCTACGACCAAGGGGAAATAATAGACACGTCCCTTGCCAAAATCCAAAAGGATGGCAAAATCTCCTCATATAAAATCTACAAGGACTACGGCGGAAACCACCGACTTGTACTAATCAAAAAATAAAAGCTCGGAAATAGCGTGATACTCTTAACAGAGTATTCACGCTAAACTATGATTGCCCTTACGGGCAAGTTATGAGTTATGAGATACTTCGTATCGTTATGATTGGCTTCGCCAAGCTATAGGTTAGATGGGCAATCATATCATAACGCTTGCTATGCAAGCTCATAACGGTGAGCGAAAGCGAACCTCATAACTCTAAACTAAAACGAACAGAAAAAAGAGCAGACATACAAGATTTTCTTCTTGCGTGTTTGCTCTTTCTGCTTGTGTAGGGGTTCCCCGAAGCGAAGCATGAGCTTTGGGGGTTCACGTATATGGGCTTGGGCTTAGCCCATAAAGTATTTGACCGGTCAAATGCGATGCTAGCACTTAGCGGTGCTTTTAAATTCTCCGCTAAGAACATCACTCATTTTCCGAGCTTTTTATTTTTACATTTTGTCAGCCCTCGTTCTTTGGTGGAAGGGCAATTTCCCCCTCGGCTTTTTCAAAATCCTTGATTGCCTGTCTTATAAGAAATAAAATTTCGCCATTTGCGCTTCTGCCATAATACTTAGAAATGTAGTGTAGCTTGTAATGTAGCTCCTTGTCGATTTCAATTCCAAGGTGCTTGTTTTCCTTGTTTCTCATAAAAACCTCAAAATATCTTATTTTAAGTATATTTTAAGATTAATTTATGCTATAATGTTATAAGTATACTTAAAATGAGTATACCAAATTTTGTGAGGAGCTTTTTATGGGGTGCGTGTTTTTTGGGCTTAGGATAATTAATTTAACAGAATAAAAAGCAGAGCTGAAGTGAACTAAATGGGGTTCACTTCACAAGCTCTGCTTTTTGTTATATTGGTAGACCTTCTATTTCAGCAGCGTTTCCAAAGGCTAAAATATTGCCACCTGCCTTGTATTTGCTACCGCCGGGTAAAACGTGCTTTTCAATCAGAATATTAACATCGTTAGGGTTTTCCATCTCGTAAACGTAGACCCAGTACATCTTTCCGTTTTGGTGCTTTACTGCGTGGTTCACTCTGCTTATTCCCTCTTGCGTATTGTAGCCCAGCGTTACAATTTGCTGCTCCATATCACTTATTTGCCTTTCTGAATATTCCACACATTCAAAGCCGCTGGATGAAAGGCTATCTATTACGTTGTCCATTGGTGCTTTGTCACAGCTAGCAAGGCTGATTAAAAGACACAGGGTCGCAAATATTGCTAAAATTCTTTTCATATGCTCTCCTATTTTATTTCCTGTTTAAGATTGTCGAATAGTGGGGAGTTAAAAAACTCTCTTATATCTATTTCAAGACCGTCACATATTTTTTGATGGTTGAGACGGTGTTCCTTTTTTATATTTCTAATTTTACAAAGAGTCCGTAGTGGTCGGAGGGGTATTTGCCGTCTACTGTTTCATCAATGATTTTACAGGACAGGGGCTTTATTTTGCCGTCTATAAAGCAGTAGTCAATGTGTGCGTCATTTACCGTGCCGTAGCCGTGGTAGGTGGTGCGGCGGTCATTGGCTGTGGCTGCGTTTGCGTCGGTAAAATGCTTTATCATCTCGCCGTAGCCAAGGCTTTCGGGTGTCATATTAAAGTCCCCTGTTACAAAGGTTGGATAGGTTGAAATTTTCTTGCTATAATCGGAAATCAGCCTTGCGCTGCCTATCTGACCCTTGTCCCCAAATCCAAAGTGGGTGTTCATAAAGGTAAAGATTTTTCCGCTTTCCTTGTGCTTAAGGGTTACATATTGGCACATACGCCAGCAGTTATAAAGCTCGTCCCAGCCACGGGATTCCACCTCTGGTGTACTTGATAGCCAAAAGTAGCCTGTGTCAAGCAGCTCGAATCTGTCCCTTTTCCAAAGAATAGGAGCAGCCTCCAGCTCCTTTACGGAGCGATATTTCATAAACATTTCGTAATCGGGGTAGAATTTTGCAACCTGCTCCTCCCAGGGTGGTGTAAATTCTTGAAAGCCGATAACATCTGCATCGTACTTGCTTGTTACCTGGGCAAGCCTTGGGGCGCGCTCGCTTATTGCGTTGCCGCCCTCGTCGTCGCCGTATCTTATATTAAAGCTAATAATCTTTAGTTCCATTTTCTTTCTCCTTAAATCAGTAGTTCGTAGGATTCGGTAAGGGTGCCTTTTTCGTAAACCACGGTTTTAACCTCGTACCTGCCAAAGGACAGGTCGATGACCTTGCCGTTTACAGTAAGCTGGCTGTCCACGCTGTTTTCTGTATTGTTCAAAAGGCGGAATATAACCGCATCCCTGCCGTATGCCTTTTTAACCATAGGCATTGAAATTATATCTCCGGAAAGAGAAATTTCAAGACCCTTTATCTGTGTAGAGCTTTGTGGCACAGGGAAAATATTTAACGCATAGGGCTTTTTGGTAAACTCGTCAGCTTTTCTTTCAAGCTGACCTCTTTCCACAACCGAAAGCCTAAATGAGTAGCTGTTTTCCCCTTGGTCAACCTTTTTGGTAAACCTGTCAGCCGGGATAAGCTGTCTTTGTCCGATAGGGTGGGCGCAGTAGGTTACGCCGCGAGCAAGGGACATATAAAGCTTGATGTTTTCGTAATGGCTGCCGTATACGCTGCTATTAAAAAGAGCGACACAGGGTCCGCCTAAATCCATAGCCACAAAGCGCTGGGCAACGTTTTCCCTTTCGTCCATAAACAGCTTTTCTGTGCCGAAGGCGGTTTGACCCAA
This sequence comes from Clostridia bacterium, assembly GCA_017503285.1. Lineage (GTDB taxonomy): Bacteria > Bacillota > Clostridia > Oscillospirales > CAG-272 > RGIG2000. Next base: position 5,900 of record JAFVTH010000006.1, on the reverse strand, counting down.
TAGAGTGCCCTCCTTGGTAAATGGCACGCAAAGCTTAACTACCTTGTTTATATCTCCCATAAAGAGAGTGATATCTATATCAATATCGTCGTTATTTTTATATATCTTATAGAGTATTCTTGCCCGGGTGCTTTGGCACTCAAAAAATGATTCAATTCCTAAATAGATATCGCCATTTTCGATAACCTGCAGGCTTTTCATACCCTCAAAAACTCCACTTGGTTGCTTGGAGAGTGTAAAGCGCTTTTCGTTTGTGCCTAATTTTACAAGCTGGTCCTTGCCCATTGCCCAAGGGTCGGCATTGTCGTCAAAAAAGCAAAGGCCAAAGCCCTTTCCTATGTATTCAACGCCGTTTATTTTGTAGGATTTCAAAAGACCTGTTTCCTTGTCTATTTCTACATGCTTTCTTCCGTTATCAAGCACAAATGCAGGCTCTATATCCTCTTTTTTGCTTGGGACAAAGGCCACATAAACGCTAAAGCGTGTAAGTGCAAGCGGCTTTAAGGTTGCCCTAAAAATTATGCGCTTGCGCCAGTCAAGGGTCAGGTTGCTTTCTTCCTTTATAACTTGGTAAGGCACACTATTTCCTTGTTCATCAACAACCCTTATTTTTGATGATATTTCCTCGCTCCAGTTTTGGTCAGCAAGGGAAAATTCACACTCTACATTGTCAGTAAATTCATAGGGGTGTGGGTTAAATACCACCACAGGGTATTCTCCCTCGCCTGCCGGGGCTTGGGTCTTGGAAAGTGCAAAATAAGCCTTTACCTTTGACCTTTCTGCCTCTAAAATGCCGTGGCTTAGGTATCTTATGCCTGCATCCTCGCCACATTGTACAGATGTACCCGGCAAAACGTCGTGAAACTCTGCGTTTAACAGGTCCTCTGTGGCTGTTTCCAATTCCTTTTCCGGGTAGGTATCAAGGGCGCCGGTCATATAGGCAGCGGCTGAAAGCCTTTCTGCCATATTAATTTCGTTTTCAAGCTGTGCATGTAGCTTCTTTACACGGTACATAGATGAGTAGCAGCCGGGCATAGAAATCCTTAGGGACGTGTCTACAATTTCACTTGGCTCTATCTCGGAAAAGAACCTGTCCGGGGTGGAGTGTATAAACTCACAATCATCTCTGGAAAGTAGCTTTTCCTTAATATCGGCAAGGTCCTTTTTAGATGGTCCGCCACCGTGGTTGCCAACACCCCAAAGGGCTGTGCCAACGCTGAAAGGCTGCCATTTTGTTTTGTGGTCCAGGTTCTCTGCGCTTTTGCCAAGAGGTGTGCCGTAGCCACCGGTGATTCTTGTTGCCTTTATCTCGCTACCGTCTAAGCCACGCCAAATAAATTGGTCGCTTGGCAAGGGCATCTCGCTTGCGTATGGGCGCATAAACAAATAGCTGCTTTGCCCACACTTCTTTATAATCTGCACAAGACCAACGCTGTGCCCAAATGGGTCAAGATTTATGGCAGTTTTAGGAATGGTGCCAAACCTTTCCTTAAAGTACCTTTGTCCAACCCTTATTTGACGGACAACGCTCTCTCCGGATATCATATTGCAGTCGGGCTGTAAATACCAGCCACCCATAATATGCCACTTGCCTGCCTTAACAAGCTCCTTTATCTCCTCAAAAAGGGATGGGGCATATTCCTCAACATATTTGTAAACCGTTACCTCATTGTGACAGAAAATATAGTCAAACTCCTTACATAGACGTACAGCAGAATAAAAGGTTGAAAGCGTTGCGCTAACCCCCTCGGGCAAGTCCCATTGCCAAATAGGGTCAATGTGGGCATTGCATATTAAATGAAACCTTTTCCTTGTATCCTGTGCCATAAAATCACCACCTATACTATGCATCAAGCATAGTATATCATAAAGGAAAGGTCAATTCAACATTTTTAGAAAGCAAATAAAAAAGAATTCAATCCCCAAAAAAGTTTGCCGTTTGCACAGCGAGTTCCGTAGTATTTCAACGGCCGTAGGATTGAATTCTGTAATAATTATACACTAAATAAGCCCCCTTGTCAAGAAAAATAAAAAAGGACAGAATTTTCTGTCCTTTTATTTATGTATAATTTCCTTTTCTTCTTCCTTTTCTTCCGCCTCGGCAGATGGGATTGGCAGGTTCCATTTGAACTTAAACGCCACCATTCTTATGGCAATTATTATGACAAGCACAATAATCGGGGATAAAAGCTCCGGGATTTTGTCGTAGGTCAAGGCAAAGACGCTTGATGCCACGATGACAGGAATTAAATAGATATGCTTTCTGAATACCGACGGGATTTCTGCCGAGCAAATATCACGCAGAATACCACCGCCAACGCCGGTTATACAGCCGGCAAAAACAAGGATAACAAAATCCGTTTTGCCACACTCAATAGCCACCTCAAGACCGCTAACCACAAAGGACGCAAGACCCAAGGAGTCTGTAAATTCAATCAAAAAGCTGTGCTGATGCCTATCTGCAAAGCGAGCCACCCTTTTAATAAAGCCGATATGATAGCAAACAAGGCAAACACCGATTGACACAAGCATAAGATAATGTGCCTCACGGTTGACCAAAATAAGGGGTGGGAGCTGACCAAGTGCAATATCTCTTATAGCTCCGCCGCCAAAGCAGGTAAGCAGGGAGAAAACAAGCGCGCCTATTATATCTGCACGCTTGTGTATTGCGTAAATAGTTGATGATATAGTAAAGGAAATAGCACCAACATATTGAATTATCGTTAGAAAAATTTCCAAGCCTGCGACCCTTTCTTTAGTCAAATAATTGATCGTATTATAACGGAGCGTGTTTCCCACCGAAAAACCCTTTGAACGAATGCTTTTATAAGAGCCTCCCTTGTGTAAAGGGGGGAGAGCCACGATAGTGGAGGGGGGATTGTCAAGCCCTAAAGGATTTTTAGGTAAGCGGCGAGAGCAAGCCCTCGCCCTACAATGCTGCAATTTATAAATTTTATAGCTTATCGTATGCCTTTAGCCACTCATTTTTAATAAATTCGTGTCCGGCAGGGGTTGGATGCACGCCGTCGCCAAGCCAATAGCTATTTGGCGCAATCTTGGCAAGGTCGTCAAAGTGCTTTTGCAGCTCAATAAACGGTAGGTTATATTTTTCGGCAATTTTTCTTGACATCAAGGCGCGCTTTGGAACCTCGGTTTTGAAAAATTCCCAATGCTCGGTTGTGGAGCAAGCCTCAAGAACAAATGGCTCCATAATCATTATTTTGATATTCGGAAGAGCCTCTTTTACCTCTTCAATAAGCATTGAATAAATCTTGAAAAATTTGTCTGCATCAACACCGTTTGGGCTATCCCCTATCTCGTGCCAAACATCATTAACACCTATAAGAATGCTCATCACATCCGGCGCGTAGTTAATAATATCTCGCTTGATACGCGCATAAAGGTCAACAACCCTGTTTCCGCTAATGCCCTTGTTTATGAAGGTGTGCTGATTTGGCTCCTTCAAGCCAAGATAGGTAGAAACTAAATAAGCATAGCCTCTGCCAAGCTGTGTGTCGTTGTTCCAGTCTCTGCCACAGTCGGTAATTGAATCGCCTTGAAATAAAATTTTCATAATCCACCTCGAAAAATGTTTCTATTTGCAGTATATCACAGTTGGAAATACTTTGCAATGGAATTTTGCCACAATCCTTCTCTATTTGTGGGAAAATGCTACAAAAAAGGGAATCGGTTGCCCAACTTCCCTTTATGTATTCTTTATTCAAAGCAGTATTCTTTTTTGTAACGCAAGGATATGGTATTATCCCCATTAAACTCTACGGGCAGCCACACATATGAGCTTTTAACGAAATTAGAGGTGTTGTGCCTTTCAAGCATTATAATTTGAGTGTCCGTGCCCTCAACCAAAAAGGCGTTTGAGCCTTGCGTATTAAAGGTTGTATGGGTAAAATCATCCACACAGGGGTCCCCGATATCCTCCCACTGTTCAAGCAGGTGCTTTGTTCTGAATGCCTTTGCCTGGTTGGTTTTCCAGCCGGTCAGCCCCGATGTTATAATATAATAATAGCCTTCCTTAAAGACAACCACAGGCGCTTCACGCCAGATGGCTGACTCTATTCTTTTATAGGTGCTTGTAAAGGACAAATAGTCATCGCTTAGCTTAACCACATATAGGCATCTGTCCTCGCGTAAGAGGTTTGTGTGTCGGTCGTATATCAAATATGCGCACCCGTCCTTATCCTTGTAAACGGTCATATCACGGACACAGCCATTATCGTCAATAGGCTTTGAATAGCCCAGCCAAGTATATTTTCCGTTTACTGTATCGCAAACGGCAAGACCCATATCGCATTCCCCTTTGTTGTTTCCGTGATTGCCGGGGTATTTTACAAAATGACACCACAAAACATACTTTTTGGTTTTATCGTTATAAATTATTTTAGGTCTTTCAAAGCGCAGAGGGGCAAAAAGCTCACTTTCGGGATCGTTTTTCACCTCTAAAATAACGCCCTCGTATTTCCAATTCAGCAAATCAGAGGACTCATACATTACAACGCCCATATTTGTCATTTGTCCGCCGTCAGGACCGCTAAGAAATGGCAACGGACGAAAAGCCATACCGTACCAATGGTATTTTCCGTTTGCAAATATAATTCCACCGTCGCTTGCATTGATTATATTTCCGTCAGTGTCGTGCCAATCAACAAACTGGTTTATTTCTCCGTGACAAAGCTTTTCCATTTTTTACTCCTTTTTGGTTTCTGATTTTATTTTACACTGAACGCGCCATAAAAGCAAGAACAAAAGCAAAGTGCCTTCAAAAATAAAGCTCTCTCTTGCAAGAAGTCTTGTCCAGTGATATAATAAAAAGCAGGATATATTTTGGAGGCATTTATGAAATTAAGTATTTGGACAAGCTATTATTGGAATTTATCAGCCGAGGATGCGCTTTTGGAGCTAAAGGCACACGGATTTAATTATTGTGAGCTTTCCTGTGAGCATGCCGAGGAGCTTATAAAAAGGGGTGAGCCAAAATCAGTAGGAGAGGCGTTTGGAAGCTTCGCCCGTGAGAACAAAATTGCAGTTTTGCAGGGACACCTTTCCTTTGTAGGAATTAAAATTTCCGACCCTGAAAATAGGGCTATTATTAAAAAACAGCTTGATTTATTTAACGCAATAGGCATAAAAAGCGCCGTTTTGCACCTTGACCCCGTGGCTGACGAAAACGGAGTAAAAGCGCCTGTTGATGTGGCAAGAAAGGCAAACGTTGAGGCACTTAGCGATATTTTGGAGTATATAAAGGGTACGGATATTGTAGTTTGTCTTGAAAATCTTATTACAAGCCCGGCGGCAAATACCGTTGAGGGGCTTATGTACTACATAGAGCATTTTAACAGCAAAAATTTGGGCATTTGCCTTGACACAGGACACCTGAACATAAATGGCAAGGACCATGCCCGGTTTATAAAAACGGCAAAAAACCACATAAAGGCGTTGCACCTTGCGGACAACGAGGGACAAAGGGATCAGCACATGATGCCCTACGGCAGGGGTAATGTGGATTTCGAGACTGTCATCAGGGAAACTAAGGCAATAAATTATCAAGGGCTATACAACCTTGAAATTCCCGGTGAGGTAAGCGCACCTCAAGAGGTTCGCGGCTATAAGCTTGACTATATTCAAAAAATCATGGCATACCTTGACAAAGTAACGGATAAATAAAAAAAGGCAGATTTTTCTGCCTTTTTTTTCATCAAGCGTTTATTCGAGCTAGGGAATGATAAAGAGTAACAAGGCTTGCACTCAGCAGCGCACCGCCGATTATATCAGAAAGCCAATGAACCTCCGAAGCTCATGCTTCGCCTCGGGGAACCCCTATACGTGAACCCACGAAGCTCATGCTTCGCCTCGGGGAACCCCTATACGTGAACCCCCAAAGC
>JAFVTH010000005.1 GCA_017503285.1 Clostridia bacterium | reverse complement strand
TTTCCACCACCACGTTTGCCATTCGATCTTCAAGCTCCTTGATAAGCCCGAAGAGCTTTCGGATATCGAAGGGTTGAGAAGCAAAGGATTTGCATCCCGACGAATAGCTGTAGCGGAGGAGCTTTAGGAACATTGCGGCTCTCCTGACATCGTAATCAGCGGTTATCCGTGTACGGATTTCCTTGAGTTCCTCGGCTTCGGGCGGAGGAAGAAGCAGTTCGGTCAGCGCAAGTTCTTCGGCAAGGTACTTGTCATCGAACAGTCCTTCTGTTTCAAAGAATTTCTTAATCGCATTGAAGTCCTCACGGGAGTTTAAATTACAAAATCCTATCTCCCGAACGGTCGCCATCGTTCTGCTTTTCATGCACCGAAACAGGTTCACAAGGTTGCGGTCAAAGTCGTTATACACCTCAAAGGGATGTATTTCGGGCTTGCCGAGAAGTACGCTTCCCGAACCGCCGAACACGTCAACGAACCTGCCGTATCCCATAGGAAAAACGGCATATAAAATGTGGAGGATAGACGATTTATTGCCTACCCGTGACACAGGCGTTTTCATTTATTCACCTCGCTTTGCGTGCGAGGCATCAATCGCCACGAAAAAGAAAAAGGTATCAATCTCTTTTTGGACGATTGATACCTTCGGTTAGCATTATTTTTTCTTTATTTGTTCTTCAATTTTACGGATTTGCTGCTCGTAATAATTACAGCGGTTGATTTGGAATAAGCACATTATCATCACACCAAGACAACCGCCGGTCATCATTCCGAGAAAGAACCACAGAAAGCCCATTAGCCACCTCCTATGGATTGCTTGTGTTCATCCATTTCGATTTCCTCCGTTTCGGTTGGTTCATCACGAGGCACAGACTCGTATAACGAACCGCCACGTGAGGATACCACGCCGTAATCGGTTATCGTACCGCCGAGGCGTTCCAAGAGTTCCGTTCCTTCATTCCTTGCGAGTAACGAGTCGAGCCATTTGGGATCGACCTTATCATCCAGATGGCGGATGAGGTAACTTTTGAAAAAGTGAGCTTCATCTTCGACCATGGGGGCAAATTCGTATTGGTCCAGACCTCTTGCAACATCGAGGATTTCTTCGATGGTTTCGGGTTCTTCGGAGGACAGCACGGCTTTGAATTTCACCTGATCCGCAGGGGACATTTCAAGCATCATTTCCGAGAGATTGTTGAGCTTATCAAAGTCATGCATATCGCCGAATTTGTCAGCATCAATCTGCGGAATCGAGCTGTCGAAGCCGATGTACACACAGTCCTCAATTTTATCCAATCCGAGTCGCTGTGCAAGCTCATCCGCTTCAGTTCTGTCGACGGGAAGGGAGAGCCATTCTGCCTGCGCTTCTATTTCTGCAAGGTCATCTCCTTCGGGCGGTCTTGTAACCTCCAATTTGAAAGCATACCAAGGATTTGGATGCTCGATAGGTAGTTCTTTTCCGTCGTAAACCTCTTGAAGCTCATATTCACCTGCTACGACATAGTGTCCGTCGATGAACACACCACCGTCGTTCTTCTGCTGAAGCTCGCCGACCTTCTTTGCATCAAGGAGATACAGCGATTCTTCGGGAACAGCTTCAACATCTCGGTGCATATCGTTTTCGATCACAAACTGACCGAGCTGCTGTAGCGTACTTACATTGGAGATGATGGACACATCGTCGAGTCCGTATGTCATATTGATGAGATCCTTGGGGCTTATGATTTCGTCCTCGCCGACCTTCAATACCTTCGGCGCAATGGCACGAAGCACAAGGCGTTCCTCGTCATTGAGAGCATCAAGGCGTTTAGCGAGAAAGTTCAGTTCGTCCAAGCTCGGAGAGTCAAGCCTGCGAAACGGAAGCAAAGGGATTGCTTCACACTCGTATATCGAGAACTCATGGTAAGTGTCGGAGCTTGTGATTCTCGCACGCTGGAAAGCATCCCGAATTTCGTGTTCTTCAGCAGGGAGCTGCAGATCGGCATATAGCCAATTCCTTGCTTCGGGATTCTCCCTTGCGATTTCGAGTTTGATTTGTTTTGCCATTTAGTTTTATCACTCCTTATCTAATAATTTTGTACTCATCGGCAAGTGCTTTTAATCGATCACCGATGGAGGTAATGACAGGTACGCTAACGGCGTTGCCTGCCATTTTGTAGAGATGAGTATCTTTTAAGCCTGTGGCTTCGACACGATTAAACTGTTCGTCTGTAAATCCTTGCAAACGCCAACATTCAATAGGCATGAGTTTTCTTATTCTTCCTCTGTGCCACACTCCGTGCCTGTCTTGCACGGTTATGGTGAACATTGGCTCATTGGGTTCTTTGATTCGTCTGCCTTTCTGTCGAACGGTTTTTCGTCCGGGAGTTATAACTGCTCTTGGCTCATCATCCTCAACTAAAACAGCAGAATGCTCACCGCGGCGATTGCTGACTCCCGAATCTTGTCGCGCAGTAATGCACCTTGCGACATCCGTTATCACAGGATCGATATTCATGTCTATAAAAAACAGACCTGTTTTGCCGCCCCAACCTCCGCTACTTGAGCATTGCGTAGGGGCTACTCCGTCTGTTTGATAGGTTCGTTGCCCCTGCGGTCCGGGGATAATCTGCTCAAGATTTTTAGCATCGCCGAGTTCGAGAGGAAATACTTGTCCGGCACATCCTTGTTCAAGAAATCCGACAATGTACACCCTTCGCCTGTCTTGTGGGACTCCGAAATGTTTGCTGTTATGCACACACCATTCGAGATGATACCCCATTTCAACAAACACGGAGAAGATGGTTTCAAGCGTCCGGCTTTTGTCATGCGAAAGCAGACCGAGGACGTTTTCCAATAGTATAAATGGAGGCCGTCTTTCTTCAACAATTCGGGCAACTTCAAAGACGAGAGTTCCTCGCATATCAAGGAAGCCGAGTCTGCGACCGGCAACGCTGAATGCTTGGCAAGGAAATCCCGCACATAAAAGATCAAAGTCCGGCATGGTTTTTGGGTTGATTGTTCTTGCATCATCACAATAATATTCTCCTTGTGGGTTATAGATTGCGTTATACGCTTTGTTTGCGTGTTTGTCGATTTCACAATGACCGACACACTTAAAACCGCCTGTTGCTTCAAGCCCACTTCGAAAACCACCGATACCTGCGAACATATCAAAAAAGCGGATATCTCTCATAGAGTATCCGTTCCTTTAAATTATTCTTTTTCTGCCGTTCATCACCTCACATTTTTATATTGAAGCCCTCGTCCTGTCCGTCAAAGCGGAACTCAACGCCTGCTTCTTCAAGCTGTCCGAGAATGTTGTCTTGGATGCTCTTTGCCACATCAAAGCTGATGGGCGGTTTGCCGTCCTCGTCGGGGATCATCTTGATTCCAAGTCTTGAGCAGTAGCTCTTGACGAGATCCCAACATTCTTCTTCAAGCTCGTCGAAGTATCCGAGCGAAGAGCAATCTACGGGTTCGTCGGGTAGGACGATTTGGCAATCATCGCCGAGGTTCACGACCTCGTGTCCTTTGGCGATTTCTTCTTCGGCAATTTCATCCATCGTGAGCTTGCGGATGGTATCCACCTCGGTGTTTACGGCAAGGGTTCTGCCATTATCCCACGTCATGTGGAGCTGTCCGTCATCATCGACGAATTTGACCGTGCCTTTCGTTCCATCGGGAACAGGTTGGAACGGATCGTCCATGTGCAACAGCTCCAACCGTGTGCCGGGTGGATAGTTTTCTTTCAGTTGTTTGACTCTGTCAGTCATTGTGTTACCTCCAAATTATGTTTCGCTTGGCGACCATGCAAAGCCGAACACATCTTCATAAAGGAAAGTGCATCTTTCTTCGAGAAAATCTTTTCGCTCCTGTCGGCGTATCGTCATGTATGCGACTTCTTCGGGCGTTGCTTTGCACAGTTCACCTTCGCCATACGCATACACCTTTACATCGACCTTTACCGCGCTGAATTTGTTAAGGCTGCTTATAAAATCCTCATAAAGAGTCCAACCTTGCAGGTCGCAATATTGTTTTGGAACACCTGCTACAAGAAGTTCCGTACTTTTGTTGTTTACAAGTTCGGTTATCGTAACCGAAGAAAAAAGAATAGCCATTTTACATCCCTCCCATTGTATGACCTTCATATCCCATCTCTTGGTCGGCGTACATCTCAACGTAGTCCTCGACCTTCGATGCGATATTCTCAAATTCGGTGGCAGTCGGCTCGTAGCCAAACCAACTTACCTTACCGTTGTCATCCCATATATGGGGCTTTCGATCCCTCGCCACACCTTTAAGTCCAATTATTTCGTGGAACATGAAGGTTTGGCTATCGACAAGCCCTTCGTTCTTGTTTATGATGGAGAGCTTCAGACCTTCGTATTGTCCTGATACTCTTGCCGTCACAAACTCTATCTTGGCGCGAAGCTCGTCGCTGATCTTGGAGATCATCGCCTTGCCTGCAAATCTTGTATCTGCCGAGAGAACCTCGGAATCTCCGAACATTCTCTTGAGCTGTCTTTCATAAAAGTTCGTCACGCTTAACCTCCAAATCTCATCCCAGGGAGTTGCGAGAGGTATTCGTCGAACTCATCCTCGGTGTGAAGGAAGTAATCATCTCCCGAATGCCAATATGACACGTATAGGTCGCCCTCGTCAATGGGGATTTCACGCTGCTCAAATCCTTCGCCGAGGCCGTCGCTGTTCTGTCCTTCGATGGCATCCTTGAGGCGTTCTGTTTCATCGGGTGTAAGGGATTCGGTGAGGTAGCAATCGATCTTGCCGTAGAGAGTTCCTCGGTGTTCCTCAACACCCCATTCTGCAAACACAAGCTTATCCTTGATGCCTGCGTGATCACCAACATATTCAGCCATATTGATCTCGTTTACTTGTTCCTTGGCAATTGCTTCCTCAATGGCATCGGAGTTGTTATTGATGATATAGGCATCGGTTTCATAGTAGTCGCCGTCGTGATCGGAGAGGTTGCCGGTCAACGGGCAGAAGAAGGACATCTTTGTGCCTGCAAGAGATTTCATCATCTCCTTGATATCTGCGTACAGTTCCTCTGTGGTATCGTACTGCTCGTTTACAAGGTTGGCTTCGAGGTCATCGTGCAGTTCCTCTCGAACACCTGATACCGATTCGTCGGTGTGCCTTACATCGTAAAGACTATCCGAGTCGGGAAGGATTCGGAGTAATCCGTTGCCGATATCACTGTCTGCGTGGAGCCGGATGGGAGCATCCTCGACTCTCATTTCCTTTACCTTCAGAGAAAAGATGGAATTGAGCATCCCATAATCCTTGGCTCGGTTAAAAAATTGATTGAATTCTGTAACTACATCGTAGGTTTCTGTTGCCTGTGTGGTAGGGTTCTTGATGGATAATTTAAGCATTTTCGTTCTCCTTTGCGTTGATTTTTTTATTTCTATCAAGTCCATATCTGCGGATTCCGATAGCTGTAGTGATTGTTCCAAACATCTTATCCGAAATAATATCGGTGTCTGCAAGGTCGTGGATTGACAGGTAACTTGTACCGCAGGCAATATCCCTTGCTACAGACAACAGCGTATAGGCTTTGAGGTTTCCGTTCCTGACCTTGATGCTATCGAGGTCAATGTTTCCTCTCCTGATGTGGCGTTTCGCTTCATTCCATAATTTGAAGTCTGCCGTGAGCAAATAGAGAACTGCCATTTTTACATTGTCGTGACGGTTCATTCTTTTAGCTTCATTGTTGAAGAGCGCCTGATGGTTGTTGTTCTTGAATTTCATTTTTCTTTCTCCTTTTGGTTTTTTTAGAAAATAAAAAAAGCCAACCGTTCTTGAGAATAATCTCTTAAACGATTGGCTTGATTTCGGGTACAAAAAAGCACGCAGGGAAGTTTTCTGCGTGCCATCTGAATTATTAAATTGTGGGTTCGAGAGTTCAAATCACCCGAAAGTCTGAAAATACCTATTTTATATCTTCGATTTTTGACATTAAAGTTTCGGGCTATATAAAGCAAAAAACCCTTGAAAATCAAGGGTTTTTCGGGGCAATATCTTTTTTATCGCCCTGTTATGGGTGCGGAGGTGGGATTTGAACCTCACGACCTCCGGGTTATGAGCCCGACGAGCTACCAAGCTGCTCTACTCCGCGATATGTGGTGCCGATGACCGGACTTGAACCGGTACGGGAATTTCTTCCCAACGGATTTTAAGTCCGTGGCGTCTGCCGATTCCGCCACATCGGCTTATTTGCCTTGTAAGTATAACACACATTTTTTTAACTGTCAAGCCTTTTTTATAAAAAAATTTCGACATCAAAAATGTTGGCTGTATTCTTATACTATTACATTATACGCCCACTTGTTTGGATTTATTCCAAAAAAGGCTAAAATAAAAATATAAAAAAGGTATTGCATTTTCAAAAAACTTATGCTATAATTTGTTAGTCAATTAAATAGGGGTGTAGTTCAGTTGGTAGAACACCAGTCTCCAAAACTGGGTGTCCAGGGTTCGAGTCCTTGCGCCCCTGCCAAAAAAACAAAGAGCCATATTCAATGGCTCTTTGTTTTTTTGCTTAGAAAGCATGACTCGAAGGGGAGCGGCGTTGAATGACAGTCCGGGGGACTGTCAGATCCGCGGAAAGGCTTTGCCCGCAGGCAAAGGAGTCCTTGCGCCCCTGCCAACAAAAAAGGAACTTTTGTCTACCAAAAGTTCCTTTTTTGTTTATCCAAGACGCAGGCTTGGTATATCATCGCCGCGCGAAGTGCGGAGTATATCATCAGCCCCTGCGGGGCTGTATCTCATCACGCGCCAGCGTGCATCCCACCTGCGGCTTGATGATATACAACACTTCGTGTTGATGATATACCGCAACTTGTTGCGGATGATATACAAGGCTTACGCCTTGATTTGTTTACAAGAGTGTGGTATAATAAACACAGAAAGGCGGTGAGGCAATGTTTGGGGCAATATACGGAGATATAATCGGTTCGTATTATGAGGTTCATTGTACAAAGGATTACAATTTTGAATTTAACAAAGACAGCTTTTTTACAGATGATAGCGTATTGATCGCGGCAGTCTGCAAGGCAATTCTCAATAATCCAACCGAAATCTCCAAATGGGCTCTTCGCGCTCGCGCAAAAGAATACGCCTCACAATACCGTCAATATTATTCGTATCACCCACATGCAGGATTTGGTAATATGTTTGCTGCTTGGGCGAAAGATCCGTATGCAAGAAACGAACACAGTTATGCAAACGGTGCCTCTATGCGCGTTATCCCAATCGGATATGCGTATGATTCGTTAGAACAAACTCTCTTGCAAGCGAAAGCAAGCTGTCTTTCTACCCACAATCACCGCGAGGCAATCGTCGGAGCGAGAGCGGTTGCTGCATCAATCTTTTTGGCACGAAGCGGCGCGGATAAAGAGCAAATTAAAGCGTATTTGGAAAAAACGTTCAAATACAAGCTCTCAACGCCACTTTCCTCCATCAAAGAAACGCACGTCTTTGATAGCCGTACATCGTATAGCGTTCCACCTGCTATTATTGCATTTTTAGAATCGACAGATTATGAAAGCGCAATCAGAAATGCAATCTCTCTTGGCGGTGATGCAGATACACAAGCGTGCATAGCCGGCGGTATTGCAGAAGCTTATTACAAAGAGATTCCTGAGCATATTAAACGTTTTTGTGATAGTAGAATTGATTTTTCAATAAAATCTGTTGTGAAAGAGTTTGCAAAACAATATTGCACAGAAAAAAGTTGACCTTTTGTTCGCTTTTACCTCGATTTTTGACCTTTTCACTCGTTTTTCAGTTATATTCGCCTTACGGCGAGTGATATGCGTAAACGCGTGATATTTGCTTCGCAAGTGATATACGCTTCGCGCGTTGAAGATTACAAGGCGAATATTATATCACTACGTTAAAATAACTACTGCCACGCACCTAAAAAGCCTAAACTGAACCGTGGTTCAGTTTAGGTTTTTCTTTTTCAAATTTTCAAAAAAGCATTGTGTCGCCTGTACAAATATGCTATATTAAAGTAAGAAGACTTTGAAAAGGGGTGCTTTTATGGATAAGAGAATTGCTGATTGCTTACAGGGCAAGCAGGGGAGTTATATTTTGCCCTTTTTGTGGCTACATGGAGAGCCGCAGGAGCGCGTGCGTCAGGAGATTTTAGCAATAAAAAACAGTGGCATCAGCCAGTTTTGTGCCGAGAGCCGTCCATATGAGGAGTTTTGCAGGGAGCAATGGTGGGAGGACTTTGGCTTCATTTTGAAAACAGCCAAGGAGCTTGGTATGCGTGTTTGGCTGCTTGACGACAAAAAATTTCCAACAGGCTATGCAAACGGCTATCTTGAAGGGCCGGAAAGGGCGCACCTTAGAAAGCGCCTTATCCGCGAGATACAAATTGATGCCGTAGGACCTATGAGGGGCGCAAAGCTTTATGCAGGCGGAAGAGTAAGACCAGAGGAAAGGGTTTTACAGGTTATCGCATATCGCTACCGTGATAATGATGAGGGGCTTGATTTCAAATCTGCCGTTGACCTAACAGACGCCCAAAGCGACGGAATGGTTTATTGGGACGTTCCCAAGGGCAACTGGCGTGTTTGTATAACCATAGAATCTAAGCCATATGAGAACGAAAACGACAGGCTTTTCTACTACATAGATATGCTAAACAAGGACTCCTGCCGTGCTATGATTGATGCGATTTATGAGCCGCATTATCAGCACTTTAATGAGTATTTTGGCAACACCTTTGCCGGATTTTTCTCTGATGAGCCGGGATTTTTGAACGTTAGCGATACTTATTATAACAGTCTTGGAATAATAGGCTCTCCATACCCTTGGAGAGATGATCTTATGGACCTTATTGCCGAGAGCGCAGGCATTGACAAGGAGGAGGCAAGGCTTTATACACCCGCCCTTTGGGAGGACCTTGGAGAAATCACTCCTCTAATACGCACCCACTATATGGATGTTGTAACCAAGCTATATAGAGAGAACTTTAGCTATCTTTTGGGCGACTGGTGCCGTGAGCATGGAGTAATGTATATCGGACACGTCATTGAGGATATGGGCGCACATATGAGGCTTGGCTATGGTAGTGGACACTATTTCCGTGCCCTTGACGGACAGGATATGGCAGGCATAGATATTGTGCTTATGCAGGATATCCCCGGCATTTGCGATAATGCACACCGTGGACCATTGGCAGACGGGGGCAAGGCAGACCCTGCATTTTTCCGCTACACCCTGCCTAAGCTGGCTGCATCTCATTCCCATATACAGCCACTAAAGGAAAACAGAGCCATGTGTGAGCTTTTTGGTGCCTTTGGCTGGGCAGAGGGCTTGCCATTTATGAAGGGTCTTGCCGATATTATGCTGTCAAATGGCGTTAATTACTTTGTGCCGCACGCCTTTTCCCCAAAGGAGGAGGATGAGGATTGTCCACCGCACTTTTATAACGGGGGCAAAAACATCCAATATCCGGAGTTTAAGCTCCTTATGGAGTATATGGCAAGATGCTCTCATATTTTGTCAGAGGGTACACACAAGGCAGATGTGGCTCTGTTCTATAATGCCGAGGCAGAGTGGGCAGGGGGCGACGGATACAAGTTCTTTGACACCTGTAAGCATTTGACCCAAAATTTGATTGATTTCGATATCGTGCCATACGATGCTATAGAGGGCGCACAGGTTAAGGGAAAAAGCCTTGTTATAAATAAGGAAGGCTATGGTGCGCTTATTGTATCAAGCTGTAAGCGCCTGCCTAAAAAGGTAATTGACGGCTTCGAGACCTTAGCAAAGAAAGGCGTGCCTGTTATATTCCTTGATAACCTACCAAGCAGCCTTGAGGGCGAAGAAATAGAAAGCAGCTGCTTTGAAATAACAGAAAGCCAAGGTCTTGGAAGCTACCTACGTAAAAAGGATCTTTGCCATGTTAAGGGCGAGGGCAAGGGCTTGAATCACCTGCGCTTTTACCACCTTGAAAAGGAAAACAAGGATATTTATCTATTTTCTAACGAGGGTATTAACGAAACAGTTGATGCATGCTTGTCCCTGCCACAGTCAGGAGAATATTTAGTTTACGAGCCTTGGGAAAACAAGCTCTATAAGGGCAAAACAGAGGGAAAACAGCTCCACCTGTGTCTAAATAACGGAAATATGCTCTTTGTTATCTTTGGGGATAGCATACCAAATGACATAAAGGAATTTACCTGTGAATGTAAAAGAGAGGTACTTCCACTTTCCTTTGAAATTTCCGTAAATGAGGAGGGAAGTAAGGTGTGGCAGAAGATTGCCGAAAGCTCTCTTTGCTTTGATATTTCAGCCCCCGATAAAATGCCACACTTTTCCGGTAGCGTGCGCTACACAGCTGCCTTTATTAAAAAGAATGATTTTAATGTTATAGACCTTGGACAGGTTGGAGAGGTGGCACAGGTGTGGCTAAATGGCAAGAGCCTTGGCACACGCATAAATGCTCCATATAAGTTCAGTATGGAAGGGGCGTTAAAGGACGGAGAAAACCACCTTGAAATTATAGTAAAAAGCAATCTTGCTCACAAGCGCCGTGACTATATGTCCGGCTTTATGCAAATTCCACCGACGGGAATTATGGGCGAAATCTGCCTTTGCAAATACTAAAACGTAAAAAAACCGACCCCTGTGGTCGGTTTTTCTTGCTTTTTCTTGGCGAAATGTGTTGCAAATGTGATGATTATGTGATAAAATAAAGATACAGTTAGTGCTAAAGCACTAGAAGGAGGTTTTTATGAATAAGTTTGCAAAGCTTCTCGGCTATGATCCTGTTGAGAAGCAAACAAGTGTCAAAACCGAAATCATTGCAGGTATTGTTACATTCCTTGCAATGGCTTACATTTTGACAGTAAACCCAAACCAGCTATTCACTAGTACATCAAGCGCATATTGGTCAAGTGCATTTATTGCTACAGCTCTTGGCGCAGTTGTTGGTACACTTTTGATGGCGTTTGTTGCAAGGATGCCACTTGCACAGGCTTCAGGTATGGGTCTTAACTCTATGCTTGGTGGAATGATCGCAGGTACAGCAGGATATGCTGCAAAGTTCACACCGGGTCAGGCATTTTTCCTAGTTCTCATTTCCGGTATTCTCTTTATGCTTCTTTCCCTTATTAAGATTAAGGGCAAGACATTCCGTGAGCTTGTATTTGACGGTATGCCTGTTGCAGTAAGAGGCGCAATTTCCGTTGGTATCGGTCTTTTCATTGCATTTATCGGTATGCAAAATGCCGGCATTATCGTAACAAATGGCTTTACTCAGGTTGGTCTTGTTGACTTTACCAACTGGGGCGAGCAGCTTATCCAAAACGGCGTTATTGATACAAACAAGGGCGATGTGGGCGGACATATTCTCGCGCTCCCATTTGCTGGCTCTGCTGCTAAGACAGCCGTTGTTGCTCTTGCAGGTCTTCTCCTTATTGCTATTCTTGATAAGCTAAGGGTTAAGGGCTCAATCATCTTCGGTATCCTCGGTGCAACAGTAGTTGGTATTCCTCTTGGCGTTACAGATCTTTCTATACTCAAGGGCGAGCATCCCGGCATCTCTTGGAAATTCTGGGAAAACTTCCAGTCCTTCTTTACAGCAGGCGCACCTGAGGTTGATGCTTTAGGCAAGGAAATCCCCGGCAGCGGTAGTGTATTCGGCTCATTTATTAATGTATTCACAGGCGAAGGCTTGCTTCCTGCAGGTATTTCCGTATTTACAATTATTATGATTGTAATTACACTTTGCATGATTGATATGTTTGATACAATGGGTACAATCGTTGGCTGCTGTGGCGGTAACAGAATTCTTTCTGACGAAAACAATAAGCCACACAACTATGGCAAGATTATGATTTGCGACTCTGTTGCAACATGCACAGGTGCTATGCTCGGTACATCCACAGTTACAACGTTTGTTGAGTCCGGTGCCGGCGTATCCGCAGGCGGTAGAACAGGTGTTACAGCTCTTACAACTGCATGCCTATTCTTCCTATCCATGTTTATGCTTCCTGTATTTGCGGCAATTCCATCTGCTGCAGCTGCATCTGCACTTATCTACGTTGGCGTTCTTATGATGAAGAACAACGTTAAGAGCATTGATTTCTCACACGCTGTAAACGCAACATCTGCCTTCCTTACAATTTCTATAATGGTTCTTTCATACTCAATTACAAAGGGTATCGGTATCGGTATGATTTCATATGTACTTATGTCATCTATCTCTTACGTTGTAGAGCTTATTAAGTATGCCGTTCTTAAGAAGAAGGCAAAAGAGGGAGAAGTGGTTGAAAAGCCAAAGTGGGAGGTTTCAGTAGTAGCAATAGTAGTTGCTGTACTATTCCTTGTATACTTCTTCGTTCCTGCAACATTATTCTAATTTTTATAAGCAAAAAGCCAAGGGTTAGCCCTTGGCTTTTTTCTTTTTTGCCATTGAACTTTTTGTTACTAAATGCTATAATTTTAGTATAAAGCCAAAAGGAGATAATAATATGTCATACCTAAGCTATCAAACAAGAGGAGGCTCCAAGCCACAGGGCAAGCCAAGGGTACTTTTTATGTGCCACCCACAGGACCAGGAGCTATATTTTAACACCATCACAAATGAGCTTTTTAAGATAAGCGACTGCACAATATATTTTATAAGCGACTTTAAGGGCGTACCGAAAAAGGAGTCCGAGCTGGAGCTTGACTTTTCCTCGATAAACCTTATGGTTTTCCCTGTTACGGAAAGATTTTTGTCAAAGCCGTCCTTTGCCCGTGATATGGCTTTGCCCTTTGCAGAAAGCAAGCATATTCCAATCCTGCCAATCTTCTGCGAGGAAACAAGCGCGCCGCTGTTCAGCCTTTATAAGGAGTATTTTGGAAATGCCCAGTACCTTGATAAAAGGTCCAAGGACGAAACTGCCATTAGCTACGAGGATAAGCTAAAAAGATTTGTTTCCTCTGTTTTGGTAGGGGATGAAACTGCGAAGAAAATAAGAGATTCCTTTGACGGCTATATTTTCTTAAGCTATCGTAAAAAGGACAGAAAGCACGCAGCCGACCTTATGCGCCTTATACATAAAAACCAAAACTGCCGAGATATGGCAATTTGGTATGATGAGTTTTTAGTGCCCGGCGAGAGCTTTAGCGATGCAATATCAACAGCCCTTGGAAAGAGTAAAATGTTTGCCCTGGTAGTAACACCGAATTTGGTAAATGAGCAAAACTATGTTTCCTCTGTGGAATACCCAATGGCAAAGAAATCAAACAAGAAAATTCTCCCGGCGGAGCTTGTAAAAACAGATTTCAAGCTCCTCAAGGAGCAGTACAGCGGCATCCCACCAAAGGTAGACGCAAGGGATGAGAGTGCGCTTGATGCGGCAATTGAAAAAGCCTTAGAGGGCGTTAGCCGTATGACAAAGGCAGGAGATCCGGATCACGATTATCTAATCGGTCTTGCGTATCTTAGCGGTGTTGATGTTGAGATTGACCCACAGAGGGCGCGCTCCTTAATTGAGTCCTCTGCCAACGCAGGCGTCTTTGAGGCTGTTTTGAAAATGGCAGATATTTATCACAACGGAGAGGGCGTTAAAAGAGATTACACCCTTGAGGTAAAGTGGCTTGAAAGGGCAGTAAAGTGCGCAAAGCAGATTTACAAGTCTAAAAAGGACGCAGACAGCCTGTTTGACTATGCGGATTCCTGTATGCGCCTTGGCTCTGCTCAAAATACCTTAGGAAAGGTAAGCAAGGCGATTGCCATTTGCAAGGAGGGCATTAAGGCGTGCCGCCAAGCGATTGCAAAATGCAAGGGCAAAAGGAGCGAAATGTCCCTTGCCTGCAGTATTTTGCTCGGCAGACTTATTGATACCCTTGGCAGAATTTATATGAAGTCGGGCAAGCTAAAGGACGCAAAAGCCTGCTACGCAGATAGCCTAAAAATAAGGGAGCAAAACAGAAAAACCTTGGCAATGGACGGCGCAGACGACCTTTCCGACTACTATAACCTATATGAGCTTGCAAACAGCCACGCCAGCCTTGGCGAGATTGCCATAGGACAGGGCAGGCTAAACGATGCGGAAAACAGCTATAGCACAGCAATCGACTACTACTTGCAGGCTATAAAAATTAAGGGAGAGGACGATGTTAGAAACAGCCTTTCCATTGCCTATAATAAAAGGGCGTCAATTTGGCGCGCAGCAGGTCAGTTCAGCGTTGCCGAGGGCTACTTCAAGAAATGTATAGAGGTTTCGGAAAGTAGCGTAAGAGAGTTTGGCTCTGTTATAGCCCTTGAAAACCTTGCCATAGCCAACAACGACCTTGGAGAGCTTTATAATTATCAAGGCAGGTCAGCCCAGGGCAAAGCATATTTTGAAAAGGCACTTAAGATTTTTGAAAGGCTTGCACAGGAAACAGGCACACCGTACTCCAAAAGAGAGCTGGCAACCGCATATAACAATATGGCTGCCACCTGTCAGGATGAGGGCAATTATAGCCAAAGCGAGAAATATTACCTTAAAAATATGGCGATTTGTGAGACACTTGTTAAGGAGGTTGGGGTTTTAGAGGATGAAAGAAATCTTGGCATCTCCTATAACAACATAGCCAGCCTTTATTCCGAAACAGGAAAGACAGACCTTTCCCTGCAATATCACAAAAAGAGCATACAAATAAGGGAGAAAATAAGAAAAAGCACCGATGCGCTATGGGGAAAGCGAGATTTGACCCTTGCATATAACAACATAGCCTGTCTTTACAAGGAAAAGGGCGACTTCAAAAGTGCAGAGCCATATTTTGAAAAGGCAATTTCCGGCTACGAGGAGCTATCAAGGATAACAGACACCTTTGAGGACAAATTAGAGCTTGGCGGTACATATGTTGTTATGGGCAGCCTGCTTGAGGAGCTGGAAAAGTACCACGAGGCACTATCCTATTATAAAAAAGCAACAGCCTTTTTGGAAAAGCTAAGCGCAAAATTTTCACAGGAGCAGGTATTTATACCCCTTGCCCTTGCACAGGGTGGCATCTACTACCTAACAGGCGACAGAGCAATGCTACCAAAGCTGGCAGCATCCTACAAAAAGCTTGTAGCACTCAACCCAAATAACTACTCTTATCGCACTAACCTAAACACGGTTTTACAACAAATGTAATAAAAAAGACGGACACGTGTCCGTCTTTTTTTTGCTTTCATAATCAAAATAGGCAACAATGCACATTAAACGAAGAATAAAATAGATGCTCGTAGGACGGGGGCGTATCTCCCACCGAGAATTATGTATTTGCCAACCATCGTAGGGGCGGATTCTATATCCGCCCGAAAAAACGTAAAACGCCCTCATACCCTCCGTAGGGGCAGGCGTCCTCGACTGCCCGCAACAATGTTACAAAACCCACCCTGCGAAAGACCACCCGAAGAACGATAAATAATGCACCCCGTAGGGCAGGGGCGTATCTCCCACCGAAAGCTATAGCAGGGATTTATTTTTCAAACGTTTCCTTAGTAAGCCTTGCACCTATTTTGAAGCCTCTTACAAAATACTCCTCGTTATACATATTGCAAAGCTCCGTCACAAGGTCGTCGTATTCTGCAAAAAGCTCCTTGTTTATTTTTTCTGCAAAAAGCTTTTTTTTAGCTTCGTAAACCTGTGCGCTTTTTTCTATGATGGCTTGGTTTTCAATTCTTCCGGAATATAGCTCTCTGAATAATTCTCTGATGTAATCTGACATGGTTTTCTCCTTTGTAGTGCTGTTACAATTTTTAATTGCACATAATATATTATAACAATTTTTAAGTTGTAATTCAAGTACAACACAAAAGTTGTATTATATAATTTTTTTAGAAAGCTATAATAGGAGGGAGAAAATGTACTACTACCAGCGCTTGCGTGATTTGCGTGAGGACAACGACAAAAGCCAAGCAGACATTGCTCAGCTCCTTGGTATGAAGCAACAACAATATGCAAGATATGAAAGTGGGGTGCAAGAAATTCCACTACACCATGTAATTAAGCTTGCGAGATTTTATAATGTTACAATAGATTATATTGTGGGTCTTATTCAGTTTCCAGAGCCTCTTGACCGCATTAAAAGGTAGAGGTATCTATGCAAAATTATAGAATCAAGGATATGCGCGAGGATAGCGATAAAACCCAAGAGGAGATTGCAACCATACTGGGTATAAAGCGTCAGCAATACGCAAGGTATGAAAGCGGTATGCAGGAAATTCCCTTGCACCATTTAATAACGCTTGCAAGATTTTACAATGTTTCTCTTGACTACTTAGCCGGTCTTGTAGCAACACCAAAGCCTTTGAACTAAAAAAGACGGACACGTGTCCGTCTTTTTCTTATTTTAAGCTATCAATATAGTCGCAAGCAGCCAAGGCAGCAGTAGCGCCGTCAGCAGCTGCAGTAACAACCTGGCGTATTCTTTTTTGTCTGCAGTCGCCTGCTACAAAAATGCCGTCAACGTCAACATTACAGCTTTCGTCTGCAAGTGCGTAGCCATATTTATTTAGAGGAATTACATTTCTTGCAAAATCGTTTTGTGGTACAAGACCGATTGCAACAAACATACCGTCAATTTTAAGCTCGGTTTTTTGGTCCTTGCCCTCAATAACAATGGATGAAAGCTCGTCCTCGCCCTTTAGCTCCTTAACAAGTGCGCCACAGATAACCTCAATGTTTTCACGCTTGTAAATAAGCTCTTGAAGCTTCTTTTCGCCTGTTAGAGTGTCAAGGTTTTGAACAACTGTAACCTTTTTGCAAAGCTCTGAAAGCATAAGTGCCTCTTGGAGAGCAGAGTTACCGCCACCGATAACAGCAACCTCCTTACCCTCGTAAAATGCGCCATCACAAACAGCGCAGAAGGATATGCCGTTTCCGATAAAATCGGTTTCGCGCTCAAGACCGAGAAGCCTGTGCTTTGCACCGGTTGCAACGATAACAGTCTTACACTCAAAGCTACCGCTATCGGTTACAACAACCTTAGTAGCTCCGTCGATAATTTCAGTTACCTCGGCAACCTCAATTTCAGCCCCCTGCTCCATAGCCTGTGTAAGGAGCTTGTCGGCAAACTCATTACCGGAAAGCTCAATAAAGCCGGGGATGTTTTCAACCTTAGGGGAGTGGGTTATCTGTCCGCCAAAGGCTTCCTTTTCGATAACCAACACGGTTTTATTCGCCCTACGAGCATATAGGGCGGCGGTAAGCCCCGCAGGACCACCGCCGATCACTATAATATCAAACATAAATTAAGCACCCAAGTATTTCTTAATATCGGAAACGCCTGTGAACTTGGCAACCTCGCCACCCTTAACTACAACAAGTGTAGGTGCCTGCTTAATACCGAAGGAGGTAGCAAGCTCAGCATTTTCGTTAGCGAGTAGCTTTTCGTACTTAACGCCGGCCTTGTCAAGCAAAGCGCAAGCAACCTTACAGTTTGGACATGTAGCAGTTGTAAAGAGATAAATTGCGTCGCTTACTGCGCTTTCACAGCAGTCGCAAGATTTTTCCTCAACCGGCTTGCCATCTCTTTTAAGAGTGGACTTGGAAATATCATATACAAGTCTGTCCTTGTACTCCTGTGCCTTACCGTCGTTCCAGTTTTGAACAGGACGATAGTAACCGGTAATACGGCTGTAAACCTCGGTAACGGAGTAACACTCTGGGCATCTGTAATGCTCACCGGAGATATAACCGTGTGTCTTACAAACGGAGTATGTTGGGGACATTGTGTAGTATGGTAGACGATAATTTTCAGCAATCTTTCTAACAAGGTTAGCAGCAGCCTTCCAGTCAGGAAGCTTCTCGCCAAGGAATGCGTGGAATACTGTACCTGATGTGTAAAGTGTCTGAAGCTCATCTTGAATATCAAGAGCTGTAAAGATATCCTCTGTGTAGCCAACAGGAAGGTGTGAGCTGTTGGTGTAGTAAGGAGTCTTTGTTGCATCATCCTTAGCAGCGGTAATGATTTCCGGATAGTGCTTAACGTCGTGCTTAGCAAGACGGAAGGATGTGGATTCAGCAGGAGTAGCCTCAAGGTTGTAAAGGTCGCCATACTTTTCTTGGTAGTCAGAAAGGCGCTCTCTCATATGGTTGAGTACGTCCTTTGTAAACTTTTGAGCCTCTTCCTCGGTAAGGTTCTTTCTAATCCAGTTTGCATTGAGACAAGCCTCATTCATACCAACAAGACCGATTGTGGAGAAGTGGTTATTGAATGTGCCCAGGTATCTCTTTGTGTATGGGTAAAGACCATTATCAAGAAGTCTTGTAATAACAGTTCTCTTAACCTTAAGTGAACGAGCAGAGATATCCATGAGTCTGTCAAGACGAGCATAGAAATCAGCCTCATCCTTAGCAAGGTAAGCAATTCTTGGCATATTGATTGTAACAACACCAACAGAGCCTGTGGACTCACCACTACCGAAGAAGCCACCGGACTTCTTTCTAAGCTCACGAAGGTCAAGTCTTAGACGACAGCACATTGAACGAACGTCGCTTGGCTCCATATCACTGTTGATATAGTTGGAGAAGTAAGGTGTACCATACTTAGCGGTCATTTCAAAGAGAAGCTTGTTGTTTTCTGTTTCGCTCCAGTCAAAATCTCTTGTGATGGAGTATGTTGGGATTGGGTATTGGAAGCCACGACCATTTGCGTCACCCTCGATCATAATCTCGATAAACGCCTTGTTGATCATATCCATTTCAGCCTTACAATCCTTATACTTGAAGTCAAGCTCCTTACCGCCAACGATACAGTTAAGCTCTGCAAGGTCGTTAGGAACAGTCCAGTCAAGTGTAATGTTTGTAAATGGAGATTGTGTACCCCAACGAGAAGGAGTGTTAACACCGTAAATAAAGGATTGAATGCACTGCTTAACCTCTTTATATGAAAGGTTATCAACCTTTACAAAGGGAGCGAGGTATGTGTCAAAGGATGAGAATGCCTGTGCGCCTGCCCACTCGTTCTGCATAATGCCAAGGAAGTTAACCATTTGGTTGCAGAGTGTGGAAAGGTGAGATGCAGGAGCAGAGGTAATCTTACCGGTAACGCCGCCAAGACCCTCTTGGATAAGCTGCTTTAAGGACCAGCCTGCGCAGTAGCCTGTAAGCATTGAAAGGTCGTGGATGTGGATATCTGCGTTTCTGTGAGCCTGAGCAATTTCGTCGTCATAAACCTCAGAGAGCCAGTAGTTAGCAGTAACAGCACCGGAGTTGGAAAGGATAAGACCACCAACAGAGTAGGTAACTGTGGAGTTTTCTTTAACTCTCCAGTCGTTAATGTTTAGGTAGTTGTCAATGATTGCCTTGTAGTCAACCATTGTTGCGTTAATGTTACGGATTTTTTCTCTTTGACGACGGTAAATGATGTACGCCTTGGAAACATCATCGTATCCGGCTTTAATGAGAACGGACTCAACGCTGTCCTGAATATGCTCAACTGAAATTTTGCCATCTTCAATCTTTGGCTCAAAGTCAGCAGTAACCTTCAATGCAAGAAAGTCGATAACATCCTGGTTGTATTGCTTTTGGCAAGCGTCAAATGCTTGTGAAATGGCATCGCTGATTTTCTTAATGTTAAAGTCTACGATTTTGCCATCACGTTTGATTACGTTGTACATAGTTTTTTCTCCTTTTTTTATTCATATTTTTTAATAAAACAAATTAATTATTCCCACCGAGGCGAAAAATAAAGCCTACTCGAGCAAAAGCCATGCACCGGTAGGCTGCTTTACACGCAATTGCCCCTATATTTTGTGGGTCAGCGTGATTATTTTATCATAGATATTGTGCTTTGTCAATACCAAATTTCACAATATCTTGTGTTTTTGTCTAAATTCCTCGAATTTCGGCATTTGGCACAAAAGCTCTTACATTTTCTGCCAAATTTTCTAAAAATTCCTTATCATAACCGTGCAAATTACCCTGAATTAGGTTGCCGGAATCAACAAAATTCTGTAGAAAATAAGGCGCGGAGCCTTGTATCCATTGACCTATTTTGGGCATGTCCTCCATTTGGTGAAATTCACTAACAATTGTTGTGCGAAATTCATAAGGAATAATGCCGCTTTTCAAAAGCTCCACGCTTTTTTCGATTGGCGTAATATCAAAATCCTTAACACCCACAGTAAGCCCGTACTTTTCCTTGCAGTTTTTTATATCCATAGCTACATAATCAACAAGCCCCTCTTTAATAAGAGCCTCAAGCTTTTTGGGGAAAGAGCCGTTTGTATCCAGCTTAACAGAGTACCCAAGGGCTTTAACCTCCTTCAAAAAGTCCCCAAGGTCATCTCTTAAAAGCGGCTCTCCGCCTGTTACGCAAACGCCCTCTAAAACACCTGTGCGCTTTTTAAGATACGCAAGCACCTCTGTGTCGCTTACTTGATATGAGTTGTCTATTTCAGTAACAAGGGATGCGTTATGACAAAAAGGACAACGGAAATTGCACCCTGCCAAAAAGAGTGTGCAAGCCACCTTGCCGGGGTAGTCAAGGAGAGTCAATTTTTGAAAGCCATTAAAAACCATAATAACCTCACTCAAAATATAGTAAATTGTAAGTCAGAAGAACACTATATATAGTATAGCATATAAGTTGTAAAAATCAAATATTAATCTTGAAAAAACAATAAATATGTGATAGATTATTAAAGAAAATATTTCAAAAAATTTCATCGGGCATAAGGGAAGTGATTTTATGAAAAAATGCGACTTGCATAATCATTCTATATATTCAGACGGTAGTACCACCCCATATGAGCTTGTAAAATATGCCAAGGAAAAGGGGCTTAGCGTCGTTGCACTGACCGACCACAACACAATTGATGGCATTTTTGAGCTAATCGAGGCAGGCAAGGCGCTTGATTTTGAGGTTGTGCCGGGGGCAGAGCTGACAACGGAGTATAAGGGCAAGGAGATACATTTGCTCTCTTTATTAATAAAGGAAGAAAATATTCCGAAAATGCAGGATTTTCTCCTTGAAAGGTTAAAATTAAAGGACCAAAGCAATAAGGACCTTGCCAAAAGCCTGACCGAGGGGGGCTACCCTGTAAGCCTTGAGGAAATGAAGAAAAAATACGGCAAAAACATAAACCGCGCTCACTTTGCAAGGGAGCTTATAGAGATGGGAGCTGTTACCACCACAAAAGAAGCCTTTAACACTCTTCTTTTAGAGGGTGGCAGGTTTTATAAATCTATCCCAAGGCCTGATGTTTGCAGTACAATAGAGCTAGTAAGACAGTGGCAGGCTGTGCCGGTTATCGCCCACCCACTCCTTAGCCTTTCAAGGGAGCTTTTGGAGGAGCTTTTGCCAAAGGCAAAGAAGGCAGGGCTTGCAGGCATAGAGGTCTACTATCCGGAGTATACAGAGGAGCAAACCAAGTATTTAGAGGACCTTTGCCAAAAATACGACCTAATCAAAAGCGGGGGTAGCGACTACCACGGAGAAATGAAAACCCACTCCGACCTTGCCACAGCCACCACCCCATACGAAAACTACGAAAAGCTAAAAAATGCACGATAAAAATCGTGCATTTTTTTGTTTAGTTGACAAATGTTTTTAAGGGTGGTAAAATAAAATAAAGAAAGCTTTACTTTGGAGGGTTGCATGAAAAGAGGCATATTTTTATCTATCTTTCTTATTTTTGTCGCCTTGCTTCTTTCAAGCTGTGTACAATTATTTTATCAGCCGTGTAAGGAGCATGTAGACAGCGACCAGGACCTTGTTTGCGATAGATGTGAAGAAAGGCTTGAGCCACCGGTCCACGAGCACACATATTCTGACACATATATGTCAGATATTTATTCCCACTGGTATCCTGCCACCTGTGAGCATACATGGGAGAAAAAGGACAATGAGGACCATATTCTTGTGGATATTCAGGTTATAAGAGAGGCATCCTGTGGCAGCAGTGGAGAAAGTGTAGGCACCTGCTCCGTTTGTGGGCATGTTTGCACCATATATGCGCCACCGTTGAGCCACCCGGTAGATTACAGCAGATATGAATATGATGAAAACTATCATTGGCATCCTATATCCTGTGGTCACAAGCAGGAGCATAAGGCAACCTATTTCCATGAATGGGACGAGGGTGTAGTGACCAAGGAGGGCACTTGCCTTGAACAGCAGGAAATTACTAAAACCTGTACTGAATGTGGCAAAACAAAAATAGAGTATGGTCGATATGGTAAGCATATAATAGACACCGAATATACAATTACCGACGAGGGTCACTACCAAAAATACCTATGCGGCCATACAGAGTATGAAAGAATAGACAGCCACAGCTATAAGGGCAGGTATTTCGTTGTTATTCCAACCTGCACAGAGCCGGGCGAGAGCAGAAGAGATTGCCGCTTCTGTGGCTACTACATAAGCCAAGAGGAGCCTGCCAAGGGTCATAGCTTTTCAGAGGAATATGAGTATAATGCGACCCACCACTGGCTCCCTGCCACCTGTGAGCATACCGAGGAGGTAGATAAGTATTATGAGCATAATTTTGCGCCGGACTTGTCCTGCCACTGCGGTTATCAAAAGGTGCCAAACGACGGCATTGCATACGAGTTTATAAACAATTATAAGGCATACCGCGTTGTGGGCTTAGAGGACGACAGCCTTACGGAAGTTATTATACCGGACCAAATGTTTGGCTTGCCAATTACGGAAATAAAGGAAGGCGCCTTTGAAAACAACACAAAAATAACAAGCCTATCCATCGGCAAAAACGTAACCACTTTGCCAAATAGTGCATTTTTTGGCTGCACAGCCCTTGAAAGCATTACAGTAAGCGAGGAAAATGAAAAATATACCTACCTTGAAGGCTCTGTTGTGGAAAAGCAATCGGGAGTCCTTATTTTGGCTACCAAAAACACAAAAATAGCCGAGGGAGTGTCTGAAATTGCGTCATATGCATTCTATAATGTGGCGATAGATGGTACTCTTGTTATCCCAAATACAGTAGCAACCATACAGGAAAACGCCTTTGAGGGCTTAAAATGTAACAGGGTAGAGATTGAATTTAGCGGAAGTAGCCTACCTAGGTTTGCCTTCAAGAACGCAACATTTACAGAGCTTGTGCTTCCGGAGGGTCTTAGCGAAATTGGCGCAGCTGCCTTTTATGGCTGCTCCGGCTTAGTAAAGCTAAATTTACCGACAACAATTAAAACTATTTCCGGTAGCGCCTTTTATGGATGCTCAAACATTGATGCAATTGTAGTAAGAAGCAATGCATCCATTGGCACATACGCCTTTTATAACTGTACAGGCGCTAAGGAAATTAGCCTTGTGGGTGGCTCTGTATCCAAGGATGCATTTTTCGGCTGCTCAGGCATAAAGGAGCTTGTTATACCAAACGGACTTTCTATGGTGGTGGGCTCCTTTGCCGGTCTTAGCCAGCTTGAAGAGCTTACTATGAAAAGGATTTCCGCCGTTGACTCAAAGGGCAACGCGACAAGATATGTTGGCTCCCTCTTTGGTGAGGATAGCTACGACGGCTCATACTATGCAAGTGGCTATGAAATTCCGGAAACGCTAAAGAAAATAACCCTAACAAACGCAGACGTGCTTTATGATGGAGCATTTGTGTCCTGCAGAACCCTTACCGAGGTAAGGATTGAGGCGCTTTCAAAAGTAGGTATAAACATTTTCAACGGCTGCACAAGCCTTGAAACCTTGTACCTGCCACACTTAGGAAACGACTTCAATAATGATGAAAAAATCACATTTGTAAAAACAGTTGGAGAAAGAACATCAATCAAGCATGTTACTATCGGTACAGGCTATCGTGTGCCAATTTATGGCTTCCACGGATACGATTCTCTAGAAACTATCAGCCTGCCGGACACAGTAAGATATATTGAAAAGATGGCTTTTTACGGCTGTGAGGGGCTAACTGAGATAAAAATACCAAGTAGCCTTTTGGAAATTGGCGAGGACGCGTTTGATTTTACAAGTATAAGCAAGATATACATAACAAATCTTCAGGGCTGGTGTCAGGTTACTGTGCCGGCATATGATGACGCACCACTGCACGGAGGCGCAACCCTGTATCTAAACGACAAGGAGATAGAGGGCGCCCTTGAAATCCCAAGTGGCACAACAAGCATTGCCATTGGCGCATTTTACGGCTGTGATAAAATTACCTCTGTATATGTTCCGTCATCTGTAGAAATAATAGGCTCAATTGCCTTCCAAGACTGCACAGCTCTAAACACCCTTACCCTCAATCACGGCATAGATGAAATTTCATCAAGCGCATTTAGAAATACAAGCCTAAGGGAGCTGAAAATACC
This sequence comes from Clostridia bacterium, assembly GCA_017503285.1. Lineage (GTDB taxonomy): Bacteria > Bacillota > Clostridia > Oscillospirales > CAG-272 > RGIG2000. The sequence goes on along the minus strand of JAFVTH010000005.1, from coordinate 90,517 downwards.
AAACAGCCTAAGAATAATTGGCGCTATGGCGTTTTCAAGGTGCCAGGAGCTGATAAAGGTTTCCTTTGGTTCAAGCATAAGCACCGTTGGCGCCCTTGCATTTGATGGTTGCTATCGCTTGACTGAGGTTTATAGACCCAGCAAATACTCCGTTGAGGGTGTAACCGGCTATAATGATGATTGTATATCCCTTTACGCATCAATTATTCACGAAAGCACAAGCGAGCCAAGCGTGCTGACAGAGGACGAAAATGGCTTTATCTTTGCCCTTCTTGACGGAAAATACTATCTTGTAACAAAGTTTGGCTTAAAGGGAGATGTAGCTCTGCCTGACACCATAAACGGCTCAACCTACGATATAAGGCGTTACGCCTTTTATGGCAGAGAAATTACATCTATTAATATTCCTGACGGCACAGAGGTAATAGGCAATTGTGCATTTTATCACTCGCACCTTAAGGCGATTAATCTGAATAAGGTAAAGACAGTAGAAGCAAGTGCCTTTGGTGGTTCTAAAATAGAAAGCCTTATTATTCCAAACGGCGTTTTGACACTTGGAAATGGCGCATTTGGTGGATGCACAAGCCTTAAAAACGTGTCCTGGACAGAAACAGAGGGTCAAGCCATAGGAAAGAACCTGTTTGAAAACTGTAGAGCACTTGAAAAAATAGTTATCCCAAGCAATATTACAGTAATTAGCGATGGCATGTTCTTTGACTGTGAGTCTCTTTCTGATGTTACCTTAAGTGACAAGACAACAGAGCTTGGCAGAGGCGCATTTCGTTACTGTGCACAGCTTATGCAAATTTCCTTACCGAATACGCTTAAGTATATTGATATAGAGTGCTTTAAGGACTCCGGACTTACAAGCATACATCTTCCTGTGGGAATTATCGATATAAGCAATAATTGCTTTGAAAACTGTAAAAGCCTTAAAACAGTTACATATGACTCCTTATATATGGATGTAAACACTCAAGGCTTCAAAAACGCCACAAGCCTTAGCACCTTTGATTTGAACCGTGTGCGCGGTGTTGGCATGGAGGGCTTTTATAACTGCTATTGCCTACACATTACCCTTTCAAGCACCCTAACAGGAATAGGCGATAGAGCATACCACGGCTGTTACTATTCGGGCACTAAGCTTACAATTCCAAAAAGCGTTTCAATGATAGGAACAGAGGCATTTTCCACCTGGGTACAGCTTGAGGAAATTGTGTTTGGCGTGCCGGATGTACGACTAATCCTTTCTAAGCAGGCATTTAAGGGTCTTTACAACCTGAAAACAATGACCCTTCCTACCTCAACAGAAATGGCAGAGGGCATATTTGATGGCTGCTATAGCCTTGAAAGCATAAGTGTGCCTTATATCGGTCTAAACAAGGACGGCACAAAGACCTCACACCAAAGTGAAACAACCCTTGGATACCTGTTTAGCCAGGAGGCATATGAAAACTCATATGAGGTAAAGGTCGTTTACGAAAAAACCGCCACTACCCACGACATAATGTATTTCTATATACCATTGTCTCTTAAGAAGGTTACAATAACCGCCCAGGAGGCAATTGGTGACTACGCCTTTGACGGTATAACAAGCCTTAACACAATTGTTCTGCCGGAAACAGTAGAAGCCATAGGAAAATATTCATTTGCATACACAACCATAGCAGGCATAACATTACCAAGAGGCATTACCAGAATTGACGAGTATGCCTTTACTCATTGCGAGTCCTTGCGTTCGATAACAATTCCATTTAATACAAATGCAATTATGGAAAATGTATTCTATGGCTGCATAGCCCTTGGAAATGTTATATTTGAAAACCAAGTGAACTGGCATATCTATGTAAACGGAACGATTTCTTATAACGTAGATGTATCAAACAGCTCCCTAATGGCTAACCATTTTGTTGGGCAGTATCATAATTCTTCTTGGCATCGCTATGAAGAAAACAATTGACAAAGGGATTTTCCTTGTGTTAAAATAATATTGAGGAAAAACCCTTGAAAGGAGCATACATATGAAAGAAAAAATAATTACCATCAGCCGTGAATTTGGCAGTGGAGGAAAGTACATTGGTATTTTGGTTGCCAAAAAGCTTGGCATTCCATTCTACGACAAGGATATTATTGAAAAAATCGCAGAGGAATCCGGTTGTGTTGACGAATTTATAAAGCGCGTTTCCGAATACGCACCGTCAAAGTCCATCTTTGCATATTCCTTTATTGGTAGAGGCGCTTCCGGCGAGAGCATTGAGGACAAAATCTTTGCAATTCAGCAAAAGGTTATAAAGGAGCTTGCAGAGAAGGGTCCGTGCGTTATCGTTGGTCGTAGTGCCGACTATATCCTTAGGGATATGGATACTCTCAATGTGTTTATTTATGCTGACCAGGCGCAGAAGGTTAAGCGTACAATGAGCTTTAAGGGCGTAACCAAAAAAGAGGCTGAAAAGCTTATTAAGGAAACCGACAAAAGACGTAGCATAAACTATAAGTACTATACAGGTCAAAACTGGGGCGAGCGTCAAAACTATACAGTTATGCTCAATAGCACACTCCTTGGTGTAGAAAAAACAGCTGACATTATTGCAGAAATCTACAAAAAGGAAATTCAATAATTAACAAAAATCCCTTGGCACGTGCCAAGGGATTTTTTTATGGAAAAAATCAAAAACAGGCGACGGAGTGTACGATTTTCAATGCTTTTTCAAAAAATCAAAGCATAAAAACTCCTTTTCATTACTAACATAAACAAAAACTTACAAAAATGGATAATATATTATATTTTGCGCGTGTGTTGACATTGAGTGATAAAATGTGCTATACTTACCTTGACTATAATTTTATATAATAAGGAGTTAAAAATGCCAAAGGTTAGTATTGTAGTTCCGATTTACAACGTGGAAAAGTATCTAAGACAGTGTCTTGACAGCATTGCCAACCAAACTCTTAAGGACATTGAGGTTATTTGCGTTAACGACGGCTCTAAGGATTCATCTCTTGAAATCATTATGGAGTATGTTAACAAGGACCCAAGATTTAAGGTTATCGATAAGCCTAATAGTGGCTATGGTAACTCTATGAATAGAGGCTTTGATATGGCAGAGGGCGAATATATCGGTATTGTTGAGTCCGATGACTACGCAGAGCCGGATATGTTTGAAAAGCTGTATAGCTGCGCTAAGGAAAACGATCTTGATGCTTGTAAATCCGGATTTTTCTTTTATTACTCCGTACCGGAGGAAAAAAATATACCAAGTAAGATTGCGTCTTATATTATGTGCAAGGACGTTTTCTGCCCAACTGACGACTTTAAGTCATTAAGAGAGCAAATTGAGTTCTTTAACATAAAGCCAACAATTTGGTCAGCAATTTACAAAAAGGAATTTGTAAGAAAGAATAATATCCGCTTTAACGAAACGCCGGGCGCATCCTTCCAGGATACAAGCTTTAACTTTAAGGTTTGGGCTCTTGCAAAAAGAGTAAAGCTTCTTGAGGAGTGCTTCCTACACTACAGACAGGATAACGAAAGCTCATCTATCAATTCCGCAAGCAAGGTTTTCTGCGTTTGCGATGAGTATAGAGAAATAGAGGCATTTCTTGAACAGCACCCTGACAAAAAGGCAAAGCTTGATATTGTAAAAAATGCCCTTAAGTATAACACCTATATTTGGAATTACGAGCGACTTAGCGAGGAAAAGGCGCTTGAGTTTTTGCTTGTAGCAAGTGAAGAGTTCAAAAGGGATATGCTATCCGGTATGTGTCTAAAGGAGGCTTATCCTTGGTACAAGTGGAACAACCTTAATTTCATAATTGAGGACCCGGAGGAGTATCATAAAATGCGCCAGGCTGAAAAGAAGGGCGAGGTTTATGTTCGCGAGGGGGAGAAAAAGGGAAATATTTTTGTCCGTGGCATAAGGTGCATTAAGGAAAATGGACTTGGCTACACAATAAAAAGGTTTTTCCTAAAGCTGAAAAGGAGATTACGTAGAAGATGAAGCACCCTGTAAAAGTTTCAGTAATTATTCCGGTATACAATGTTGAGGAGTACTTACCGTTTGCACTTGAAAGCTGTGTTAATCAAACACTTTACGATGTTGAATTTATCTGCGTAAATGACGGTAGCACAGACGGCTCTCTTGCTATTTTGAACGACTATGCAAAAAAGGACCAAAGAATTATAGTTGTTGACAAGCCAAACGGCGGCGTTTCCTCTGCAAGAAATAAGGGGCTTGAGCTTGCCTGTGGCAGATGGATTATGTTTCTTGATCCGGATGACTACCTTGCCAAAAACGCCTGTGAGCGTGTTTGGATAGAGGGCGAGGAGGGCAGGACCGATATTATAAACTTCGGCACAGAGATTGTTCCCAAGCAGCCAAAGGCGCCTGCCTGGCATTACTATGCCCTTGCAACAGGCACAAAGCGTTATTTTGAATTTACACCACATGTTTTGTTTGGCGAGCCAAGTGCAAAGCCGTTTATCTGGCACCAGGCATTTTCCAAGGAATTGCTTGAAAAATCAAGGGTGCGCTTTGCGGAAGATTTAAAGCTTGGCGAGGATATGACCTTCCTTATAAGCATATACCCTCACGCAAGCAAATTTGCATTTATTGAGGACAAGCTTTATAACTATCGCTATGTGAGAAACAACTCCGCTATGCAGGTTCTGAGAAAGGACCCTCTTGTTAAGATGAAGCAGCATATTGAGGTTGTCAACAAGATTTTTGACCATTGGCAGGAAAACGGCTTCAGCAAGCAATATGGAGGACAGCTCCTTTCTTGGGCGCTTGAGTTCATAGTATATGACCTTGAGGGCGATGATATTTCAGCTGACGCAAAATGCGTGCTTTCCACAAAGCTATACTCACTTATAGAAAAGTATGAGCTTAACGGCGACATTAAGAATTTGAGCAAGACAGGCAAATCCTATTATAAATCATTAACTAAAATGATGAAAGGTTGACAAATATGGAAAATATAACAAGTATAGATAAGGCCCTATGCACAGGCTGTGGTGCTTGCTATAATAAATGCCCATTTGATGCCATTACCATAAAGCCGGATGAAAGAGGCTTTTTAGCCCCGGCTCTCATAGAGGATAAGTGTATGGATTGCGGGCTTTGCTACAAGGCTTGCCCTGTAAATAAGCCGGCTGAAGTAAGCAAGAGGACAGAGGCATATGCCGTTTGGGCAGATGACGAAACAAGGTCAAAAAGCTCCTCCGGAGGTATGTTTTCCTTGCTTGCTGCCGCTGTTATTAATGACGGTGGTGTTGTTTTTGGCGCAAGATATTCTGACAACTTTTTAAGCGTTTTCCACACTGCCGTTAAGGATATAGAGGGCTTGGCTCTGCTGCGCGGCTCAAAGTACGTGCAAAGCAACACAGGCTCAACCTTTAAGGAGGCAAAGAAGTATCTTGAAGAGGGCAAGGCTGTGCTTTATTCAGGCACACCGTGCCAAATTGCAGGACTTTACAGCTATTTAGGCAAGGACTACGATAATTTGTATACTGTGGACGTGGTATGCCACGGCGCACCATCTGAAGCAGTTTATTCAAGATATCTTACAGAAAGGTCCCACGGCGCGCCTATAAAGGAAATGAACTTTAGGGAAAAGGCAACCTGGGGCTGGGGAACTGCTGTTTCGCTCTATATGCAAAACGGCGAGGAATATAAAAAGGACTTCTTTACCGACCCATATCTTAAGGCGTTTTCCTCCGGTCTTATTGTGAGAGATAGCTGTAGCAGCTGTCCATACGCAAAAATGGATCGCGTGGGAGATATTACCCTTGGGGATTTTTGGGGCATTAGCGAGATTAAGCCGGAATATACAGACGGCAAGGGAACAGGACTTGTTTTTGCAAACACCAAAAAGGGAAAGAGCCTTATAAATTCCGTTAAAAAGCAATGCAAGCTTTTTGAAAGCGTTTCTCTTGATAGCATTAAGGAAATTTCCAAAACAAGAAATGGTCAGCTTTTAGCACCCGTTAGAAAAAATCCACTAAGGGACAGGTTTTTCAAGCTATTTATCGAAGAGGAGCTGCCCTTTGTTACTGCCTATGACAAAACCCCAAAGTACGATATAGGCTATGTTGGCTGGTGGGATAGTAAAAACTACGGCAGCGCCCTAACAAGCTTTGCTATGAACAGAACCCTTACTAAAAAGGGGCTTCGCGTTCTTATGCTTGAGCATGGCGGCATAAGACCTGATGCGCAGTCCTATGGTCTTGATTTTGCAAGGCACTTCTATGAGTGTAGCAAAATTACCTGGGAAAAGGACTTCAAGCGCTTTAACAAGGCGTGCGATACATTTTTGGTTGGCTCCGACCAGCTATGGAACTGGTGGAATATAAGACATAATCGAATGGAATTTTTCTTCCTTGATTTTGTTGAGCCGGGTCACAAGAGAATAGCCTATGCAACCTCATTCGGTAAGGATAATACTGATTTCCCGGATGATAAAAGGCTGAGAGTCAGCTATCATCTGAGCAAATTTGACGCAATTTCCGTAAGAGAAAAAAGCGGAGTTGACGTATGTAAAAATGAGTTTTCTGCTGAGGCAACCCACGTTTTGGACCCTGTTTTCCTTTGCGATATGGAGTCATATAAGGAGGTTACCGACCTTTCTAAATGCACAGAAAAGCAAAATTATATCTTTTCTTATATTCTTGACCCAACCGAGGAAAAAATTGAGATGGTCAAGCTGGCATCTAAAAGACTTGGCTTGCCATATAGAATAGCAATTGATGCTTTAAGAGATAACGACGCGCATTCTAAGAGTGTTACAGAAAAGCTACTTAGCGAGGACCCAAATGTTCTTACCAATTTAAGGATTGAGGATTGGCTGAATTATATTGCCAACGCCTCCTTTGTGGCAACAGACTCCTTCCACGGCTTTTGCTTTTCCATAATCTATAATAAGCAGGTTATCGCTTATATTAATCCGCGCCGTGGCAAGGCAAGATTTGAGAGCATTGCCAACACAACAGGTCTTGAAGATAGACTTATAACCGCAACCAGCCAAATTGATGAAAAGGGCTTGCTTGATAATCAAATTGACTACACCGCGGTTAACGAAAGGCTAAGGACAGAGAGGGAAAGGAGCATGGCGTGGCTTGATAACGCCCTTGCTAAGCCAATTAGAAAAACAAGCGCAAGCGAGCTTCTTTTGTGGAAGTGCCTTGAGCATGATAAGGCTATCTACGAGGCAAGGCTTGGACAGCTACAGGACACCATAGCATCTCTTACCGAAAGAATAGAAAAGCTGGAAAGCAAGTAAAATAAAATCAACTTCAAGGAGAATAAGAGTGGAAAAGAAGACGGTAAATGTGGATTTAATATCCAGCTGTATATGCCGTGATGCCTTTGAAATAGGAAAAAGGGCATTATCAAGACATAGCTACAAGATAGATATCTTTTTTCAATCAACAAGCCCCTTTTCCATTTATTCGCCTGTAGATGAGGGACTGAGCAGGGTTGAGGCAGAGGACTTGACCTATGGCTCCCCTTGGGAACGCAGGCTTATTCTTGCGGAGCTTAGAAAAAATTTGTTTGAAAGGTTTGGAAATGACAAAAGAGATAGCTTTTTGCTGCTTGATTGCACCGACCTTTCAAGAAGTGTTTACAAGCTAAAGGGCGATGTATATCTTTTACAGACCTTTGTGCTTGAGCAAAACAAAAGCATTTTAAGGGACTATCAATTAGAAAAAATTGACCCTTGGGATTTACCGAGGGAGCTTTTGGAGGCTAAGCTTGATAGCTTTGTAAGTGATATAAAGCAAAGGTACGACCTAAACAGGGTAATTATGTGCGAGGCATATTATGTTGACAAGTATGCATCAAGGGACGGACATATAAAGAGCTTTTCAAATACATCAGAAAAGCTAAACGACTTTGCTTCCTTTTGCTATGAGTATCTTGAAAACGCACTTGGCAAGGAGCAAATACACATAATTCCTATGCCAAAGGGTGTTTTAGGCAGTGAGCTTCATAAATGGGGCAACTCCCCAAGGCATTTTTGCCCTGAGTATTATCAATATCTGCTTTCGGCTATTGATTGCTGTATGTGTGATTACGACAGGCAGGATGAGGAGCAAATGCTTTCTGCATTAAGGGCTGACTGCGAGAGTGCCTTTGAGAAATATTACAAAACAGGCGAGCTTATAGCACAGCTGGAGGCTCAGGAAAAAGCACACCTTAAGGAGCTGACCTCCTTAAAGGAAAAGCTAAAAAATGCGGAAGCTGCCTTGAAAAAGACAACCCTGCTTCTTAATTCGGAAAAAGCAAGGGCGCAAGGGCTTGTTAAGGAAATTGAAGACATAAAAAGCTCCAAGAGCTATAAAATAGGTAGATTTGTTACCTATATACCAAGAAAAATAACTAAACGAGGTTAAGAGATGAAAAGGTATGATTATTTAATTGTCGGTGCAGGACTTTTTGGTTGTGTTTTTGCCTACGAGGCAAAAAAGCGTGGCAAAAGCTGTCTTGTGATTGACAAAAGGAGCCACACAGGCGGAAATATTTACTGCGAGAAAATTGAGGACATAAATGTGCATAAGTACGGCGCTCACATTTTCCACACCTCGGACAAGGCTGTTTGGGAGTATGTAAATCAGTTTGCCGAGTTTAATAACTATATAAACTCTCCTGTGGCTATTTATAAGGACGAGCTTTATAATTTGCCCTTTAATATGAATACCTTTTCTAAAATGTGGGGCATTAAAACCCCAAGCGAGGCAAGGGCAAAAATAGAGGAGCAGATTAAGGAGCTTAATATAACCGAGCCTAAAAACCTTGAGGAGCAGGCGCTTTCCTTGGTTGGCAGGGACGTTTACGAAAAGCTTATTAAGGGCTATACAGAAAAGCAATGGCAGCGCCCCTGTAACGAGCTTCCTGCCTTTATTATAAAAAGGCTTCCTCTTCGCTTTACCTACGATAACAACTACTTTAACGACAGATATCAGGGTATTCCGATAGGTGGCTACAACCAAATTATAGACGGTCTTTTAGAGGGCACAGAGGTGCTTCTTGGCACCGACTACTTTGAGTTTATTAAGGATACGGATATTGCCTTTGATAAAACCGTATTTACAGGTCAAATAGACAGATTCTTCGACTATCGTCTCGGTGTTTTAGAGTATCGCAGCGTTAGGTTTGAAACCGAAACCTTAGATATGGAAAACTATCAGGGTAATGCGGTTGTAAACTATACCGAGGCTTCTGTGCCATACACAAGAGTTATTGAGCACAAGCACTTCGAGTACGGCAAGCAACCAAAAACCGTTGTTTCAAGGGAGTATTCCAGCGAGTGGACGATGGGGGATGAGCCATACTATCCGATTAACAACGACAAAAATAATGAGCTTTATCTTAAATACAAGGCTCTTGCTGACAGCACCCCAAATGTAATCTTTGGCGGTAGACTTGGTCAGTATAAATACTACGATATGGACAAGGTAATTATTTCTGCACTTGAGGCAGTTAGAAAAGAGTTTGACGAATGATAACAGTAAGCAATTTATCCTTTAACTTTGGCGGACAGCTTCTTTTTAAGGATGTAAATCTAAAGTTCACACCCGGCAACTGCTATGGCGTTATTGGCGCAAACGGTGCCGGAAAAAGTACATTTTTGCGCATTCTCTGCAAGGAGCTGGAGCCAACCAAGGGCGAGGTTTATATTCCTGACACGGTAAGAATGTCCGTTCTTAAGCAGAACCACTTTGAGTTTGATGAGTACACCGTGCTTGATACCATCATTATGGGTAACGAAAGGCTTTATACCATAATGAAGGAGAAGGACGCCATCTATATGAAGGAGGACTTTACCGACGAGGACGGTATTCGCGCCTCGGAGCTTGAGGGTGAGTTTGCGGAGCTAAACGGCTGGGAGGCTGAAAGCGACGCATCAAAGCTTATCCAGGGCCTCGGACTTAGCGAGGATCTTCTATATATGCAAATGTCAAGCCTTGAGGAGGGACAAAAGGTTAAGGTGCTTTTGGCGCAGGCTCTTTTTGGCAACCCGGATATTATTTTGCTTGACGAGCCTACAAACGGTCTTGACCTGGAGGCAACAATGTGGCTTGAGGACTTTTTGTCCGACTACTTTGGCACAGTTTTGGTTGTATCCCACGACAGACACTTTCTGAATGACGTTTGCACAAACATAGTAGATATAGACTATTCGGGCATTAAAATGTACGTTGGTAACTATGAGTTTTGGTATGAATCCAGCCAGCTTATCCAGCGTATGATTAAGCAGCAAAACAAGAAAAACGAGGAGAAAATCAAGGAGCTGCAAAGCTTTATTTCTCGTTTCTCCGCAAATAAATCAAAATCTAGACAGGCAACCTCAAGAAGAAAGCTTCTTGACAAGCTAAGCATAGAGGAGCTTCCCGCATCCTCAAGGAGATACCCCTTTATCGGCTTTGATATGGATAGAGAGGCGGGCAAGGATATTCTTACCGTTTCCGATATTTCAAAATCTGTCGGCGGTGTTTCTCTGCTTAAAAATGTTTCCTTTACAGTTGCCAAGGGAGATAAGATTGCCCTTGTTGGCAACGAAATGGCAATAACAGCCCTCTTTAAGATTCTTATGGAGGAGGAAGAGGCCGATAAGGGTAGCTTCAAGTGGGGTATTAGCATAACCAAATCCTACTTTCCAAAGGACAATATTGACTACTTTAGCGGCTGTCACGACTCAATCCTTGACTGGATGAGAAGATACTCAAAGGACCAAACAGAAACCTATCTCCGCGGCTTCCTTGGCAGGATGCTTTTTTCGGGAGATTCCATCTTCAAGGAGGTTAGCGTTTTGTCCGGTGGAGAAAAGGCAAGATGTATGTTTTCAAGGATGATGCTTTTCGGCTCAAACTTCCTGCTTCTTGACCAGCCAACAAACCACCTAGACCTTGAGTCGATTACTGCCGTAAACAACGGACTTGCAGACTTTAAGGGCAATATACTTTTCTATTCTCACGACTATGAAACCGTAAACACCGTTGCCAACCGTATTATTGAAATTAAGGAGGACGGCATTTACGATTATAGCGGAACATATGAGGAATATCTAAGCTATAAAGCATCACAGAATAAGCAGTAAAAAAGGAGCCTATGATGGACTATTTACAAAAGAATATTGCCATCGTGGGTGCCGGCCCTGCCGGAATGATGGCAGGAATTTATGCTTGCCTTGGGGGTGCTAAGGTAACAATTTTTGAAAAGAACGACAGGGTTGGTAAAAAGCTTGCCATAACAGGAAAGGGCAGGTGCAACGTTACAAACGATTGCGAAAGAGATGAGTTTCTTAAAAATGTTATATCCAACCCTAAGTTTCTGTACGCATCAATAAGTAATTTTTCCACCGAGGACACAAAATCATTTTTCGAGGGGCTTGGGGTGGAATTAAAAACCGAACGGGGCAGGCGGGTTTTCCCTGTCTCCGACAAGGCGCAGGACATAGTTATGGCGCTAAAAAAGGCATGCCTTGACTATGGATGCAACATAAAAAATGAAAAGGTTTTGTCTATTATAACTAAGGAAAACATGGTAAAGGGCGTAAAAACCTCAAGGGGAGTGTACGATTTTGATAGGGTTATCGTTGCCACGGGTGGCGCATCCTACCCGCAAACAGGCTCTGATGGGGACGGCTATCGCTTCGCACAGGAAAACGGCATTGAGGTAACAGAGCTTATTCCTTCACTTGTACCCTTGGAAACCTATGAGGACACAAGCGAGATAATGGGCGTGTCCCTAAAAAACGTTACTCTGAAAATAAGAGATAACAATTCACAAAAAATCATTTTTGAGGAAATGGGCGAAATGCTCTTTACCCATTTTGGCATAAGCGGACCCCTTGTTTTGTCCGCATCCTGCCATATGGAAAAAATCGTTAAGGGCAAGTACACAGCCCTAATAGACTTTAAGCCTGCTTTGGACACAAAAACCCTTGATACAAGAATATTGTCAGACTTTTCAAAGCAGCTAAACAAGGATTTCCAAAACGCATTAGGTATGCTTTTGCCATCTAAAATCATACCGTTTGTGGTTGAAAAAAGTGGCATTTTGCCTACCACAAAGGTGAACAATATAACCAAGGAGCAAAGACAGGCGCTTGTTAGCATCTTAAAAGCGCTGCCCCTTGAGATAAAATGCTTCCGTCCTATTAGGGAGGCAATTGTAACAAGAGGCGGGGTAAGCGTTAAGGAGCTTGTGCCATCTACAATGGAGTCCAAAAAAGTAAAGGGGCTATACTTTGCCGGAGAGGTTATTGACGTAGATGCCTATACAGGTGGCTACAATTTGCAAATTGCATTTTCCACCGGCGCTCTTGCCGGCACAAATGCAGCACAGGATTAAGAAAAAAGCGAGGCGTGCCTCGTTTATATATTGGAGGATTTATAATGAATATCGCACTTGACGGACCAAGCGGTGCAGGCAAAAGCACAGTTGCCAAGGCACTTGCAAAAAGACTGGGCATAATTTATGTAGATACAGGGGCACTTTATCGCACTATCGGCCTTTATGTAAGGAATAAGGGCATTGACAAGGAGGACGAGAAAAGCGTTATCGACTGTCTTTCTGAAATAAACCTAAATATGGAGTTTATAAACGGCGAGCAAATTATAACCTTAAACGGAGTAAATGTTGGGGACACAATCCGAACAGGAGAAATTGCTATGTACGCCTCAAGAGTTTCTGCAATACCGGAGGTTAGAGCCTTTCTTCTTGAAACACAAAGAAAAATTGCAAGAGAAAACAGCGTAGTTATGGACGGCAGAGATATTGGTACTGTAATTTTGCCAAACGCAGAGGTAAAAATCTTTATGACAGCATCAGCAGAGGCAAGGGCTATGCGTCGCTATAAGGAGCTTGTTGCAAAGGGCGAGGATTGCACATTTGAAAGCGTGCTTGCAGACATTAATCTAAGAGATAAAAACGACTCCACAAGAAAAACAGCCCCTGCAATTCCGGCAGAGGACGCAGTATTTCTTGACAACTCCGACCTTGACATTGAGGGCACAGTAGAAAGAGCCATCGAAATTATTAATGAAAAGGTAAAATAATGAACAAGTTTTACACCAAAATGAAAAAGTGGTTTGGGGGCTTGGCAAGGCGACTTTTCAGGGTCAAGGTTATAAACCCGGAAAACGAGCCTAGGGATGTAAACTTTATAGTTTGCTGTAACCACACCAGCGCATACGACGTGGTGGTTATTTCCTCCTGCCTTGAAAACCAGTTTAACTATATGGCAAAAAAGGAGCTTTTTGGTGTTCCTCTCCTTGCACAGTTTATAAAGGCAATGGGCGCAGTTCCCGTTGACCGAAAAAGCGGAGATGTGGGCGCTGTTAAAAAGTCCATTGAAATATTAAAAAGCGGCAGCTGTATGGGCATTTTCCCACAGGGCACAAGACAAAAGGGCGTTGACCCAAGGACAACACCGCTAAAGGACGGTCTTGGTATGCTTGCAGTCCGCAGCGGCGTTGGCATTTTGCCCGTTTGCATAAGAACGAAAAAGAACAAGCTTAAAATGTTCCATAAAACCGAGCTTGTAATTGGCGAGTATATTCCGCCGGAGGCGTTAGCCTTTGAGGACCTGCCCGCCAAGGAAAGGTATGCAGAAATAACAAGGCTTGCATTTAACAAGGTTTGCGATATGCACGACCGGGGTATGCTTCCGCCTGTGAAAGCGAGGAAGCGATTAAGATGATTACAGTTGCAAAAAACGCAGGCTTTTGCTTTGGTGTCAGACGTGCAACCGACATAGTAGAGAAGCTTATAAAAACAAAAAAAGAGGGTCAAATTGTTGGCACTCTTGGCAAGCTTATCCACAATGAGCAGTATAATGAGTTTCTTTCAAAAAACGGCGTTTTGGAGCTTAGCCACAGCGATATTGAAAAGATGGCAAGCCTTGCTATGGAAGGCACAAGCGTAACTATCGTTATAAGGACACACGGCGTTGAGAGGGAGATACAAAGGACCTTAGAGATGTATGCCAATCAAACCGAAAATCTAAGGATTATAGACTCAACCTGTCCCTATGTTAAAAAAATCCACCAAATTGCTTGGGAAAACACAGAGGACGGCTCCCCTTTAATTGTTATAGGTCAAGCCGACCACCCTGAGGTTAAGTCCATTATGAGCTATGTAAGGGGACAGGGGTATGTTTTTACAAGCGCCGAGGAACTGCAAAATCATCTTGAAGCAAGTGAAAGCTTGGACAAACCTATAATTATGGTTGCGCAAACCACCCAAAAATTGACAGAATGGGAAAAATGTCAAAAAATTCTAAAAAAATACTGTACAAATGCAAAAATATTTGATACAATATGTAGTGTTACCGAAAAAAGACAAACAGAGGCAATGGAGCTTAGCTCTGCCTGTGATGCCATGCTTATTATTGGTGGTAAGGAAAGCTCAAACACCAAAAAGCTGGCACTTGTTTGCAAGCAAAATTGCGAGAAATCATTTTTGATACAGACAAGTGGGGATATTCCCTTTGAAAAGCTCGGTGGCGCGAAAAATATTGGAATAACTGCCGGTGCTTCCACGCCGGACAGCTTAATTCAGGAGGTAAAAATTACAATGAGCGAAATTATGGAAACAGAAAACTTTGCTGCAATGCTTGAGGAAGAAATGGCAAAGAAGCAGAAAATATATGTAGGAGCAACAGTTAAGGGTATTGTAATGTCAATCGACAAGAACGAAATTAGACTTGATCTTGGCGACAAGCTTACAGGCGTTATCACAAGAGATCAGATTACTGATTCTAACGATGTAGCACTAGACACACTCTTTAACATTGGTGACGAGGTTGAGGCTACTGTTATGAGCAAGAGCGACTTCGAGGGTACAGCAATCCTTTCCAAGAAGAAGGTTGATGTTGTTAAGAACTGGAACAAGATTGTTGAATACCAGGCAAGCGGCGAGGTTGTTAGTGCAAAGATTACAGCAGTAACAAAGGGTGGTCTTGTTTGCGATATTGACGGTGTTAGAGTATTTATCCCTGCATCTATGACAGGCGTTAGCAAGGATGGCGATATGAATGCGCTTGTTAACACAGTTCAAGAGGTTAAGATTGTTGAAATCAAAGAGGACAAGAAGAGTGCAATTGCTTCTATCAAGGCAGTTTTGCAGGCTAAGCGCAAGGCAGAGAAGGAAGCATTCTGGGCAAGCGTTGACCTTGGCGCAGTTTACGAGGGTCCTGTTAAGTCTATTACAAGCTACGGCGCATTTGTTGACCTTGGCGCAGTTGATGGTCTTGTACATATTACAGAGCTTTCTTGGAAGAGAATTAAGCATCCTTCCGAGGTAGTTAAGGTTGGCGACGTTATTAAGGTATTTGTAAAGGCTGTTGATAAGGAAAACGGCAAAATCTCTCTTGGCTACAAGACAGATGACGAAAATCCATGGAACATCTTTAAGTCCAAATATGCTGTTGACGACGTTTGCGAGGTTAAGGTTGTTGGCACAACATCCTTTGGTGCATTTGCACAAATCGTTCCCGGCGTTGATGGTCTTATCCACATTAGCCAAATTGCAGACCAAAAGATTGAAAACGTAAATGACGTTATCAAGGTTGACGACGTTGTTAGCGCAAAGATTGTTGGCATTGACGACGAAAAGCAAAAGGTTTCTCTTTCTATAAGAGCACTTCTTCCGGTAGCTGAGGAGGCTGCAGAGGAAGCACCGGCTGAGGACGAAGCTCCAAGCGATGCTGAATAATTAATAAAGGGCTTGCACTTATGCAAGCCTTTTTTGTAACCCGAAGCCAAGGTTCGACATAGTATTATAACAGAGGGCAAAAAACCCCTCAAATTGACAGGAAAGGATTTTCTCTATGGAGAACGGTAATACTATGAATAACTGCCTTTGCAATCTTTTCGATAACGAAATGGTTTGGATTGTTATCCTTGCTCTTGTTATCCTTTGTTGCTGCTGCAACTAATTACACAAAAAGAAAAGCCCACAGGAAGTGGGCTTTTTTTATTTTAGAGTAAGCTCATCGGCATTTAGAAAATCGTGCGCCTTCATTGTGCTTGTTATATCCACATCAAGGCTTGCTGTGCAGTTTTCGCACCTAACCGTTGCGTGGTCGTTGTAAATATCGCATTTATATGAGCCTTGACCCTCCGGGCATCTGCAATGTATCTTGCCCTCACTGCCAAGGTCTGATATAACATAGGTAACAATATCAAGTATTTGAGGGTCAAAATACTCATCTCCCTCTTCCTTTATGCTTTCAATGGGTGCGCCGTTTAATGCCTTCAATATCTCCTCGTTGGAAATCTCAATAGCCTCCTTAACCTTGTCCTCCTTGCCGATAAAGCAAAGGTCAATGCCACAAACGGAGCAAGGGAGCAAAAAGATATCGCTACCGTAAAAAACCTCGTTTGAAATGGTGTATGAGTGGGGCTGAGGGCAGGCAAGGCAGGGCACGGTAAGACGCAGCTTGCCGTCGTTTGTCTTTTCTACCTGTAAATGACTGCCGCCGCAGCTGCATTTTAGCTTAAAAAGACTGCCGCTTAGGGAAAATGCGCCAACGATTGAGGTGGGCACACCGTAGCAGGCGGGACATCTATATGCAAGTGTAGTTTGTTTTTGATTGAGAATCATATTTTTACCTCAAAATAAGAAATAAATCCTTTAATTTACATACTAAATATGTTATACTAAATTATAAACTAAAAATCGACAAATGTCAACAAGGAAAGGAGAAGAGCCGTGGCAAGCTTGTACGACAGCAATACAAATATGGTATATATAAGCGCAAGAGAGCTATGCTCCTTCGTTTTCCGCGGTGGCAATATTGATACACATTTTATACCGGGCAACAAAAACGGTGGGGGCACCGTTTCCTATAAGCTCCACACCGAAAAGCCGAATATTTCCGACGCCTATACCTTTACAACTATGAAAAACGGCACAACCATTATGGTTTATACCTTTCCCGAAAGTGTAAGGTATAAGGAGGGCGGCTACTATATAGAGGACGTATATAACGTGCCCTATCGCCTTGACTCTCTTGAAGAGGGAGAGCTTGAAATTTCTACAAAAAGTGCAATGCTTTCTGCCTATATTATTTGCGAAAAGTATATGCAGTCAAGTGTTGATATAAGGGTTACCTTTTATAGCGAAAGCGCAGACGAGGATAGGGAATATAGCACCACATACACAAGAGAGGACCTAACCCTTTTCTTTGAAAGCGTTATAGAGCAGTACGCACCATTTGCGTGCCTTGTCAAGGAAAGGGGCACAAAAACCGTGCCACAGCTTTCTCATCTTCGTTTCCCCTTTGCAGGCGGCGCCCGTGAGGGTCAGAGGGAATTTATTGTTGAGGCATTTCGCTCAATCCGCGCCCATAAAAGGCTGGTTGTTGAAGCGCCGACAGGCACAGGAAAAACAATGGCATCTCTTTATCCTGCCTTGAAATCTCTTGGCGAGGGCTATGGAGATAAAATTTTCTACTTTACAGGCAAGGGCACAACTGCGCTTGCTGCCCTTAATGCCATAGATTTAATGAGGGACCAAATCCCAAATCTAAGGGCGATACACATTTCCTCAAAGGACAAATGCTGTGTTACCTATAAGCCGGGGCAAAACAGAAAATGTGACCCTAAAAATTGTGGCGCTACTGTGGCATACTTTGATAAAATCAACAGCGCAATATATGAGCTTTTGACGGAGTACAAAACCTATACAAAGGATATAATTGACAAGGTCAGCGCAAAATATTCCCTTTGCCCGTACGAGGTTTCCTTGGAGCTTTCCGAATGGTGTGAGCTTGTTGTTTGCGACTATAACTATCTTTTTGATTTACAGGCTTATTTTAGAAGATATTTTGATGCCCCAACCGGTGCCGAATATATTTTCCTGATAGACGAAAGCCACAACCTGCCCGACCGCGCAAGGGAAATGTACTCTGCAACCCTTAACCGAGAGGACTTTATAAAAATCGCCGAAAGATATGGCGGAAATAAGCAAATTGGCGAGCCCTGTGTAGATATTTTGGGTAAATTTGAGGAATTTCATGCTCTTGCAATGAACGAAAAAATGGAGCTTGACGGCAAGATTTGCGGTTTCTATATTAATAACGAGCTACCCTTTGATATTACCGAAAGCTTCTATGCCTTTGTGGGTGGGTGCAAAAAGCTTTTCAAAAGGGATTTAGAGGACGAGGAGCTGCACCAGCTTTATATGGATACCAAAAAGTTCCTTAGCGTGTGCGAAATCTTTGATAAGCGCTTTACTATGTATATTGAGGCAGTACAGGAGCAGGTTAAGCTGCGCCTTTTGTGCCTTGACCCGTCGTTTATGCTGGATTTATGTATGAAAAAGGGTATATCCACCATACTGTTTTCAGCAACGCTAACCCCGCTTGAATATTTTTCCGATGTGCTTGGTTGCTCAAAAACAAGCACACTTACACTAAAATCCCCCTTTGAAAAGGAAAAGCTTTGCCTTATCGGTGTTAACAATGTTAGCACAAGATACGAGGACAGAAAAAAGAGCGCCCTTACAGTTGCAAACATTATAAGAGCAACCATTGAGGGTAAGGTTGGAAATTATATTGTATATTTCCCGTCATATTCCTATCTTACAGATGTTAAGGACATATTTGTAAAGAAATACCCGAAAATAAATGTTACCTGTCAAAACAGGAGCATGTCCGAGAAGGCAAAAAAGGAGTTTCTTGATAGCTTTGATTCCAAGGGCGAGGGCACGCTTGTGGGCTTTTGCGTTATGGGTGGCAGCTTTTCCGAGGGTATTGACCTAAGGGGCGAGAGGCTGATTGGCGCAATTATTGTGGGCGTTGGCTTGCCAACCATCAGCAGTGAGCTTAATATAATTAAGGAGCACTTTGACAAAACCCGCGAAACAGGCTATGCCTATGCATACACCTATCCGGGTATGATAAAGGTTTTACAGGCAGCAGGCAGAGTTATAAGGAGCGAGGATGAAAAGGGCGTTGTCCTTTTGGTTGATGATCGCTTTTACACTCCCGAATATCGTCAGCTTATGCCGGAGTATTGGAGTCATATTAAGTTTATCAGCTCGGCTAAGGACCTGCTTGGGGAAATAACGAATTTTTGGAAAAAATAATGTCAGGGTATTGTAAAATCAGTATTGATGTGCTATTATTAGTAAATAAATCTTTTAATTTAGGTGGCTTATATGAAAAAATATAGCGAAATGACAAGAGAAGAGCTTGAGGCACTTAACAAGGAGCTTATGGCTAAATATAAGGAATATCAAGCAAAGGACCTAAACCTTAACATGGCAAGAGGCAAGCCCTCTGTTGAGCAGCTTAACCTTTCAATGGGTATGATGGACGTTTTGTCAAGCACCGATGACCTTACCTGTGAGGACGGTACAGACTGCCGTAACTATGGCGTGCTTGATGGTATTAAGGAGGCGCAGGAGCTTCTTGCTGATATGATGGAGGTTCCGCCTGACCATATTATTATATATGGCAACTCCAGCCTTAATGTTATGTACGATACAATTGCCCGTTCAATGACACACGGTGTTATGGGCTCAACCCCTTGGGCAAAGCTTGACAAGGTTAAATTCCTTTGTCCTGTTCCCGGCTACGATAGACACTTTGCAATTACTCAGTACTTCGGCATTGAAATGATTAACGTGCCAATGACACCGGACGGACCTGATATGGACCTTGTTGAAAAGCTTGTTTCCGAAGACGAGTCTATAAAGGGTATTTGGTGCGTTCCAAAGTATTCAAACCCACAGGGCTATTCTTACTCTGACCTTACTGTTCGTCGCTTTGCAAGGCTTAAGCCCTTGGCAAAGGACTTTAGAATCTACTGGGACAACGCATACACAATCCACCATCTTTACGATGATGAGCAGGATAACCTTGTTGAAATCCTTGCTGAGTGTAAGCGCGCAGGCAACCCGGACCTTGTTTACAAGTTTGCATCAACCTCAAAAATCTCATTCCCGGGCTCAGGTATTGCAGCCCTTGCATCATCTCTTAATAACCTTCGCGATATTAAGGTTCAGCTTGCTATGCAAACCATCGGCCATGACAAGGTTAACCAGCTTCGCCATGTTCGTTACTTCGGCAACATTCATGGTATGATAGAGCATATGAGAAAGCATGCGGATATTCTCCGTCCAAAGTTTGAAACAGTTCTTAACATTTTGGAAAAGGAGCTTGGCGGTCTTGATATCGGAACATGGACCAAGCCAAAGGGCGGCTACTTTATCTCCTTTGACTCTCTTGACGGCTGTGCAAAGGATATAGTTGCAAGATGCAAAAAGGCAGGCGTTGTTATGACAGGCGCAGGCGCAACCTACCCATATGGAAAGGACCCACACGACTCTAATATAAGAATCGCACCATCCTATCCACCACTTGCTGATTTGACTATCGCAACAGAGCTTTTCTGCCTCTGCGTTAAGCTTTCCAGCATTCAAAAGCTACTTAGTGCAAAATAATAAAAGGGAGCAAAAGCTCCCTTTTTTAATGAAAAAACAGACACAGGGTGTCTGTTTTTCTTATTTTACAACCATTACGGTGGTTATACCATTATATTTACATGCTTCTATTGTAGACTTATCAAGCACCTCGCCTGCAAGAATTACAGAAACGGCAGGGGGACAGGAAATGCTAAGGCAACCAAGCACTCTGCCCAAGCCTTCATCAATGCTGATTTCCTCGCTTTGACTGAAGATTGCCTGCCTTATAGACATTTTTCTTTCAGGAAGGCTTACCTTGGGCAAGCACTCCATAATCGGCTCTTTTTTGGAAATATCGCGAAGAACATTTACAAGAAGGTCTAAATCCTCCTTAGTGTTTTGCGGAGTTACCATAAGCACCAAAAAGTCCTTGTCGCAAAATTCACAATATATATTGTTCCTTGCAAGCACATCTGCAAGGCTAGTGCCTAAATAACCGTATTCCTTTGCTCGTATAGTTATTTTTAGCTCCTCGTCACCCACTAAGGTATATCCCAAACGACAAAGCTCATTCTTTTCTCTTCTTACAAGGCTTATAAAATCCGAAAGCTCTTTTCTGTAGTCTGTGGCTAAATAGGCATTTAGCTTATCAAGAGAGCAGAGGGTTAAATAGGAAGGACTTGTTGAGGCAAATAGGGCTAAAGCATCCTTCGCACCGGCTGCAAGCTGACTTGCGCCTTTTGAAATATGCAAATAAGCACCGCCTGTAAGCGCGGAAAGAGTTTTGTGGGCAGAGTCACAGCACATATCAGCACCAAGATTAATAGGGTGCTTGCTCTTTTCTAAAAATCTTAAATATGCACCGTGTGCGTTGTCCACAAGCAACAAGGTCCCATGCTTGTGGCACACCTGTGAAAGCCCTCTTATATCAAGCATATTGCCAAGGTAGTCGGGAGATGTTACATATACGCAAAACGGAGCTTTATCCACACAGGTCAGGGCTTTTTCAAGTTTTTCCGGCGTTAAATTACAGCTTAAATAGCTGTCCTCACACTCTATCCACCTAACCTCTAAATCAATTAGAGCGCAGGCGGATGCAAAGGCGCTATGGGCATTTCTTGCAGCTAAAATATAGCCATCGGCCTTGCCCCTGCTTGCAAGAAAAAGCATAGTGCGTATAAGATGGGATGAGCCCTCGGTGGAATAAAAGGTTTTGTAGCTGTCAAAAAGCTGAGCTGCATTGTCCTCGCTCTCCTTTATTATACCGCTTGCCTGATACAATGCATCAG
This sequence comes from Clostridia bacterium, assembly GCA_017503285.1. Taxonomy (GTDB): domain Bacteria; phylum Bacillota; class Clostridia; order Oscillospirales; family CAG-272; genus RGIG2000. The sequence continues at coordinate 68,811 of JAFVTH010000005.1, read as the reverse complement.
CGCCAAAAACCTCGGTTATGTCCATTTTTTCAAAGCCCAAGGGTCCCTTGCCCTTGTGTCCGGGCATATGTAGCCTTGTTACATCATCATTTATATATTTGCTTACAAAATCGTAAATAGGAGTATTCATAAAACCCCCTTGAAATATTATTCGTTAAGTGCCTTGTCAATTGCTACCATAATTGCGCATTCCATACGCTTTCTGAATAATCTACAGCCGTATTCGTAAACACCGCGCACACTACCGGTTGCGTGGTATGCGTTTGCTGCACAACCGCCGGAGCAGTATAGCTTAGCCCAGCAGTCCTTACAATCGGGTCTTGCATAAACATTACAATCGGCAAATTCCTTTTGTGCCTCTTTGTTTGTAACGCCCTGCCAAATGTCGCCAAGCTTGTATTTTTCTTCGCCGACAAATTGGTGGCAAGGATACAAATCTCCCCAAGGTGTAACAGCCATATATTCAGTTCCCGAGCCACAGCCGGATATCCTTTTATAGATACAGGGTCCGCCCTTTAGGTCAATCATATAGTGGTAGAAGGTAAATTCCTTACCCTGACGGCGCTTATCTATCATAAGCTCTGCAAGCTCCTCATATTGCTTGCAAACCACAGGAAAGTCCTCCTCGGTAAGCTCCTCCTTGTCGCCCTTTGCGCAAACAACAGGCTCCATGCTAAGCTCATTAAAGCCCAGGTCAAGCATTACCTTAATATCGTTAAGAAAATCAGGGTTAGCGTGTGTAAATGTGCCACGCATATAGTAGCCTTTACCGCCTCTTGCGTCAACAAGCTCCTTAAACTTTGGCACAATCTTGTCCCAGCTGCCGTTACCAAGATAGTCAACCCTATATCTGTCGTGTATCTCCTTGCGTCCGTCAAGAGAAAGCACCACGTTGCTCATTTCCTTGTTGGCAAAGTCTATTACATCCTTGTCAATTAAAACACCGTTTGTTGTAAGAGTAAATCTAAAGTTCTTATTATGCTTTTTCTCAATTTCTCGTGCGTAAGCCACCAGGTCCTTAACCATTTGGAAGTTCATAAGTGGCTCTCCGCCAAAGAAGTCAACCTCAAGGTTATGCCTTGTGCCGGAGTTTTCAACAAGAAAGTCAAGGGCACGCTTACCAACCTCAAGCGACATAACAGCGCGCTCTCCGTGATACTTGCCCTGTGAGGCAAAGCAGTAGGAGCAGTTTAGATTACAGGTGTGGGCAACATGTAGGCAAAGTGCCTTTATAACCCCGGAGGTCTTTTCCTTTAGCTTGTTTGCCATAGGCTCAAAGGTATCGGGGGTGAAAAGCTCCCCGTTTTCCTTAAGAGCTGTAACCTGCTCATAGCAAGCTGCAATATCCTCCTTGGTAATGCCGTTTTTGCCCTCGTATTTCTCACACATTTGAGAAATAACCTGACCCTGTGTCTGTTTTTCGTATATTTCGATAATATCGTAGGCAACATCGTCAACCACGTGAACTCCGCCGGAGCAGATATCCAAAACAATGTTATACCCACCAAGCTTATATTGATGTACCATAAAATCTCCGTTTTGTTTTTACAATAAAAGCGGACTGCCAAGGTAGTGCCTTAGCAGTCCAGATTTAATGTGCGTATTAATTACTTTCTGTCGCTATTCTCGCACGCTTGGTTAGCGATACCACAGCTTGTCTTGCAAGCAGATTGGCAAGAGGTTTGGCACTCGCCACAACCACCGTTCTTTGCGCTTTCACAAAGGTTACCGGTCTTAATTGTCTTAATGTGTTCCATAGTAAATCCTCCGAAATCATTTCGTTATAGAAAGTATATCACATCAAATTTACTATGTCAATACAGAAAAGGTGAAAAATGTAACAAAAAATTTATTGATTAAAGACGGAGCGTGTGCTATACTAGATAAGTAAAAACTGATTGTGAGGGCTAAAAATGGCTAAAAAACGCAAAAACAGCAATTGGATATCTCCAAAAAAGCAAGCCGAGCTTGAAAAAAAGGAAGAGGAGTCCATCAGAAAACGCAACGTCTTGATTCTCGTGGCTTGTCTTGCCTCAGCAATTGGCTTGTCCCTTATTTTTTTGGCAGTAGCCCTTTCTTTTTAAGGAGAAAATTATGGCAAAGAATAATAACTATGTAACTGAAAGAACCAAGCAGCAGCGCCTTGAGCAGGAAAGAAGGAAAAAGGCGCAAAGGGTAAACAAAATCCTTATCCCCACCCTTATCGCTGTGGCTGCAATAGTAGCTTTGGCGCTTATTATTTGGGGTGTTGTTTCCCTCGTTAAGTATATTCAAGCAAACGATAGCATACCTGACCTTACTGTTACACACCACGCCTCCTTGGAAATCGAGGGCTATGGAACTGTACACATTGAGCTTTATGGTAATGAAGCACCGGAAACCGTTGCAAACTTTGTAAAGCTGGCAAATGAAGGCTTTTATGACGGACTTACCTTCCATAGAATTATGGATGGCTTTATGGCTCAGGGTGGCGGCTTTGATAAGGACGGTAAAGAAAAGGATGCCGACACCATCTATGGCGAATTTAAGGCAAACGGCTTTAATAACAACATTCCACACGTTGCGGGCACAATCTCCATGGCAAGAACAAACGTATATAACAGTGCCTCAAGCCAATTCTTCATCGTTGATGAGACAAGTGAAAACAACTCATATTCCCTTGACGGAAAGTATGCAGCCTTCGGTAAAGTAACAAGTGGACTTGATATAATCAACAAGCTTTGCGACGAAATCAAAACAGGCGACAATGGTGCAGTTGAAGTAGCAAATAGACCTGTTATAAAGAGTATTTCCATACACGCCTCCCACTAATTTTAGTCGCAATAAGCTGCGTATTTCTGCGTTGCTCCTCGTTGACAAATTCGACGTACAAAATGTACGCCATCATCTGCCAACTCCGGTGCGCCTTGAACTACTTGCTTCTTGCACCTAAAATGGCACAATAGACTTCAAAATGCTTTGTTGCTCCTCGGCACTGACCTTGACGTACAATGGGTACGCCTGCACCCAAGTGCCTGCGGTGCGCCTAGAAATGCTTGCCTCTTGACCTTATTTAACTTGGTTGCGTTGCTCCTCGTTGACAAATTCGACGTACAAAACGTACGCCATCATCTGTCAACTCCGGTGCGCCCGGGGTTCCTCAAAGCGAAGCATGAGCGTTGGGGGTTCGCGTGGGCCTTGAACTACTTGCTTCTTGCACCTAAAAGGGCACAATAGACTTCAAAATACTGCGTTGCTCTTCGCATATGAGAGGACAAACAAGAGAAAAACAATCACATAGCAAGCAAAAGGAAGACCTTAGCGGGTCTTCCTTTTTTAATCTAATTCGTTCTAAATTGGCAAATTCTGTTGACAACTCACGTTTATTTTATTATAATTAATTTATATGAAAATTTTTATTAATATATAATATGGAGAAAACAATGTACAAAAACGGTTTTAAAAGATTCTTTGATTTTTGGATGGCAACCCTTGGCATCATACTACTTTCTTTGCCAATGCTCATAATAGCAATCGCCATCAAATGTGACAGCAAGGGGCCGGTTTTATTTAAACAGACAAGGATCGGAAAAAACGGAAAAGAGTTTCAAATTCTCAAATTTCGCTCTATGTGCGTAGGCGCGGAGAATCAAGGCACAGGAGTTTATTCCAATAAGGGCGATAGTCGAGTTACGAGAATTGGTAAAATACTTCGCGCAACAAGTCTTGATGAGCTTCCACAGCTTTTCAATATTTTTGTTGGGGATATGGCACTGATAGGACCACGTCCACCTCTTACATATCATCCATGGCCTTATGATGAATATACAGAAGAGCAAAAAAGGATGTTCGAGGTGCGTCCCGGCATTACAGGATGGGCGCAGGTGAATGGTAGAAAAACTGTTGAGTGGCATAGAAGAATAGAACTAAATGTTTGGTATGTGGATAATGTATCTATGTGGCTTGACATAAAAATCTTTTTTATGACAATATTTAAGGTTTTTGCAAACAAGGATAATGAAAATCAAGGGGCGACCGTCGAAAAAACCAATGCTGATACGGTTGGCACAGAGAGCGAGACTATGACTTTTGGTGAAAACGAAAAAGAAGAGGTTAACAGTTAAAACATGTCAATCAAACTTATGTACATAACAAATGACTGCTGCGTTGCACGTATTGCCGAAAGATCCGGCGTGGATAGAATTTTTGTTGATATGGAATATATCGGAAAAAGCGAGCGCCAAGGTGGTATGGATACTGTACAGAATCACCATTCAATAGAAGATGTAATTAATATCAGGAAGTGCATTAAAACAGCAGAGCTGCTTGTTAGATGTAATCCTGTTCATGATAAAAGCGACCAATATTGCTCAACTGAGGAAGAGATAGAACGCATTGTAGAAGCCGGTGCAGATATAATAATGCTTCCATATTTCAAAAGTCCGTGTGAGGTTAGTAGATTCGTAAGCTCAGTGAATGGTAGGGCAAAAACAATGCTTCTCTTTGAAACACCTGAAGCAGTAGAAAGCATTGATGAAATTTTGAAAATACCCGGGATTGATGAGGCATTTGTTGGCTTAAACGATTTGAGCTTAGGCTATGGAATGAGATTTATGTTTGAACCACTTACAAACAATATTTTGGAAGACGTTTGCAAAAAATTTGCGCAAAAATCTTTGGCGTATGGCTTTGGCGGTCTTGCGTCTTTGGAGGGTGGTTTATTACCGGGTAAGTTTATTGTGGCAGAGCATTATCGCCTTAATTCCAGTATTGCGATCCTTTCGAGAAGCTTTTGCAATACCAGTATGATTTCAGACAAAAGTGAAATTGAAAGGATATTTAACAAGGGGATCAACGAGATAAGGCAGTTTGAAAAAATATGCTCAAGTGGACAAATCGATTATGATAATAATCTAAAATCAATAAAGAAGATAGTTAAGGATATTGTAGAAAAATAGCTTACTATACGGAGAAGATAATGAGGCTTTTAATAACTGGAGCATGGAAACACACTACACAGCAGATAGAAGAAATCAAGGACTTGGGCTTTGATGTGTATTTTATGCCGGACGAAAAGGGAGATATACCTATCCGACCTGATAAGGTTGATGGTGTGATTTGTAATGGGCTTTTTTTGCATCATTCTATTGAGCAATTTGCAAGCTTAAAATTTATACAGCTTACCAGCGCTGGCTATGACAGAGTTCCGATGAACCACGTAAAAGCTCATGGAATAAAGATAAACAACGCCAAAGGCGTTTATAGCATTCCAATGGCGGAATATGCCGTTTCCGGAGTTTTATATCTTTACAAGCACCTTTCAAGCTTCGTTGATAACCAAAAGAAGCATATTTGGGAAAAAGACAGAGGGTTAGCAGAGTTATATGCTAAAAATGTTTGCATTATAGGTGCAGGCAATGTGGGCGGTGAATGTGCAAAGCGCTTTAAGGCGTTTGGCTGTAACGTCGTGGGTGTAGATTTGCACGAAAAAGAAGACGAGCTGTTTGGGCACATACACAGTATTGAGCATATAGACAAGCTACTTTCTTGCGCAGATATTGTAGTGCTTACCCTTCCGTTAACACAGCAAACGAAATATCTTTTTGACAAAGAAAGATTTTCCTTTATGAAAAAGGGAGCTATACTTGTAAATATTTCGCGTGGTGCGATTGTAGATGAAAAAGCCCTTGAAATAGCACTTGATACAATTCTCGGTGGCGCGGTTTTAGATGTGTTTGAGCAAGAGCCGCTTGACGAGAGTAGTAAGATATGGGAAAAGAAAAATGTTATAATCACCCCCCATAATTCGTTTGTCGGAGAGGAAAATAACGAAAGACTTTTCAAAGTGATTTTTGATTTTATAAGCAGAGTATAAAGCAGGAGAGGTAATGAAGAAAAAGGTTTTATTAGTTGCTAATTATTGGCATTTTGAATCCGAGAAAGCTAGTAGTAGATATCGTAGCTTTGCGGATATGCTGTGTGAGAAATATGATTTAGAGGTAGTTACCTCTACATTTTGTCATCTGAAAAAATCTCAACGAAGGGTAGAGGAGTTAGGCTTAGATACGCTTCCCTATAAGACAACTCTTTGCTACGAGAAGGGATACAAAAAAAATATTTCTTTGAAAGGAATAAGCAGCTATAAGCAGTTTGGAAAGAATGTGCAAAAATATCTTAGCACGCAAGAAAAGCCTGATGTAATCATAGTTTCAGTTCCATCCTTGTCTGTGGCAGATTATACAACTAAATATGCAAGGGAAAACAACATTCCTGTAATTGTTGATATTCAGGACCTATGGCCGGAGGCATTCAAAATGGCTCTTGATATTCCTGTTGTTTCTGATATATTGTTTTATCCTATGAAAAAGCAGGCGGAGCGTATTTATAGCCGTGCTGACACTATAATGGCTGTTTCTGATACATATGTTGCGTTTGGTAAAAAGAGCAATGAAGATTGTCATGGCCTCAGCATTTACATAGGAACAGATAGCCTTTTGGTTGAAGAAAAGGTTGCCGGTAAGCGAGTTGTTAAGCCGGAAAATGAGTTTTGGGTTGGATATGTAGGCGCGCTAGGGCATAGTTATGACATAAAACTAGTGATAGATGCACTTTCTAATCTTAAAAAAGACAAAAACATTGACAACATAGTGTTTTATGTTATGGGTGACGGTGTTTTGAAAAACGAATATGAGGAGTATGGCATATCAAAGGGCGTTAACTGTGTATTTACCGGCCTTCTTGAATATGGCGAAATGATGTGCACCCTCAAGGAGTGCGATGTGGCTGTTAACCCTATTGTTGGAAAGTCTGTATCATCTATTATCAACAAGGTGTCTGATTACGCAGCGGCAGGAACGCCGGTTGTCAATACTCAAAATAGCGAGGAATATAGAAGGCTTCTTGAAGAAAATCAAGCAGGAATAAATGTAGAAAATGGAAATGTAGATATGGTTGCAGAAGCGATTTGTAAGCTTTACAACGATAACTCGCTGCGTCAAAGCATGAGACAAAATTCACTTGCTATGTTTGAAAAATATTTTGATAGGCAAAAAACATATCCGAAATTGATCGAAGAAATTGAAAGGCTAACAGAAAATAAATGAATATTTTGGTGATAAGCCACAATGTGTTTTCAAGGACCTCAAATATGGGTAAGACCCTGTCTTCGTATTTTAGAGGCTGGAATACAAAAGATATAGCTCAGCTTTATGTGCATAGCGAGGTGCCAACAAGTGATGCTTGTCATAATTACTATCGTATAACCGACAAGGAAATGATAAAGTCTATTTTCACAAGAAAAACAGGCACTATTTTCACCGAGGAGCACATACAAAGAGACCGTAATGAAGCAAGGACCGATACAGGTACAACTGCCAAGCTTTACCAAAGGGCAAGAAAAAGAACTCCATTTACATATTTTTGCCGTAACCTTTGGTGGAAAATGGGTAAGTGGAAGACAAAAAAGCTTCTTAATTGGGTGGACGAGTTTAATCCGGATGTAATCTTTTTGGCTTCAGGCGACTACTACTTTATTTACGATATTGCATATGAGCTTGCAAAATACAAGGAAATACCCTTGGTTGTTTCTTGTATGGATGACTACTACCTTTTCAACAAAAATGAAAAGAAGCTTGGTGGCAAGGCTGAGCATAAGCGCTTTATGAAGCACGTAAAAAGGACAATGGACTATGCAAGCTGTATATATCCAATTTGCGAAAAAATGGGCAAGGACTATGGCGCGCTTTTCAAAAAGCCTTATCATACGCTTTGCACGCCGTCAACAATTAGCGAGCCGCTTGTGTATGAAAAAACAAACGCAATATCATATATTGGCAATCTAGGCTACAAGAGAAACGAGCAGCTAATAGATATGGGCAGAGCATTAAAGGCTCTTGACTGCGCTGGTAAGCCGGAGTATATAGACGTTTATTCTGCCGAGTCAAGACCTGAGATTCTTGCTGATCTAACCGAGGAAAACGGAATAAAATTCCATGGTAAAATCGGGGCTGATGAGGTACTTAGAGTAATGGGTAGCTCCTTGGCAGTTATCCATACAGAATCCTTTGATGAGGGGACAAGAAAAAGCGTGGCATATTCTGTGTCTACAAAGATTGCAGACTCGCTTGCCTCAGGCACGCCGATTTTGGCATATGGACCTAAGGAAATTGCATCAATAGAGTATCTTAATGAAAACGATGCAGCATTTTGTATAACAGATAAAAAAGACCTTGAGGCAGGCCTTAAGGAGCTTATAGAAAACGAAAATAAACGCAAGCAGATCGTGGCAAACGCCCTTGCGCTTGCAAAAAAGAACCACGACAGCAAAACAAACTGTCAAATGATAAAAAACACACTCGCAAATTATACAAGCAATTTGGCAAAGTAAGGAAACGGAGACATAATGGGAATCAGTATAAGAGGAAAGATTGAAAATTCAATATTACTATACGCTTTGATAGCTCTTTCCTGTATGAACTTTTTAGGTAGAGGAAGTATAGTGTTTTTGGTATGCGCTCTTATAGGCTTTTTTATGATTAATTCAAGCCTGAGAGTGGATAGAAGCTTTGCAGTTATAGCTATAACATCCTTGGCTATGATGGTTACTGCCCTTATGCACTATGGTATTAATGAAGCTATAAAGGTTCTAAACTTTATGCTTTTGTACTTGCTTTTCTATAATGGCTTTGCCTGTGCAACAAACAAGATTAAGTTTATAAAGAGGACAATTTTCTCAATCTTTGCAGGCTTTGCGTTCTTCATAGTATACACATACGTATATAACCTTAACATTGATACACCGGACTGGCAAAGAATTATTTATAGCCCTTGGACAGGGGAGGAGGCTGCGGTAACTCTTGTAGGCTTGCTTTCTGCTGTAGTTATCGGCTATAGCTTTTACGCAGTTTTCTGCCAAAGAAAGATTTGGCTAAAGCTATTGGCTATAGCATCCTTAATAATTATGTTTCTTGTAAACATAGACACGGCAACAAGAACACCTATTATTCTTTCCATAATTCTCTTTGTGGTAATGTATTCAATTAACTTAATTAGCTTGAAGGGACATGCATCAATAAAGTCGGTTGTTGCGCTAATGCTCCTTGTGTGTGCTATATTTGTCATCTACTTTACTGACGCATTTGGAATCAGAACAATGCTTCTTGAAAGTCCGCTTTTTGAGCGCTTTGAGGAGGAAGGAACAGAAACCTCTCGTTGGGAGATTAACAAAGAGCATGCAGAGCATATGTTTGAGCATCTTTGGGGCGGAGGAGGCGTTTCGGAGCAAACGGATACAACCCCACACAATTATATTCAAGAGGGTCATGACCGTTATGGTATAATTGCATTCTTTGGACTTATCTTGATGACCTACTACTTCATAAAAAATATTGTTTCACTCATCAAGATTAAGGACAAAAAGCCAATTGATATTTTGTTTATATCCATGTATTTGTCTATGCTAATACAGATGCTTCTTGAGCCGGTGTTCTCCGGATATCCGATTATTATTATGGCACTTATTGTAATTCATGCTCTTGCATCAGGATATCTTAAGAATAGACAAGAGGCGCTGGAAAGTGAAGGCTTATGAAAATAGTTGAAATTAATACTGTTCACTACGGCAGTACGGGAAAAATCATGCTCCAAATTGCAGACCTTGCAAGGGAGCAGGGGCACGAGGCATATACCTTTTCTCGCGCATGGAGTGGACAAGCCTTGCCAAATGAGCATCATACCTTTTTTGGCAGTTATTTAGAAAACGGCATACATAGATTTGTAGCTCCGATTACGGGCAACGAATGTATGTATTCAAAAGCTGGTACAAAAAAGCTTATAAAGTGGCTTAAGGAAATTGAACCGGACGTAGTACACCTGCATAATTTGCACGGCTTTTATATTAATCTCCCTTTGCTGTTTGGCTACTTGAAAACAATCTCTGCAAGGGTAATATGGACTCTGCACGATTGTTGGTCCTTTACCGGACATTGTTCGCATTTCGATATGATAGGCTGTGAAAAATACAAAAGTGGTTGCTTTGATTGCCCTATATATAGAGCATATCCAAAATCATATTTTGATAACTCTAAAAAAATGTTCCAAAGAAAAAAGGAATGGTTTTTGGGTGTTAAGGACTTGACAATTGTAACCCCATCAAGGTGGCTTGCCGATAGAGTTAAGGAGTCATTCCTTGGTGAATATCCGGTTAAGGTAATAAATAACGGTATAGACCTTGATATATTTAAGCCCTGCATCAGCGACTTTAAGAAAAACCATGGCATAGAGGATAAATATATTGTGCTCGGTGTTGCCTTTGGTTGGGGAGCGCGTAAGGGACTTGATGTGTTTGTTGAGCTTTCAAAAAGGCTGGGCAGTAGTTATCAAATCGTTCTTGTTGGTACAGACGACAATGTGGATAAAATGCTACCCGAAAATATAATATCAATCCATCGCACGCAAAACCAGCGGGAGCTGGCAGAGCTATATTCAGTGGCTGATGTGCTGGCAAATCCTACAAGAGAGGACACCTATCCAACAGTTAATATGGAAGCGATTGCCTGTGGCACACCGGTTGTTACCTTCAAAACAGGTGGTAGCCCCGAAATTGTAGGAGAGGGCTGTGGTGCGGTTGTTCCTAAAAACGATATATCCGCATTTGAAGAGGAAATAAAGAAAGCTTGTCAGAATGGCAAGAATAGCAGCCTGCGCCAAATTGCCGAAAATCAATTTAACAAATCAGATAGGTTTAAGGATTATATAAATCTGTACGAGGGAAAATAAGCTTAAGAAAGGGGAGTGTATGTGCATATGAAAATAGCTGAAATCAATACCGTTCATTATGGCAGTACTGGAAAAATAATGCTACAAATTGCCGACCTTGCAAGGGAGCAAGGGCACGAGGCACATACATTTTCAAGAGCTTGGAAAAGACAAACTTTACCAAGTCAATATCATAGCTTTTTTGGCAGTTATTTGGAAAACGGCTTGCATAGATTTATAGCCCCTATTACAGGTAAGGAGGGCTTTTACTCCAAGCATGGCACTAAAAGACTTATAAGGAAGCTTAAAGAAATTGACCCGGATGTAATACATTTACATAATATACATGGCTTTTATATTAATTTACCACTGCTTTTCGAGTATATAAAGAGCAGTCGTGCAAAAATCGTTTGGACTATGCATGATTGCTGGGCATTTACGGGTCATTGTCCATATTTTGATATAGTGGAATGTGATAAATGGAAAGCTGAATGCTTTGATTGTCCACAGTATAATAAATACCCAGTGTGCAATTTTGACAATTCAAAGCAAATGCATGAAAATAAAAAAGAGTGGTTTTTAGGCATTAAGAATTTGACTATAGTTACTCCGTCAGAATGGCTTGCAAGCGCCGTTAAGGCATCCTTTTTGAAGGACTATCCTGTAGTGGTTATTCCGGATGGAATAGACCTTGAGGTGTTTAAGCCCACAGAGAGTAGGCTAAGACAAGAATATGGCATTGAAAATAAGCACGTTGTACTTGGCGTTGCTTTTGGATGGGGAGAGCGCAAGGGGCTTGACGTGTTTGTTGAGCTTTCAAAAAGGCTAGACAGCAGCTATCAAATTGTTTTGGTTGGTGTTAGCAAGGCTGTTAAAGAAGCGCTACCAGAGGGTATAATTGCCCTGCCATTAACACACAGCCAAAAGGAGCTTGCAGAGCTATATACAATGGCGGACGTGTTTGTAAATCCTACAAGAGAGGAAACGCTTGGGCTTGTTAACGTAGAGGCGCTTGCCTGTGGCACACCTGTTATAACCTTTAACACAGGTGGTAGCCCGGAATGTATAAGCGACAGCTGTGGCGTTGTTGTGGAAAAGAACGACATAGACAAAATGGAAAAAGAGATAAAACGCATTTGCACAGATAAGCCATTTACACAAAGCAGCTGCTTAGAACAGGCTGTGCAATTTAACAAAAACGAAAAATATAAGGAGTATATAGAGCTATATGGAAAGGCAAACCGTTAAAAGGGTTGTTTTTGTATCCAACTATTTTCATCACCACCAAAAGCCCTTTTCTGATGAAATGTTCAAGCATTTGGGCGATGGATATATGTTTTTAGAAACGGGCAAAATGACAGAGGAAAGAAAAAATCTCGGTTGGGGATTGGATACATACCCCTCATATGTTTATCCGTGTGATATCGTGTATAAGCAAGAGAGCTTTTTCAAGCAGAAAATAAACGAAGCCGATGTTGTTATTATAGGCTCTGCTCCCGAATCCTTTATCGAGGAAAGAAAAAAACAAAAAAAGCTGATATTCAGATATTCAGAAAGACCCCTCAAAAAAGGAATTGAGCCACTAAAGTTTCTTCCAAGGCTAATAAAATGGAGAAAGAAAAATCCGGCAAGCTGTCCGATACATATGTTATGCGCAAGCGCATATACCGCGTCTGATTATGCTAAGTTTGGACTTTTTAAAGATAAATGCTATAAGTGGGGTTATTTTACAGAGGTTAAACATTATGACAATATAGACGCCTTGATAGATGAAAAGCAAGAAAACTCAATTATTTGGGTTGCAAGGTTTATAAAGCTAAAGCATCCGGAGCTTGTCGTTAAGGTTGCCAAGCTCTTAAAGGATGATGGATATTCCTTCAAGATAAAAATGATAGGTATCGGTCCTTGCTTCGAGGCAATACAGGACCTTATAAAAAGGCTTGACCTTGATGATTATATTGAGCTTTTAGGCGCAATGAAGCCATATGAGGTAAGAGAGCATATGGAAAAATCAGAGGTGTTCCTTTTTACCTCTGATAGAAATGAGGGCTGGGGTGCGGTTCTCAACGAGGCTATGAACAGCGCCTGCGCCGTGGTAACAAGTCACGCCATAGGTGCTACTCCGTTCCTTGTTCAAAACGGTCAAAACGGACTTGTTTATGAAAGTGAAAATGTAAATGACTTGTACCATAAGGTAAGGTCACTTTTAGATGACAAGGAAATGAGAAAAACGCTTTCTAAAAATGCTTACGAAACAATGAAGAGTGAATGGAATCCGGAAAACGCTGCCAGCAAGCTTATCAAGCTTTTTGAAGCGGTTATAAACGGAGAAAGTAGCAATGCTTGTTCAAGCGGCGTTTGTAGCAAAGCAGAGGAAATGAAGGATAATTGGATAAAAAATGAAAGGTAAGAGTCAAATTAAGGCGGGTGCGATACTGTCTTATGTTGCTATTGCTCTTAATTTAATTGCAGGGCTGCTTTATACCCCTTGGATGAAGGCACAAATAGGAGACGGTGCCTTTGGACTTTACACCATAGCAAACTCTTTAATTACCTTGTTTTTAGTTGATTTTGGCCTTAGCACGGCTGTGTCAAGATATGTTTCAAAATACAAGGCAGAGGGCAATCAAGAAAAAATCAATAGCTTTTTAGGTGCAATTTATAAGCTGTATCTGATTATAGACGCGGTCATTTTAATTGCCTTGGTTGTAGTGTATTTCTTTATAGATACTATACACTCAAATTTTTCAGCGACCGAACTAGAGCAATTTAAGGTAATTTACATAATATCGGCATTGTTTGCTGTAATAAATTTTCCTTGTGTCACTTTTAACGGCATTCTTAATGCTTACGAAAAGTACATACCCTTAAAGCTTGCTGATATAATTTATCGTGTGCTTTTGGTTGGCGTTACGATCATTACTCTTCTGTTGGGTGGTGGGCTTTATGGCTTGGTCACCGTCCATGCAGTTGTAGGCTTAGTTATAATTGTATATAAGCTTATAGTAATTGGAAAGACAACTCCTGTTAAGGTTAATTTTAAAAGTCATGAAAAGGGCTTATATAAGGAAATTTTTAGCTTTTCTATGTGGACAACCATAACAGTTTTGGCACAAAGATTAATACTAAATATTACCCCTTCAATAATTACGATGGTAACTCCATATGAGGAGATTTTAGTAGGAACTGAAATAGTAACCGCAGGAGCAATAGCTGCAGGCGTGTTTGGAATTGTCACAACGCTTGAGCAATATGTATATTCAATTACAAACGCTATAAATGGCATGTTTATGCCTCGCATTGCTACTATGTATGAGAAGCAGGGTGAAGATGCGGATTTGACACCGCTTCTTATGAAGGTTGGCAAATTCCAATTTGGCTTGAATTCACTGATAGTGGTGGGCTTCTTTACAGTGGGAGAGTCATTTATCAGGCGCTGGACAGGACCACAGGATATAGATGCATATTGGGGACTTTTACTCATTTGTATTCCAAGTGTATTCTATTATGCATTGCAAATTGCCAATACGGCTGCAATCGTAAAGAAAAAGGTATATATTCAAGCTATAGTTACTGCCGTAGTTGGTGTGATAAACGTGGGACTTTCATTTGTTCTTACACATTACTATGGTGTAATTGGTGCCTGCTTATCAATTTTTATTGCATACACAGTAAGAGTGATTTTATATCTAATCATATATAGCAGGGTATTAAACATTAATATGGGCAAATTTATGCTTGACTGTTATTTGAGAATGAGTATTCCTGCGCTGCTGTCTGCTGGGGCAGGATACTTGATGAATTACTTTATTGCAAGCGACAGCTGGCTTAATATCATTTTAAGAGGAGCTATAATCGTTGTCGTTTTTGCCGGTCTTACTTATGCTATTGGTATCAGTCGACAGGAAAGAAGCGCAATAAACAGCTATATTGCTCGTATTTTCAATAAGATTTTCAAGAAAAAAACATCTAAATAGAAATTAGAGGTAAAAATATGTCAAATTCAATTTTCAAGGGCAAGACCCTTATGATTACAGGAGGCACAGGCTCCTTCGGAAATGCGGTGCTTAACAGGTTTTTAAGCACAGATATTGGGGAGATTCGTGTTTTCTCTCGTGATGAGAAGAAGCAGGACGATATGCGTCACGAGTTCCAGGCAAAAATGCCGGAGGTGGCAGATAAGATTAAGTTCTATATAGGTGACGTCCGTGACCTTGCAAGCGTTAAAAACGCAATGCACGGTGTTGATTATATTTTCCACGCAGCCGCACTTAAGCAGGTTCCTTCCTGTGAGTTTTTCCCTATGGAGGCTGTGAAAACCAACGTTATCGGCACAGATAACGTGCTTACTGCCGCAATTGACGAGGGCGTAAAGACAGTAATTTGCCTCTCAACCGATAAGGCTGCGTACCCGGTTAACGCAATGGGCACATCTAAGGCAATGATGGAGAAGGTTATTGTTGCCAAGTCAAGGACAGTAAGCCCGGAAAAAACAAAAATCTGCTGTACAAGATACGGCAACGTTATGTGCTCCCGTGGCTCTGTTATTCCTCTATGGATTGATCAGCTAAGACAGGGCAAGCCAATTACAATTACCGACCCCACAATGACACGCTTTATTATGTCACTTGAGGAAGCGGTTGACCTTGTGCTTTTCGCCTTTGAGCACGGCACAAGTGGAGACATTCTCGTTCAAAAAGCACCTGCCTGCACCATTGAAACGCAGGCTAAGGCTGTAATGGAGCTGTTTGATAAGGATGGCAAGGGCGAGATTAAGGTTATCGGCATACGCCACGGCGAGAAAATGTATGAAACCCTGCTTACTAACGAGGAGTGCGCAAACGCTATTGATATGGGTCACTTCTATCGTGTACCATGCGATAAGCGCAGCTTGAACTATGACAAGTATTTCAAGGAGGGCGACACGGAGAGAAACCCGCTTACCGAGTTTAACTCTCATAACACAGAGCTTTTGTCAGTAGAGCAGGTTAAGGCAAAGCTTCTAACCCTTGATTATATAAAAGAAGAACTTAAAAAGGACGAAAAATAATGCTATCAACCTTTGAAAAGGGTGTTATATCTATTATAAAGACTGCTCTTACAGGTAGCGAGCTGAAGCTTTGCGAGGGCTTTGACTTTGATAAGCTCTATGAGTTTAGCGTAAGACAGCAAATTATCCCTATAATTTACTATGGGCTTTCAAAGGGCATAGGCGCCTTGGCCATACCAAATCGCACCAAATTCCTTTTTTCAACAGCTAATTTGACTACCTTTAGCGAAAAGCAAATGAGCTATGCGCAAGAGGCTTTTGACGCCTTTGATGAGCAGGGCATAGAGCACCTTAAAATGAAGGGTACAATCCTAAAAAAGCTTTACCCGTATCCGGAAATGCGCCTTATGAGTGATGCTGACATATTTGTAAATATGGACAAATATGAGCAGATTTCGGCTATTCTGACAGACCTTGGATATACGCTTAAGTTTGAAAGCGACCATGAGATTGGCTGGGATAAGGACGGGGTGTGTATTGAACTACATAAAAGGCTGATTCCTTCATACACCGAGGACCTTTACAAGTATTTTGAAAACCCTTGGCAGAAGCTTATTTTAGTAGAAAAAAGTCAATACAAAATGAGCGATGAGGATACCTTTATCTACATTTTTACTCATTTTGCCAAGCACTTCCGTGACGGTGGCATAGGCATAAAGTTTATGACCGACTTTTACGTGTATTTGGAATCTTACAAGGCTCTTGATATTGCTTATATCGAAAAGGAGCTTGAGAAGCTGAAGCTTTTGGAGTTTTGGCAAAACACAAAAAGGCTGATTGAAGTTTGGTTTTATGATAAGGAATGCGACCAAATATCAGCATTTATAACCTATAAAATATTCGATTCCGACGCTTATGGTAAGGAAAAGGCAAAGCTGGAGGCAAATGCCGTAAAGCTTGCCAAGGGAAAGGGTGCAAAAAAAGCAAAAAGCAGAAGGCTTTGGTTTACGCTTTTCCCCAAATATATTGATATGTGCAGAAGATATCCTGTACTTAAAAAAGCCCCGATTTTACTTCCCTTTATGTGGATTTGGAGGTTTTTTGATGCACTTATCTTCAGACGCAAAAATGTGCAGAAAAACTTAAATGATATTAAGCAAATAAACGATGAGGCAATCGAAAAATACGATGCCGAGTTAAGATATGTAGGATTGCCCTATAACAACTAAAAAACACGACCCTGTGTATGATTTTATGGAGAAAATATAGGATGAATATACTTGTAACAGGGGCAAATGGCTTTGTTGGCAGAAATCTTGTAGAGGCGCTTAGGTGCGTAAGAGACGGCAAGGACAGAACAAGGCAAATTTGCGTAGAAAATGTATTTGAATATGATGTAAATACAGCTCCCGAGCTTCTTTTGGAGTTTTGCAAAAGAGCAGACTTTGTTTTCAATCTTGCCGGGGTAAACCGCCCTCAGAACGAAAGCGAGTTTATGGAGGGAAATTTTGGCTTTGCAGGCAAGCTGCTTGACACTCTTAGGGAGTGTGGCAACACCTGTCCGGTTATGCTTTCCTCATCTATTCAAGCCAGCTTAATCGGCAGATATGCACTTTCCGATTATGGAAGGAGCAAGCTTGCAGGAGAGGAGCTTTTCTTTGACTATGGTAAGGAAACAGGAGCTTGCGTGCTTGTTTACCGCTTTCCAAACCTTTTTGGCAAGTGGGCAAGACCAAACTACAATTCTGCGGTTGCAACCTTCTGTAATAACATTGCAAACGGTTTGCCTATTCAAGTAAACGACAGAAGCACAGAGCTTGAGCTTTTGTATATAGACGATCTTGTTGATGAAATGATGCTTGCCCTCAAGGGCAATGCCCATAGATGCGACTATGACGGACTTGTACCGGTGCCAAGCGAAACGGGAAAGTATTGCTATGCTCCGGTTACCCACAGGGTTACACTTGGACAAATAGTAGATTT
The DNA here is from genome assembly GCA_017503285.1 of Clostridia bacterium. Lineage (GTDB taxonomy): Bacteria > Bacillota > Clostridia > Oscillospirales > CAG-272 > RGIG2000. Next base: position 51,104 of record JAFVTH010000005.1, on the reverse strand, counting down.
GCTTGAGGAATTTAATAATCAGCCAAAAACCTTGGTTGTGCCGGAAATACCAAATGGCTCATTTGAAAAGAAGCTTTACTCCACATTTTTATCCTATTTGCCAAAGGAAAGGGTTGCCTTTCCGCTTAAGATGAACGTGGATGAAAGAGGTAGCTTCACAGAGCTTCTAAAGAGCAAAAAGTGCGGACAAGTGTCGATAAATATATCAAAACCGGGTATTACAAAGGGTCAGCATTGGCACAACACAAAGTGGGAATTTTTTATTGTTGTTTCCGGCAAGGGACTAATTGAGCAAAGAAAAATCGGCAGCGATGAGGTTCTTCGCTTTGAGGTTAGCGGCGAGAGAATTGAAGCTGTGCATATGCTACCCGGCTACACACACAATATAATCAATCTTTCTGAAACAGAGAATTTAGTAACAGTAATGTGGGCAAACGAAAGCTTTGACCCAAACAAGCCGGACACCTTTGGTGAAATGGTTTAAGGAGGAAACGATGGAAATTAAAACAGATTATTCAAATGTTAGCTTCAAAAATGACGGCAGGCTAAAGCTACTGATTATTGTAGGAACAAGACCGGAAATTATCCGTCTTTCTGCTGTTATTAATAAATGTAGAGCTTATTTTGACTGCATTCTTGCCCACACCGGTCAAAACTATGACTACAACCTAAACGGTGTGTTCTTCAAGGATCTGAAGCTCAAAGATCCGGAGGTTTATATGGATGCAGTAGGCGACGACCTTGGCGCAACTGTTGGTAACATTATAAACTGCTCCTATAAGCTAATGAATCAAATTAAGCCGGATGCGCTTTTGATTTTGGGCGATACAAACTCCTGCCTTAGTGCAATCGCCGCAAAAAGGCTACATATTCCTATATTTCATATGGAGGCAGGAAACCGTTGCAAGGATGAGTGCCTGCCGGAGGAAACAAACAGAAGAATAGTTGACATTATTGCTGATGTAAACATGGCGTATTCAGAGCAGGCAAGGACCTATTTACACGAGTGTGGCTTGCCAAAGGAACGAACCTATGTTACAGGCTCTCCAATGGCTGAGGTTTTACATCAAAACCTTGCCGAAATGGAAAAATCCGATATTCTTTCAAGACTAAGTCTTGAAAAGAAAAAATATATGCTTCTTTCTGCTCACAGAGAGGAAAACATCGATACAGAGAAAAATTTCCTATCTCTCTTTACCGCTATCAATAAGCTGGCGGAAAAATACGATATGCCAATTCTTTATTCCTGCCACCCGCGCTCAAGAAAAAGACTTGAAAGCTCCGGCTTTAAGCTTGATAAGAGAGTTATCATGCATGAGCCACTTGGCTTCCACGACTATAACTGCCTGCAAATGAACGCATTTTGCGTTGTGTCAGACAGTGGTACATTACCGGAGGAAAGCAGCTTCTTTACAAGCGTTGGCAAGCCATTTCCAGCCGTTTGTATAAGAACCTCAACAGAACGTCCGGAGGCACTTGATAAGGCTTGCTTTATCCTTGCCGGCATAGATGAAAAATCACTTTTACAGGCGGTTACAACTGCTATTGAAATGAATGAAAACGGGGACATCGGCATGCCTGTTCCTGTTTACGTAGACGAAAACGTTTCCACCAAGGTGGTTAAAATCATTCAGTCTTACACAGGCGTTGTAAACAAAATGGTTTGGAGAAAATTCTAACAGCATAAATCAAAAGGACAACGGCAAAAAGCGCCGTTGTCCTCTTTTTTTTGCTCTGAAATTGTAAACAATTTGTTAACTTTCGAAAATTCAGGGTAAGAAGCTCGTCTGAAATTTGTTCATAATTGTGGCGAAAATGTGGAGAAAATCAATAAAAAATCTGATAAAAAATTCACAAAGTGACGGGTTTGTGAAGAGACAAGGAAAATACCTTGAACCACTTTTGAATCTTTGGAATTTTAACCCAAAACTGGTAAATAGTATGTTATACTACCCTCGGCAGGTGAGGGAACAGCATAAACTGTTAATGTAGCCTGCCAATCCGTATACTAAACCCGAAAGGGAATACCTGAAGAAAGGAGAACGAAATAGTTTAGGCGCAGGACCAATCCTGCAAGGCTCATTTGAACTTGTCTATTTCGGTTGGCTCTGAGACAGCGTAGCTGATAAAAAAGCATTGGCTAAGGTGTCACAGGGCTGACCTAAGGTTGAAACAACTTGGGCAAAATAGATAAAATTTCAAGTGTCTTTTTTGAAGTAAAAAACGAAAAATTGTGCATTTAGACGAAAAATGCAAACAAGTTGCCCTAAAAAATTGTTCCTATTGCAAAAATCGGAACCAAGTGTTATAATATTAAAGTAAAGAATTACTTATAAGGAGGATTTTTTTATGGATATGAACGAGATGATGAAGCCCTATAAAGAGAGATTAGTTATAGAGTCTATCATTAAATCAGTTGTTACAGGCCTATTCTTCGGCACAGCACTCTCACTCGTATTCGCTATTATTTTCGCATCAATCGGAAATAACAGCATAGGTGCAGTTCTTACCACAATTGGCGTAGGTATTGTGTGTGCAGTAGTTGTTGGCATTGTACTATTCAAGAAACGCTACACTCAAGGTATGAAGGACGTTGCTCGGAGAATCGACGGTCTTGGCCTTGATGAGCGTGTTACAACAATGGTTGAGTATCAAGCAGACAGATCATATGTTGCAAAGGTGCAAAGAGACGACACAAGAGAGCGTCTTGCAAGACTTGATATAAAGGATGTTAAGATCAGATTTCCACTTGCTACCTTTATTCCAACAATCGCAATGATTATTGTTATTTCTCTTTTGCTTTCAATCGTTGCAAACGCAGTAAGCTCATACAACGAGTCAATTCCTACAGAGGATGAGATTGAGCTTGAGGAAAAGCTTGAGGAAACACTTGATAAGATTGAAGAAATCATTCAAGACTCAAACCTCAGCGAGGAGCAAAAGGAAAAGCTCGAAGAAATCATGAAGGAATTTGAGGAAAAGTTCGAGCAGGCTGAAACTCCGGAGGAAAAATTAGAGGTTACAGAGGAAACTCTTGATAAGCTTGACCAGTTCAAGGAGCAAGAGGAGCAGAAGAAGGAAGACCTTGAGGACATCATGAAGGACGAATCCGTTATGGAGGAGGTTCTTGATAAGATGGAAGAGGAGGCCGAAAAGAACGACCAAGAGCTTGACAAGGATAAGCTTGAGGAGTCCTTGGAGGATATGAAGGACCTTGCAGATGCCCTTGAAAAGAACGACAAGGAAAAGCTTGAAGAGGCTCTTGAAAATATGAAGGATAAGATTGAAAATCCTTCTGACGTTAATAACGATGGCGAAATCGATGAGGAGGATAAGCAAATCATCGCTGACGCTATGACAGAGGTTCTTGACAAGATTCAAGAAAACTTTGAGGAAAAGCACCCGGAGGAAAGCACACCTGTTCTTGACGCACTTGATAAGTTCAAGGAAAATCTTGAAGAGGTAAAGACTAACCCGGAGGATGAGGATCTTCTTGATGATGCATTTGATCAGGCTGAGGACGACCTTAAGGATGCAATGGACAAGAACGAAAGCCTTGACCAGGTTGTTGAGGACGTAAAGCAGGAGCTTGAGGAAATCAAGGACCAAATCAAGGGTGAGGATAAGAACAATATTGATAACACACTTGAGGATATCGAGGAAAAGCTTGAGGACGCCGAGATGAAGGACGAAAAGGACGACGGCGACATGGACGAGATTAAGGACTCCATGGACGACCTTAAGGATAAGATTGAGGATATCTATCAAGACGAAAACAAGTCTGACGAGGATAAGGCTCAGGATGCAAACGATGCTATCAGAGACGAGCAGAATAAGCTTGAGGATGAGGTACAAAAGGAGCATGACTCAACAGATAAGATTGCAGATAATATGCAAAAGCCGGAAAATCAAGAAAACCTTGGCGAGCTTGGCGATGCAATTCAGGACGAAATGGATAAGCTCCCATCCGAGAGCGAGGATCCAATCGGAGATGCTCTTGATAAGATTGAGGAAAGCATCACAAACCCTGAGGATATGAACGGCGACGGTCAAATCACAGAAGAGGATAAGCAGCAGGCGGCTGAGGACGTTATCGAGGACCTTAAGGACGCTATAAGCAACGCTCCCGATTCTTCTATGAAGGAAGCTATTGATGAGCTTATTAAGGACCTTGAAAGCGCAGTAGACAATAGCAAGAACGAGCCTGGCGAGGGTATGACCGACGAGGAAATGAAGGATATCTTCGACAAGGCTGAGGAAAATATTAAGGACTCTATCAATGAGACTCATACAAAGGAAGAGATTTCCGAGGATCTTGGCGATCTCCGTGAGGATCTTGTAGGCTCTGACCAAACTGCAGTTGAGGATATGTTTGACGACGTTCAGGATATCGTTGACAAGGCAGATGTAAGCGAAGGCACAAAGAACGAAATGGATAAGGTTATGGACGACCTTGAGAATAAGCTTGACGATATGCTCCAAAACGGTGCTTCTAAGGAAGACATCAACGCAGAAATCGGCGAGGCTAAGGACCAGATCAATGACCTCATTCAAAAGGATCAACAGTCTTGGAAGGACGATGTTGGAGATCTTGATGATGGAAAGAATCAAGAAAACAACAAGGAAAACGAGTACGTTGATAATATTAAGGATGCCATCATGAGTGGCGACCAAGAAAAGCTTGACCAAGCGTTTGAGGACCTTAAGAACAACTATAAGGACCTTACAGGCGACGCACTTGAGGAAGAGCTTGGAAATATGTCTGACGCATTCCAAAATGCAGCAGACAGCACAGAAAACGAGGAATTGAAGGATATCTTCGAAAACCTTGCAGGCTCATTTGAAAATGCTTCTCAAACAGCTAATCCGGAGGACTTAAACAACGACGGAAAGGTTGACGGAGAGGACAAGGAAATTAACGAGGGCTCATCATCAGAGCAGCTTGATCAGATTCAAGGCGAAAAGGACGAAAACGCAAAGAGCGAGGCAGACAACGCACTTGATCAGGCACAAGGCGCACTTGGCGACAAGATGGAGGAGATGGAAAACTCCAGCCAAATGGGTAGCGACATCTTAGATAAGATGGAGCAGACACAGGGCAGCATCACAGGCCAGCAGCCACCGGAGTCATCTGATCAAAACTCTGATAAGAATGATCAGCAACAAAACGATCAACAGCAAAGCGATCAAAACTCTGAAAACCAAAACGGTTCCAGCAGCTCTGATCAAGAAAATCCGGAAGACCAGGAAAAGCCAAATGACCCACAAAAGCCTGAGGGTGAAGGCGATAGCGAGGATTCAGAAAACAGCGATAGCGCTGGCGGCGGCAGCAGCGAAACCGAAATGGACGATGCACCGTTTGTTCCTGGTTCAGGCGGTATGTCTCTCGAGGAGCTTATTAACAGTGGCGTATTCAAGGATGAGCTTGATAAGATGTACGACAGACCTCTTACAGATGAGGAGCGTGCATTCATTGAAAACTATTTCGCTTCCATTAGTGGAACTGGTTCAGGTAAATAATTAAAAAAAGATTTTAGTATACGGAGAAATTATTATGGGATTATTTGATAAGAAGAAAGAAGAAAAGGCACCGGCAGCTGCACCAGCAGCTGCTACAGCTCAAAAACCAGCAGCTCCTGCACCGGCAGGTGCAACTGCACAAAAGCCAGCAGCAGCTCCTGCACCGGCAGGCGCAACTGCACAAAACCCGGCAGCAGCTCCTGCACCGGCAGGCGCTCCAGCTCAAAAGCCGGCAGCAGCTCCGGCTCCACAGGGCGCAGGACTTGCAGGCGCAGCTAAGCCACAGGCGGCTCCACAACAGCCAATCGACCCGGCAGCTGCAAAGGAGCTTAAGCTTTTCGCTGAAAAGTGCGAGAAAATTTTCAACGAGGTTAAAAAGGATATTATCGGTCAGACAGAGGTTGTTCAATCCACAATTATCGCAATTATTGCTGGTGGTAACGTACTTCTCGAGGGTGCTCCGGGTCTTGGTAAAACCCGTCTTGTAAGATCACTTGGTAATGTATTTGACCTTCCTTTCTCAAGAATTCAGTTTACACCTGACTTGATGCCAGCCGACGTAACCGGTACAAACATCATTTCTAAGGACGAAAATGGCAACTCTAAGTTCGAGTTCCAAAAGGGTCCTATCTTCAGTAACATCGTTTTGGCGGACGAAATTAACCGTGCTACCCCAAAGACACAGGCAGCTTTGCTTGAGGCCATGCAGGAGCACAAGGTTACAGTAATGGGTGTATCCCATAAGCTTTCAGAGCCATTCTTCGTATTGGCTACACAGAACCCAATTGAACAAGAAGGTACATACCCACTTCCAGAGGCGCAGATGGACCGTTTCATGTTCAAGATTATAGTTCCAAACCCAACAGCAGAGGAGCTTGGACAAATTGTTACAATGACACAAAAGACCATGGACGAAACAGCTACAGCAGCTTGTAACGGCGAGGAGCTTCTACGCATGAGAGCAGTTGCAAAGACTATTCCGATTGCAAAAGAGGTTCTTGACTATGCCATGGTTATGATTGCTTCTACACATCCCGACAGCGTGGTAGCAACAGCTACAACCAAGAAGTTTATCCGTTGCGGCGCCAGCCCTCGTGCGGCTCAGGCTCTTATCACAGCGGCTAAGGTTCGCGCTCTTATTAAGGGTAGATACAACGTATCATACGACGATATCAACTCTCTTGCAGTTCCTGTTCTTCGTCACAGAATTAAGCTCGGCTTTGAGGCAGTTACCTCAAGAATGAACGCTGATGACGTAGTTAACGCACTTGTAAGAGACCTTAACAATGCTGGTAACAGCTCAGCTTTATTTGGTAGAAAATAATTAATTAGGCGGTTTTTATGAAAAGAAAAATATTAGACGGTGCATTTCTTGACCGTCTGGATGCCGCCGCACTCTGCTTAAAATCTGCTATGACGGGCTTCTTTGGTGGTAGCCGAAAGGCCCGCTCATACGGTAACACCGTTGAATTTGCCGACTTCCGTGAATATTTTCCGGGAGACGACATCAGACGTATTGACTGGAACGTTTACGCGCGTTTTGAAAAATACTTCATTAAATTATTCACAGATGAAAGACAGATGCACAACCAAATATTGGTTGACTGCTCAGCTTCTATGGCGTGTGGAAAGCCTGAAAAGGCAGCACAGGCGCTTAGAATAGCGGCAGCATTTGGATATCTTTCGGTTGCTTCAATGGATAGAGTTTCATTTAAGATGATGGAGGGCAACAAGTCCCGTGACCTTGGCTTTACCATCACAAATAAGGACTCCTTCTATCGTGCCGCACAGGCTATGGAAAACACAGACTTTGAGGGCGAGGTTGACCTTGAAAAGGCAATTGTTAATCTTGAAGCACCGGGATACGACGATGGTCTAACAATAATAATCTCCGATTTCTTGACAGAGAGCGATTGGAAAAAAGCAATTGACTTTCTTATGTATAAGCGCAGAGAGATTTTGATGATACAGATTCTTTCACCGGATGAGCTGTATCCGGATCTTGACGGACGCATTGATATGCTTGACTCCGAAAATGACGCAAATAATATGAGAGTCATTATGACACGTAAAATGGTAGAGGCCTATCAAAAGGCTCTGGACGAGTATGAAAAGGAAATAATCGACTTTTGCGCATCAAGAGGCGTTACATTCTTTACAGTTTGCTCGGACGACCCTATTGAGAAGGTAATTTTTGGAAAGGGATACGAAACGGAAGTAATCAGATGAATTTTCTCCAACCTTTAGGATTCCTGGGACTGCTTGCTATACCTATTATCGTCATAATTTATTTAATTAAGTCGAAATATGTGCCCAAGACAGTATCCAGTACGTTTATCTGGAAACGAAGCTTAAAGTATGTAAAGCGAAAAATTCCGATAAACTTTATAATGTCACTATTACTCGTTTTGCAGATACTTGTGGCGCTTGCAGCAACGCTTGCCATAGCGAAGCCTGTTATTAAGCCACCGTCATCTGGTGAAACAATAGTAATTATAGATGCTTCCGCAAGTATGAACACTACAAACGGAGATTTAACCCGTTTTGAGGAAGCAAAGGAAAAAATATATGAAAGAGCTGATGGAGTAAACGACAACTCCCGTATGTCCATTATAGTTGCCGGTGAAAGTGCAACAGTTTACTGCGACAAGGATAGCGAGGGTAAGAATATTCCATTTAATAAAAAGGAAGACGTTTATGCCGTTCTTGACAGATTAGAGTGTGCAAATGGCGAAAGCAATATCGACGTTGCCCTGCTCGAGGCAGAAAAATTCCTTGCTGATAATGCCGGTGCTAAGGTTGTTGTATACACCGACAAGCAGCACGTTATCGAAAGAAATAGCCGTAACATCATTGAGGTTGTTACATGTGCAAGAGAAGAGGACTCAAACACAGGTATTGTGTCAATGGTTGATGCTCCCGCAGCAGGTCAATACAGATTTGATGTTACACTAAGAAACTATGGTAGACAGTCTGACTTTACAATCAGCTTGTACTACCACGACGGACTTAGCGAAAGATTTGTTGAGTCCAAGAAATTAACCATGGCAGACGAGGAAGAGCTTGAGGTTATCTTTACACCTGTACAAAACTATCAGGGTGCAACAGGTAAGAATCAGCAGGTCGTTTGGATTAGTAATGGTTTTAAGGATTACAAATATGCAAGAGTTGAAATAAACACAGAGGATGGCTTGGCTGTAGATAACTCCTACACACTTTTCTCTGAAAAGATAGAGGATCCAAAAATCCTGTTTGTTAGTGCCAACCTTGCTGTAAACAACGGACAGGTTGATACATCTAAAGAGTCTATGCTGATAAGCGCACTTAAAGCGCTTAAATACAATATTAGCTCAGCTGATATGTATAAGTCACCGGATTTAGTGCCGGACTCAAAGCTAAAGGGCTACGACCTTTATATTTATGAGGGCGTTATGCCTAAGATAGTACCTACCGACGGTGCTGTTTGGTTCTTAAATGCACCAAGCAACCCAACAGGCACAGCTATTAAATTCGGTGAATATATGGAGTCTGTTACATCAAACGGCTACAACATTGTTGAAACAAAGTTTGACGCAGAGGACGACGTTTCACTTATTATTAAAAACAATGTAAACTTCAAGGAGACTGTTAAGCTCCCAATCGATGGTGTTACTACAGAAATTCCTGCATCGCTTAGTGCATACAGGTCAATGACAGAAGCACTACCTGAAAATTTCACGGCTGTTTATTCTGTAAATGGTAGCCCTGTACTTATGGCTGGTACAGTCGGAACAGTAAAGACAATTGTTACAGCATTTGACTTTATAAACTCCAGCTTGCCAATCTTTGTATCAGACTTCCCGGTGCTTATTAATAATATGGTTGAATATAGTATGTCAGCCCCACTCCCAAATCGTACATCTACAATAGGAGAGGACCTTATCTTCTCTGTACCGGCGGGTGCAACTGAGGTTAACTATTATTCACAAAGCAACGAGGAGGATGCGCCATTAGTTCTTGAGGCGGAATGGACATCGGTGGATAAAAACACACCGGAAATTAAGCTAAACAAGCTTGGTACCTACCAAATGGAGGTTATATTCAAGGAAAACGGCATAGAAATCAACAGAGAAACCTTTACTCTTACAACTCATATTCCTGAGGAAGAGGTTAGTATTTTCTCAATTGGTGACCCACTTGATGTAGAAATACCGGACTATGCAATTGAACAAACCTTTAATATAGATATCCTTCCATGGGTACTCTTGGTTCTTGTTGTTCTACTAATTGTGGAATGGGGGGTATATTACAGAGATGAACATTAATATATTAACCCCTTGGTTCTTCTTAATACTCATTCCTGCGCTTGTTTTAGGAGTTATTCCATTCTTCAGACTACATAAAAAGCGTAGAATGTCATCGAAGCACCTTATTCCGTTTATTATTCACTTGGCACTTATCTTTGTGCTTACATCAATGCTTGCAGGCATAAAGATTACAGAAACAATTACAGCCCCAACCGACAACTCCGTAGTATTCGTTGTTGATATGTCCGACAGTAACTCTGTTATGGCAGAGCAAATGGATGAAAAGATTCACAGCGTTATGAAGGTGGCTGACCTTGATATTACAAGGTTTGGTCTTGTTGTGTTCGGTGGCGACAGCGGTCATGCCGGCTCTAACAACCACGGTATTATTTCCACAGTTGGCATCGGTGATTTACACTATATTCCGGAAAGACCGGCTGATGGCTCCTTAAGATACCTAGATCCTTACAACATCAATTACGATGAGGATAAGGAATATAACGGTAGTGATTTGTCAGCAGCCTTAAGAACCGCTAAGGATATGATTGAAAGAACAGCTCTTGATACAAACAAGAGAGTAGTTCTTTTGTCAGACGGTAAGGAAACAACAGACGGTGGCGATGCACTTGATGCAGCAAAGAGCCTTATTAACTCTAGTATTAGGGTTGACGGTGTTTACTTTGACCTTGCTAAGAGTACAGAGTTTAAGGAGGCACAAATTGTGTCCCTTTCAACGGTTGATAGGGTTAGCTATGGCGAGGATATTCAGTTCCAAGCAATAGTTGAAAGCACATCATATGTTAAAAACGCAACAGTAACTCTTTACAACGCTGCCGGAAAGGAAATTGGTTCAGCAACTAAGCCAATTTCAAAGGGTACAACTCTTGTAGATATTAAGTGTGACTCTAAGAAGGCTAATGTGGATGTTTCCACAGTTAACGTAGTTAAGGCAGTGCTTACAATTAATAACGATATCATAGAGCAGAATAACACATTCTACTCATGGTACACCGTTGACCCCATTGGCAGCATGCTTGTTGTAGAGGGCGATAAGACACAGCTTACACTTATTAATAAGCACATAGACCTTGAAAAAGAGGGCTATACAGTTGATTTCATTGAACCAAAGGACTTCCCGGATTCACTTGAGAAGCTTCTTGAATATGACGAAATCGTGCTTATGAATGTTGACTTTGAGGATACCACCAATGGTATGCCTGCTCACGCAGCAAATAATATCATCAGATTTGTTGAGGAAAACGGACGCGGTCTTCTATACACCTGCGGTGACAATGTATATGATTACAGCGGTGACCCGGAGGCAGACGGCTATAAGCACTCCCCAATCAGTGAGATTTTGCCTGTTGAGCTTAATGTAGATAACGAGAAGCAAACGGTTGCTCTTGTTCTTGCAATTGACCTTTCATCCTCGATGAAGGAGCTGACTGCAACAAAGGATTCAACCGGTAAGCAGGTTTCTCGTTTCCAAATAGTTGTTGAAAGTGCAAAGAAGGTTATTACTGAATCTGAATTTGCAGAAAACGACTACATAGGCGTTGTTGTATTCTGGCAGGACTACAAGGTTGCTCTCCCAATGCAGGAGTTTGGTGATCAAAATAACAGAGAAAACATTGCAAATGTTTTGGAGGAAGAGCTTAATAAAACCTATTACTACTACTATGTAGATAAGGATGGCAATCCAACTGATCAGGTTATCAACATAGGAAACGACGGTGGTAACCCGGGTACTCCTGAAAACAAGTATTTTAAGGATTTTGGTTGGGACGCACCTGCTCAATACTATGACGGTGCTATTCCAAAGGGTGGTCAGGATAAATACAACGGCAACGAGATAAGAACCTATGGTACAGCATATAAGGGCGCTCTTCAGGCGGCTGCAGATATGCTTTCCAAAACCGGTAACACAGTAACCCTTGAGGTTAAGCAAATTGTATTTATGTCCGATGGTGAGCCAAACGATAAGGCACTCGGCTATACAAACACCGTTGAGCTTTTGGCAAGAAGCGGTACTGTTACCTCTACAATTGCAATCGGTGGAGACGCAGGTGGTATTTCCGAGCTTGATAGCATTGCAGCAACAGGTAAGGGTCAAGCCCTCATCGTTAACAGCGCAGAGGAGCTAACTGATGACCTTTCTAAGATTGCTGAAAGCATTCAAGGTAAATACTTTAACACAGAAATCCAGGCAACACCAATAAGAGACGAAAGCTCTGTTATCCATATTGGCGTTGACGGATACAATATTGTAACCGGATACTATGGTACAACTATCAAAGAGGGCGCTACAAGGGCACTCTATGTTGATAACCTAAAGCCACTTTACGCAGAGTGGGACTACGGCAATGGTAGAGTTGCAGTATTTATGAGTAACTTTGGTTACAATGTAGATACAGCAGACTACTGGACCGAGGATTTGTTCAATACTGAATATGAAACAAATGAGGAAGTATATGACAACATCACTCTTGTAAAGAACATTCTTGTTGCACCGATGCACAAGAGAGTTGACAATTCTGGTCTTGATTACACAATCTCAAGAGATGACGATAGTGCTACAATTATTGTAAACACATATACGCCATTAAGAGAATATAAGCCGGAAACTCTTGAGGAACCTATGCAGCATATGGAAGTTATTAGAGCATACTACCAAGAGGTTATGCCTGACGGTACACTTTCTGACCCGGTTGAGTCACAGCCATTTAAGCCAATTGCAAGCCGTAAGTATTCATTTACATTTACAGAGGTTGCCGGTCGACCACTAACAACAGATTCTGTATATGTTGTTACTCTTAAGATGCTTAAGGTTAACGAAATGACAACCAACAGTGGAAACTCCTTGTATGTTCCAATCGGCGAGGGCTATGAGCTTTGTGATACTGTTAAGTTCGCAATTGTAGGTAAGTATTCTAAGGAATACGATGTCTTTAACGAGACAACTGCAATGAATGGCGAATTAAAGATGAACAGTATTGCGGCAAACGGCTCCGGTGGACTTCTTGAAACCGATAAGGATGTTGACAGCTTCTTTGCTGAAAAGCTTGAGAAGGATACAATCATTGAGCACGATATAGCAACACCAATTCTCATTATTGCTTTGATACTATTCTTGCTTGATATAGTATTTAGAAACTTCATTATCCAACCAAAGAAGGACAAGGCACAAATGACCGACGAGGAGCAGATAGAGTCCATGAGAGGACGTTAGTTCTTCTATTAAAACAAATAAAACGGATATGCGCTTGCATATCCGTTTTTTATTAAAAGCTCCACCCTGTGTCGTTAATTTCAAGTAAAAAGGCTGTTTTGATGGTCCAAAACAGCCCTTTGCTTATTACATTTTGCTCTCGTCGTAGATGGCACGTATGCCACCGATAAATTTAGGGCGCACCCTTGCGCAAACAATAGATGCACAGCCGATTTTGTCAATGGAAAGACGTACAGGCACAGCCACCCTTTTTAGGTGCATGCCAATTAGCGTGCCGCCAATATCCATACCGCAGTCAGCCTTAATCTCCTCCACCACCATAGGGCTTTTGAAGGAGTAATAAGCCTGTGTGGCAAGAGAGCCACCGGCCTTCTTTTGAGGTATAACATTTACCTCGCCCTCAGCACCGCTTTCACGCTCTATAACGATTGCACGGTTAAGATGCTCACAGCATTGGACTGCCATAAAAATGCCTTTTTCGGAAAGCACAGAGTATATGCCGTCAAAAATCTCCTTTGCTGTGTCAACATCAGAGTTTGTTCCGATTCTTGAACCAACAACCTCGCTTGTTGAGCATCCAACAACGAAAATATTACCGGCCTTTAGCTTAGCAGCTTCACAAAGCTCCCTTGTCGCCATAATAGCCTGCTCCTTAATAGTCATTTTATCACATCCTTTCTTGGCTATTTTATCACTTATGAATAAAAAAGTCAATATATTTGTATATGTTCAAAATTTGTTCATAATTATGGTGTATACTTATAAAGGAAAAAATTGAAAAGAGGTATATATTATGGCAAAAAACCTTCAAAAATTGAAAAATCCAATAGGGGTTGAGGGTCCGGTTTTAACAATTGTTATGGACGGTGTTGGTCTTGCACCAAGCACAGAGGCAAATGCTGTTAGCCTTGCATACACCCCAACACTTGATATGCTTATGAGCAAGTATCCATGTGTTAAGCTAAAGGCACACGGTACAGCCGTTGGCCTTCCCGGAGATGACGATATGGGTAACTCCGAGGTTGGACATAACGCACTTGGCTCCGGTCAGGTTTTTGCACAGGGTGCAAAGCTTGTTTCTCAATCTATTGAAAACGGCAAGATGTTCGCATCAAGCACATGGCAAAAGATTGTTTCCAACGTTAAGGAAAATGGTAGCACACTGCACTTTATGGGTCTTTTCTCCGATGGTAACGTTCACTCTCACATTAACCACCTTAAGGCTATGATTGATGAGGCTAAGGCTGAGGGTGTTTCTAAGGTTAGACTCCATATTCTTATTGATGGTCGTGACGTTGGCGAAACCAGCGCACTTGACTATATTTGCCCATTCGAGGAGTATCTTGACACTCTTCGTGACGACAGCTTTGATATTAAGATTGCCTCCGGTGGTGGCCGTATGGTTATCACAATGGATAGATATGAGGCAAACTGGAAAATGGTTGAGCTTGGCTGGCAAACACACGTTCTTGGACAGGGCAGACAGTTTGCTTCTGCTAAGGAGGCTGTTGAGACCTACCGTAACGAGTACAAGGTTATCGACCAAGACCTACCACCATTTGTTATTGCGGAAAATGGCGAGCCTGTTGGTACAATCAACGACGGCGATAGCGTTATCTTCTATAACTTCAGAGGCGACCGTGCTATTGAAATCTCCAAGGCATTTGACGACAAGGAATTTACAAAATTCGACAGAGTTCGCTATCCAAGCGTTGTATACGCAGGTATGCTTGAATACGATGGCGACCTTCATATTCCATCAAATTACCTTGTAAACCCACCGGAAATTACAAATACAATGGGTGAGTACCTTGCAGATACAGGCATTTCACAGCTTGCAATCTCCGAAACTCAAAAGTATGGCCACGTTACCTACTTCTGGAACGGAAACAAGAGTGGTAAGTTTAGTGACGAGCTTGAAACATATATCGAAATTCCATCTGATGTTGTACCATTTGAGCAAAGACCTTGGATGAAGTGCGCTGAAATCACAGACAAGCTTATTGAATGCCTTGAAAGCGGAAAGTATGCTTGCCTAAGAGTTAACTTCCCAAATGGCGATATGGTTGGTCACACAGGTAACATACTTGCTACAAGATGCTCTATGGAGGCGCTTGACCTTCAGCTTAAGAGAATTATTGAGGTTGTTGACAAGCTAAAGGGCGTTGCACTTATTACTGCTGACCACGGTAATGCTGATGAAATGTACGAGCTTGATAAGAAGGGCACACCAAAGCAAAACAAGGACGGCTCTTATAAGGCAAAGACAAGTCATACACTAAATCCTGTACCATTTATCATTTATGATAACTACTATACAGACAAGTATCAGGTTAAGGCAGATGAGGGCACATTTGGTCTTTCAAACGTTGCAGCAACTGCTGTAAACTTCCTTGGCTACAAGGCTCCTGATATGTGGGATGAATCCGTAGTAAATGTAGACTAATAAAAAAGGGCTGGCATCTCTGTCAGCCCTTTACTTAAAGGAAGGCTATGAAAATTTTATATAGTGACGACCAAATTGTAATAGTAAATAAGCCCTATGGCGTTTCCTCACAGGATGGCAAGGGACAAAGCCTTACAGAAATGCTAAGGGAGGCACTTGGTGGCGAAATATATCCTGTGCATCGCTTGGATACCCAAACAACAGGGCTGATTGTATACGCAAGAACCAAGGAAAGCGCCGGCTTTTTATCAAAGGAAATACAAGAAAAAAGGGTAAGTAAAAAGTACCTTTGTATTTGTCACGGCGAAATTGAAGGCGAGGGTACAATGGTGGACTATCTTTTCCACGATAAGCTGAAAAATAAATCCTTTGTTGTAGATTCAAAAAGAAGGGGCAGTAAGGAAGCGGTGCTTGATTTTAGAGTGCTTGAAAAGGAAAAGGAGCTATCCCTTTTGGAAATACATCTGAAAACAGGCAGAACACACCAAATAAGAGTACAGCTTTCCAGCCGTAAAAGTCCACTTTATGGAGATGGTAAATATGGAGCTAAGGATAACGACAAAATTCACTTACACTCATATTATCTTAGCCTAACACACCCGAAAACAGGGAAGAAAATGGAGCTGTATTCAAGACCGGAGGATGGGGCTTGGGAAAGCTTTGATTTTGTAAAAAAGTGGGATACGTGTCGATAATTTAGCAAAAGCTCCCTAAGATTTTTGATAGTAAAAAGCTAATAACAAAGCAAATAGGAACAGTAGCCAAGGACGTGACTGCGATTTTGGCTACTGTTTTTTTGTTTACCCTTTCCTTTTCCAAAATACCAACTCCTATAAGAGAGCATGCCTTTATGTTTCCTGTGCTAACCGGCATACCTAAAAGGGAGCAAAGGGAAAGGGTTAAAAATCCACCTATATCGGAAACAAATCCGGTGTGTGTTGAAAGGGTCAGAGTGTCCTCTCCTAAGGCTTTTGTTATCCTTTTTCCACATATAAGCGAGCCTAAAAGCATAAATACACCAACAAGGATAATTACTGTGGTTTTACTGAAAAAACCCAGGGGAGTGTACGATTTTTCGAGAAAAATCAGCAAAATTCCAACGAATTTTTGACCGTCCTGCGCCCCGTGCATTGCTGACAAAAGAATTGTGGAGAAAATAAGCCATCCGTTTTTTCTCACTCTGCGCTTTTTTGTAAGAAAGGCAAGTAAAAGGGAAATTAAAAGTGAAATAAGTGCGGAAAGAATGCCATAAAGCACCATAAGCCCAAGGGATTTTATGCTTGCCCTGCCGCCAAACGCAAGGGAAGCGCCAAAGAGTGAGGAAAGCATTGCGTGGCTTTCGCTTGATGGCATACCGAGTAAGCCTGACACTACACCGAAAATTATGGTAGTTACCATAACCGAGGCTATGGCAAGCAGGGTATTTTTTTCTCCTTCAATTTCTACCATTGAAAAAACCGTGTCCGCCACCTTGGGGGATAAAAAGCAAAAAAATAAAATGCTTAAGAGATTAAAGACCCCGCAGATAATACACGCCTGCCACATCTTAAGCGCACCTGTATATACAGATGAGGAAATGGCATTTGGTGCATCCGTCGAGCCGTTTACAAGCACAACCCCAAGGGTCAATAAAATTACAATAATTCCTAAAGCCTCAATCCCCATAAAACCCTCACTAAAGCTACGCTGCAACATAATATATTAAAAAGGAGAGAAATTTATGATTGCAACAAAAGACTATAATCGTAGCCGTGCTGTGGAGTACGCAAGGAAGTTTGCACTGCAAAGAAATCCCATATTTTACACCTTCGAGGGCATAGGCGGAAACTGCACCAATTTTGCCTCTCAATGCCTTTTGGTAGGAAGCTGTGTGATGAATTTTACCCCTGTTTACGGCTGGTATTATCTATCTCTAAACAGACGTAGTGCCTCTTGGACAGGGGTTAATTTCTTCTATGAATTTATAACAACAAATCAGGATGTAGGGCCATATGGGCAGGCTGGCAGCCTTGAAAATGCAGAGGTAGGGGACTTTGTACAATTGAAAAATTCAGACGGGATATTTTATCACACGCTTGTGATCACGGAAATAACTCCGGAGGAGATTTTTATTTGCGCCAACTCCAACGATGCCTTGGACAGACCCTTGTCATCATACAGCTACGCAGATTTGAGGGTTATACACATCTTAGGCGTGCGATACGATACAAGATATCAAATAGACTGCTTTGAGCCGCTATATTCCCAAACACCAGTTCCGCCCCCACCACCGCAGGACCCACCCACCGAGCCGGATACACCTCAATCCACATAAATTGCGAAAAAACGACTTTGTGCAAAATAAATAAAAAAATACAAGTTTTGTTTTGCAAATAAAACGGTTTTTTGTTAAAATGTGCACAAAACTGCTTTTTGGGTCCTCGTTTTTGTTAAAAAAGTATAAATTAACTTGACAAAACCCGTAAATTGTTGTAATATATAATCGTGTATAAATCTCTAAATATATATAGATTTGTGTGCTTAAAACATTTTTCGGAGGAAAAGAAATGAAGACAAAATGGCTTGCGGTACTATTAGTTGTGCTTTTGCTTTTAATCGTACCTATCATTTCAGCCTGCTCCTGTAACAACAATGAGGGTGATCCTAATGAGCCCGGCACAGGAGAAGAAGGCGACGGCACAGGTGTTTTACCACCTATAGGTGACGTTGCTTTGCCAACAGGTACAGCAGTTCCTGTTGTAAAGTATGTGAGAATTAGTGAGATTGGCGATGGCTTTGTTACAATTAAGTTCAACGCCCTTGGTAAGAATCTTACATACGACATCAGATATAGTGCAAAGGAGATTACTGAGAGTAACTTTGATAAGGCTACCAAGATAACAGCTGATGTTACTGGTAACTCTGAGGTTAAGACGGCTAAGCTTGATGGCATAAATGCCGGCCCGGATGATAAGGTTTATATCGCAGTAAGAGCAAATAACGGTACACACAACAGCGTTGTTGACTGTGTTCGTGCCGGTGGTATTGAGAGAATTGAAATTGACATCACAAGAGTAGATGCTATTTACCTTGGCGAGGTTATTAAGGACGCAACACCGCTTTTTGACGAAAACGATATTGTTGGTGACCCGCTTAACGAGGACATCCGTAGAATTCCAGTAAATGGTATTGGTCGCTTCTACTATCCGGGTGGCTATGCACATAGCAACCACACAACTCCTGAGGACGGTGGACACGAAAGATTTGGCACAACAATTGCGCCAATCGTTGACCTTGAGTTTAATCACTATGTAGAGGCTATCTGCCTTTACTACCCGGAGTTTGTTATTGAGACAGACGTAAATGGTAAAACTGAAAACGCAGCTGGTCAGTCCTTCGATATTAGAAACGACGTTACAATTCGTTGGTCCAAGAAGGCTGCTGACTTCCAAACACCAGGTGCTTGGGATGGTGAGATTACATTAACTCAGGAAGAGCTTGATAGCCAGGCTTGGAACACAATTGAAATTAAGGCTGAGGTTAGATACATTCAGATTTCATTTGTAGACGGTGGCGCTCCAAAGGAGGCTGTAATTTACGGCTACCAAACAAGCGAAAACTCCGACTCTATAATTGGCAACACAACACACAAGCTTCCGCTTATTGGCGAAATGATGGGTCAATGTGGCTTCGTTGCCGGCGGTGGCGGTAACTGTACAATTGAGCAGCTCATTTGTACATACGTTGTTCGTGAATACCACAACGTTGGTTGGTCCTATTCTAATTCCTCCTTCCCAAATAAAGCGGCAAAGTTTGCAAACACAGTTGTTGGCAACTTTGATACAGCATACGCAGAATATTCACAGGCAGATCTTCTCATCATTCCTTGCTTGCAATGGAACGACGGCTCCAGCCCTGCAAGAAGATATGACTATGAGAATGAAAAGCTAAGCACAAGCATCGCTACATGGGACGAGAAATACGACCCACAATCATACGCAGCAATTGCTGACCTTCTATATCAGTATTCTGCTCGTTATGGTAGCAGTAAGATGGGCTATCTTCTTGATAACGCATTAGTTCACTCCGACCTTGGTAAGGGTGAAACAATCGGACGTAATCAGCTTCAATGGATTGAGGTTGGTAACGAGCCAAATGGTGAGGACTCCGCTGGTGCAACACCATATCAGCTTGCTGCACTTCAGTCTGCTGCATATGACGGACATCAGAGAACACTCCTTGCTGACGTGTTCAATCCAAACGCGCTTTCATACCCATTCGGCGGTAAGAATGCTGACCCGGATATGAAGATCGCCATGGCTGGTCTTGCAGGTATCGGTAGCAGATATATCTCCAGTATGGTATATTGGATGAGAGCAAACAGAACAGACGGTTGCATCGCTATGGATGCGTTCAACTTCCATACATACTTCGGTAAGACCTTCTCAATGAACGGTCAGAACATCACAGTTGGCGTTTCTCCTGAGGAATGGGGACTTGCTGATGCTCTAAGAGGTATTATTGAGTATAGAGACAAGTATTATCCGGACGTTGAGGTTTGGATTACAGAGTTCGGTTGGGATACAAACCAATCCTACGAAACACCTACATCTGCACACGCTTACGGTAACTATGTAAATACAGCACTTGGTAAGGTTGAAAGATCAAGAGAAATCCAAGGCATGTGGCTAACTCGTGCGTACATTATTATGTCTGCTCTTGGTATGGATAAGGCAACAATGTACATGTGTGAGGACGTTGATACATACGAGGCTACTGCATCCGGTAAGTACGGTACATGTGGTATTTGGTACTGCGAGTACACCGAGAATGAGGAAAAGGTTTACATTGATGCAGACGGTAAGAAGTGCATCGAAATTCCTGCTGTTGGTGCAGATGGCAAGGAAACAACAAAGTGGGTTCTCCTTTCTGACAGAACAACACCTGCGGCAAGCGGCAATAAGGACCGCAGTATGATGCCTAAGGACGCATACTTTATGCTTTATGCTCTTAAGAAAACTCTTGGTAACATGAGATTTGAAAGAGAGCTTGCAACAGGTAGAGATGACGTTTGGGTATACCAATATGGTAACGAAGAGGGTGACTGCGGTTACGCAGTATGGTGCCCAACCTCCAACGATACAGTAGTTGAAAACTTCAAGGTTTACGTTGGCAATGTTGAAAAGGCAACTCTTGTTGAGTCTGTTTATAAGGGAATCAGCGCAAGCCAAGCAGATGAAAAATGCACAAAGTCTACAGTGCTTGACGTTGTTGACGGTTATGTTACATTGACAGTAACTGAGGTTCCACGCTACATCGTAGTTGAATAATAAACTTAAAATTAAATCCCGAGGATCATTCCTCGGGATTTTTTTAGCAAAAAAATAAGGCGAGTGCCAAAAACTCTTCCTTATTATTAATAAATATAGCATAAATAAAGGATTTTCGGCATAAAAATAGTCCTAAGCACTCTTTCTAAATGTTTGCTAAAAAATCACAAAATTTTCACAAAAAGCCCTTGACAAACCCACATTAAAGTGGTATATTATTCGTAGAGATTAGCAATCGAGACAAAAGAGTGCTAAAACGAAAAGGAGGGCAAAATGGACTTCGATGTTAACGAGCTTAGTGATAGAAAAAAGCTAATACTAAAATCAATTATCGAGGCGCATATCAAGCTTGGCGAGCCTGTTGGCTCTAAGTATCTTATGCAGGAGGCAAAAATCCCTTATTCCTCTGCTACCATAAGAAACGAAATGGCGGAGCTTGAGGACCTTGGCTTTTTGGAGCAGCCTCACACCTCTGCCGGCCGCGTCCCATCTGAATTAGGATATAGGTTTTATGTAGATTACCTTGTGGCTGAGTATAACACAACCAGTAAGGAAGCAGGGGAGCTTAAGAAAATGCTCTCGGTTAAAATGTCAGAGATTGATAAGATTTTGGAAAATGCTACAAAGGTTGCCTCAGCAATGACCAACTACACGGCTCTTTCCTTAAGACCAAGACCCTCAAGCATTACAATAAAAAGGTACGAGGCGGTTTATCTTGATTCAAATTCCTTCCTTATTATTATGATAGCCTCCGGGGTTGATACAGTTAAGACAAAGAATATAAAGACACCATTCGAGATAAATCAAAATGTTATCACCTGCCTTTCCAAGGTGCTTAATGAGTGTCTTTCCGGCTTGCTTCTTAACGATATAAACATTTCAGTTATTATGAATATGGAGTCCAGCCTTGAAAGCCTTTCAGGCGAGGATAAGGCACTTTGCTCAAGCATAGTTTCCACAACAGTAAAAAGCATTTACGAGACTATGAATGAGATGGGCGCAGATATTAAGTTCGAGGGTGTGAACAGGCTTCTTGAATATCCGGAATACAAGGACCTTGACAAGCTTCAAAAGCTTATTTCCACTATCGAGCAAAAGGATGATATCATAAGGGCGGTTAGTACCATTGACCAAAGCGACGATGAAACAAAAATATTTATCGGCTCTGAAAATATGGTTAAGATTATGGACGACTCAACCTTGATATATAAAAACCTAAAGCTAAATGGCAAGACGATTGGCGCAATCGGTATTATAGGTCCTTGCAGAATGGATTACTCCAAGGTTCTAAAGACCATCGACCAGCTTTCCGAGGAGATAAACCACTTGTCTGACATAAAGGCTTTGCCAAGTGAGGAGGGTGAAGAATAAAATGGCAGAAAAGAAGAAAAAGGTAGAAAAAACCGAGGACGTGGCTGAAAACAAGGAGCTTTGCGAGGCACTTGCGAAAATTGAGGAGCTTGAAAAGAAGCACCTTGAGGAGCAGGATAAGTATTTAAGAGTCCTTGCAGAATACGACAATTTCCGCAAGCGTACAGTGAAGGAAAGAGACAGCATTTATTCAGATGCTTATATAGACTGTGTAAAGCAGCTTTTGCCTGTGATTGATAATATCGACAGAGTTACAACTCTTGAGGCAGATGCAAGCTTTATGGACGGTCTTAAGCTTATAGTAAACTCAGTTCATCAAACTCTTGAAAAAATGGGCGTTACCGAAATCGAAACAAAAACCTTTGACCCAAATCTTCATAATGCAGTGATGCATATTGATGATGAGGCTTATGGCGAGGGCGAGATTGTTGAGGTTTTCCAAAAGGGCTACGCGCTTAAGGATAGAGTTATAAGATATGCAATGGTTAAGGTTGCAAACTAATTAAAAATTTATTTTTCGGAGGAAAATTATTATGGGAAAAATTATCGGAATTGACTTGGGTACAACAAACTCATGTGTAGCAGTATTTGAAGGCGGCGAGCCTGTTGTTATTCCAAATCCTGAAGGAGCAAGAACAACTCCATCAGTTGTAGCATTTACAAAGACAGGCGAAAGACTTGTTGGTCAGGTTGCAAAGCGTCAGGCTATTACAAACCCAGACAAGACTGTAAGCTCTATTAAGAGAGAAATGGGCTCTAGCCATAAGGTAAATATTGATGGTAAGAGCTATACACCACAAGAAATCTCTGCTATGATTCTTCAAAAGCTTAAGGCAGATGCAGAGGCTTATCTTGGCACAAGCGTAACAGAGGCTGTTATTACCGTTCCTGCATACTTTAGCGATGCTCAAAGACAGGCAACAAAGGACGCAGGTAAGATTGCAGGCCTTGAGGTAAAGAGAATTATTAACGAGCCAACTGCAGCAGCGCTTGCATTTGGTATGGATAAGGAAGAAAACCAAAAGATTATGGTATTTGACCTTGGTGGCGGTACATTTGACGTTTCCATTCTTGAAATCTCCGACGGAGTATTTGAGGTTTTGGCAACAGCAGGTAACAACCGTCTTGGTGGCGATGACTTTGATGAGAGAATTATCAACTGGATTGCTGACCAGTTCAAGGCTGAAAACGGCATTGACCTTCGTCAAGACAAGATGGCTCTCCAAAGACTTAAGGAGGCAGCTGAGAAGGCAAAGATTGAGCTTTCCGGCGTAACAAGCTCCAACATCAATCTTCCATTTATTACAGCAGACGCAACAGGACCAAAGCACTTTGATGCTAACCTTTCAAGATCAAAGTTTGACGAGCTTACAGCTGACCTTGTTGAAAAGACAATGGTTCCAACAAAGCAGGCTCTTAAGGACGCAGGTCTTTCCACAAGCGACATCGACAAGGTTCTCTTGGTTGGCGGCTCATCCAGAATCCCGGCAGTTCAAGAGGCTCTTAAGAGATTTATCGGCAAGGATCCATTCAAGGGCATCAACCCGGACGAGTGCGTAGCTATCGGTGCTGCAATTCAGGGTGGCGTTCTTGGCGGAGATGTTAAGGACCTTCTTCTTCTTGACGTTACACCGCTTTCCTTGGGTATTGAAACTCTCGGTGGTGTTTGCACAAAGATTATTGAAAGAAACACAACAATTCCTGTAAAGAAATCACAGGTATTCTCAACAGCAGCAGACGGTCAGACCTCTGTACAAATTCACGTTTTGCAGGGTGAAAGAGAAATGGCAAGCGGCAACAAGACCCTTGGTATGTTCTCCCTTGACGGTATTGCACCGGCTCCACGTGGCGTTCCACAAATCGAGGTTACCTTCGATATTGACGCAAACGGCATTGTAAACGTTTCCGCTAAGGATAAGGGCACAGGCAAGGAGCAAAAGATCACTATCACCTCATCTACAAATATGAGTGAGGAGGATATTGACAGAGCAGTTAAGGAGGCTGAAAAGTTCGCTGAGGAGGACAAGAAGGCTAAAGAGGCTGTTGAAACAAAGAATCATGGCGAGCATATGGTATTCCAATGCGAAAAGACACTTTCTGAGCTTGGCGATAAGCTTGATGCTTCCGACAAGGCAAGCGTACAAAGCGCTATCGACACACTTAAGGAAACCTTGAAGGGTAACGACACAGATGCTATAAAGAGAGATACAGAGGCTCTTGAAAAAGCATTCTATGCAGTTAGTGAGAAGCTTTATAAGGCTTCCGGCGCACAGGGTGGCGACGGTGCACAGGGTGGTGCAGGCGCTGACGGCGATACCTTCAACGGCGACTTTGAGGACAAAACAGGAAACTAATATAAAAGCCCGTAGGACTGCCAAAAAACGGCAGTCCTAATTGGGGTTATAAGATAGGTAGGACATATGGCAGACAAACAGGATTATTATGAAACCCTTGGTATAAATAAGGGCGCAGGTGCTGACGAAATTAAAAAAGCATATCGCCAAATGGCAAAAAAGTACCATCCTGATATGAACCCCGGCGACAGCGAGGCTGAAAAGAAGTTCAAGGAAGTAAATGAGGCGTATGCAGTTCTTTCCGACCCGGAAAAAAAGGCGCAATACGACCAGTTTGGACATGCAGCCTTTGAGCAGGGTGGCGGCGGCTACGGTGGTGGAGGCTTTGGAGGCTTCGACTTCGGTGGCTTTGATATGGGAGATATTTTCTCGTCTATTTTCGGCGGCGGCAGATCCTCCGGCTCCGGCGCAAATGCCCCACAGGACGGCGAGGACTTGGTTTATAAGCTGGAATTAACCTTTGAGGAGGCTGTTTTCGGCTGTAAAAAGGAAATCAAGTATTCCAGGGTGGAAAAGTGTGCGGATTGCTCAGGCACAGGCGCACAGGGCGGCACAGAAATGGAAAAATGCTCTGCTTGTCAGGGCAGAGGCTATCAAACAGTTCAGCAAAGGACAATGTTTGGTATTTCTCAAACAACCCGTCCATGCCCGGAGTGTAACGGCAAGGGTAAAAAGATAAAGAAGCCTTGCACAAACTGCAACGGCAAGGGCAGAATTAAGATAAATAAAAAGCTTAGTGTAAATATTCCGGCAGGCATTGACCACGGTCAAAGGGTACAGCTATCCGGACAGGGCAACGCAGGCATAAACGGCGGCCTTACAGGCGACCTTTATGTACAGGTTTCTGTGTCCCCACACAAGATTTTCGAGCGTGATGGCTTTGATATTTATTGTGAGCTTCCTATATCATTTTCCGAGGCAGCCCTTGGCGCAACTGTAAAAATCCCAACCCTTGATGGCGAGATGGATTATGAAATTCCGGAGGGCACACAAACAGGCACTGTGCTTACAATAAGACAAAAGGGCATTATTTCCCCTCGCTCCGGCAGAAAGGGCAACCTTTATGTAAAGGTGGTTGTTGAAACACCTAAAAATTTAAGCGAAGAGCAAAAGAAATTACTTAGAAAATTTGGCGAAAGCTGCGGAGAGAAAAATCTCTCAAAGAAAACAAGCTTCTTTAAGAAGTTCAAAAAATGAGGACAGAGATGGAAGATAACAAATGGGTACAAATCAAGGTTAGCTCCAAGGTGGAGGACCTTGATAAAATCGTAGCTATTATGAGCATGATATCAAACGGACTTCAAATTGAGGACTATTCCGACCTTGAGGACAGAATCCTTGACGGCGTGTACGGAGATTTGATAGATGAAAGCGTTTTGAACGCGGATAAAACAGTATGCTCAGTATCAGCATATGTGCCGGCAACAACTCCAATTAATGACTGCTTGGGACTTCTTAACGAGCGCTTTAAGGCGGAAAATTTAGAAAACGCAAAAATCGAAATCATCTCTCTTTGCGAGGAGGATTGGGCAGACTCCTGGAAGCAATACTATAAGCCGATCAAAATCGGTCAAAGGCTCGTGGTTGTTCCGATGTGGGAAAAATATAATGCAGAAAATGGGGAAATCATTGTAAAAATGGACCCTGGTATGGCATTTGGCACAGGCACACACGAAACTACAAGGCTTTGCGCAACTCTGCTTGAGAAATATGTAACTGAAAGCAGCACAATGCTTGACGTGGGCTGCGGCAGCGGCATTTTGGCAATCTGCGCATCTAAGCTTGGCGCAAAGGAGTGCTATGCCTACGACATTGACCCTGTAGCTGTAAAGGTTGCAAGGGAGAATGTAAAGGATAATGATGTTACAAACATTGACTGCCAGGTTTCCGACCTTCTAAAGGGCGTTAAGGCAATCAAGTACGACGTTATAACAGCCAATATCGTTGCTGATATAATTATAAGAATGCTGCCGGATATCGGTAATTTTATGCACAAGGACACAACCCTTGTTATCTCCGGCATTATCGACGAAAGATGCGAGGATGTTTATAAATCCATAAACGAAAACGGCTTTGTAATCACCGAGGAAATTCACGAAAACGGCTGGTGCGCAATCTCACTTAAAACAAAATAAAAAAGCGACCCTGTGTCGCTTTTTTTGTTTATATTTACTTGCTAAGTTAAGATGCTGATGCAAATTCGATGCTCGCAAATGTTTTCTCTTGAATAAAAGAGCTTGTTATGGTAAAATAAGACTGTAAATATACATAAGGAGAGAGAAATGGTTGATTTTAATAAAAAACTGATAGTACTTATATGCCTTCTTCTTACATTAGCTACGGTGTTTGTGCTATCGTCCTGCTATACACCTGATAAGCAACAAAAAATCATAGATACCTTTAATTCCTTCGACAATTCAGAGGAGTATATTTTGATTACTCCTGGAGAAATCCACGTTGGGAAAAACATAATTAACATAAGAGATTTGAATTATAACACAAGTCCATGTTATGTAATTGCCGGGGAACAAAATGGCGCATATGCTTATTCGCATAATCCCCAATCTGAGTTCCAAATAGATATATTGTTTTTTGAGTATAAAACACAGTCGTTGACTTTATTATCAAGCTTAACACTACCTGACAAAATTCTTGGTGTTGATTATTCTGACAATGCTTTTTATTTTGAAACTAAAGACCCGAGCGAAGGTGTGCGTCTTTATTATATATATGATGTAATAACTGCTCAAACACAAATTGTTGATTCCAGTGAGATTTCCGATGATGCTTTCAAAAGCCAGGATCATAACAGGTCGGAGCTGTTTTCAATAACAACAGAGTCTTCAATTGTTAAAAATCAAACTAAGGTTACAAAGAAATCTACCGGTGAAACTAAATATATAGACAATTCCTTGCTTGCCACATGTACGGAAGGACAAGCTATTTATAACCTTGGCAGATTTGGACTTGGCAACGGAAGCTGTGCCGCGTATGAAAAGGATGGATATATCTATACTGTTCATGTTTATTATGTTGATGGCGCATTGGGATATCCATGCTGTTATTATATTATGAGGTATGATTTTGAAGCCCACTCTTTTGAATATTACACTGCTATTATGTTTGAACAGGACCCAGAGTACATTAATGATTTATTTATTCCATAAATAAGAAAAAGGAACAGACAATTAAAATGTCTGTTCCTTTTTTAATTAAATCTTAAACACCTTGTCAACAGGAACGGAGAACACCGTGCCTTGTGCCTCGCTCTTTAATCCAAACTCACTATTTACGTCCTCCAAAATTTGGTTGCGTACACTGTCCGGGGCGAGAATGGAAACAATCTCTCTTTCCTCGTTTAGCTTTGTGTCTGCATAAGCCTCAATGGTTGTTGCCTCTGCAAGTCTTGCTCTGATAACAGTACCACCGGTAGCGCCTGCCTTTTTTGCAGTCTGCATAACAGCATCTGTAAAGCCACGGTTTACTGAAATAAGTATTAAGCTATATTTGTATTCGCTATGCATTTTGCCACCCTCCTCCTTTGGGATATCCTTACTGTCCTTGTTAATAATTTCAGCAGTAATTTTGCTGAATGCGTTTGGAGAAATTACCATAGAAATACCACCGAAGCCCATTGAAGAGCCTACACTCTTGCCAAGCTCAATGGAAAGGTTGTGTACCATTTTGTAGGTGGTAAAGCTTAGAAGCACCGCCTTGTCTCTGTTACCAAGCCCTAAAAAGTCCATCATCTCCGAGGAAGCCGTACCGGAGCCTGTTGTCTGATATTGTAGCGGTACCCCACGCTCCTTCAGCCAATTTATAAACTGTGCGCCCTTGCTACGCTGAATTATAGAAAGGAGCATTACAATTCTTGAATCATTCTTTGCCATAAGTACCCCCTAATCGTAGTAGACGATACCGTCGTCAATTTGCTCAAGCTCGCTATGGATTTGCTTAAGACGTCTGTCCTGCTTGGTTTTGCCAATAAGACCGAGAACCTGTATTGTAATGAGAGGAGTCATAGCAATCATAGCAACGATACCAAAGGCATCGGTCATAATTGTGGTTGTATCTGCTTCCATACCCTGGCAAGCGCCAATAGCAAGCGGAAGAATAAAGGTTGTTGCCATAGGACCACTTGCAACACCACCGGAGTCAAAGGCGATACCTGTATAAATCGGTGGAACAAAGAAGGTTATCACAAGTGGAATAATATAACCAACTATCAAAATTGGCAAGATTGGAATGTGTAAAAGAATCCTAAGCATAGAAATGCCGACGGAAACGGCAACGCCCACAGAAAGGGCAATACCAATTGATTTCTGCGAAATAGCGCCGTTTGTAACCTCTTCAACCTGCTTTTTAAGTGTATGAACGGCAGGCTCGGCGGAAACAACAAAGTAGCCAAGGACCATACCAATAGGCACAAGCACCCAGGCGTATGATGATTTTACTATATTAGTTCCAAGAAGCTCGCCTGCAGGCATAAAGCCAACATTTGCACCTGTTAAGAAAAGCACAAGACCAACATATGTGTAAACAAGACCGATACAGATTCTTATAATCTCGTTTTTCTTAAAGCGCCTAGTAATAAGCTGATAAACAACAAACACACCAATAAGCGGAGAGAAGGCAATAGCCACCTCTTTTACATATCTTAAAATACCGGCATCGGCAGAAAACTCGCCATTTTCAAAGCCGATAAAGGATAAGAACGCCTCTCTTGTGGTCATACCGGCATAGTTAATTACATTTGTAGCCTGCTCAACGGTGGATGAGACCTCCTCCGGTGCGTCACCCATACAGCCTTGCATAATACTAAGAATCATAACTGCGATAATAGGTCCAACGCTGCAAAGTGCAACAAGACCGAAGCTGTCCTCGCCGGAATGCTTGTCGGTTCTAACCGCAGCCATACCTGCGCCAAGAGCCATTATAAACGGAACAGTAATAGGACCTGTTGTAACTCCGCCGGAGTCAAAGGCTGTTGGCAAAAACTCCGGAGATAAAAATTGTATAACGCAAGCAAAAACAAGCACCAAGCCATAAAGTGGTACTAAAATCTTAGCCAAGGAAAGCTTGTATCTGGTTTTTAGCATAGCCACAACAAGGAAGCCACCAACACCAAGACCAACAAGCAAAATAAGTGACATAGAATCAATCTGTGGCACCTTTTCTGCAAGCACAGTAAGGTCAGGCTCTGCAATGGTAATAAGGAAGCCGAGAATAAATGTAATAAGAATAGGAACAAAAATGTTCTTTGACTTAGCAATAGAGTGGCCTACACCCTCGCCAATAGGCTGCATTGCCATTGTTGCGCCCAGGGTAAAAACAGACATACCAAAAATAATAAGCAAGGCACCAAAAAGGAACATTACCATAACGCCCGAGGAAATAGGGGCAAGAGAAACGCTAAGCAGAAGCACAATTGCGCAAATCGGTAAAACAGACTGCAAAGCCTCGCTCATTGAGCCGTAAAGCAAGCGCACAACGTTTTTCATATGATAACCTCCTTTTATAATATTACATACAGTATAACAGAACGAAAGAAAAAAAGCAAGTGCTAGGCGAGTATTATATATGAAAAAAGCACAGGTAGTATACCTGTGCTTTCGTTTTAACGGAAATAGCCCTTATATTCAATGGAAATGTTGCTGCTTGGAAATAGATGCTTATAAAGGTCAATAAAGTAGTCGTCGGTCATGCTGGCAATGTAATCCACCACAATTTGGTTAGGCTCCTCCCATGCATATGGCTGGGTTCTTTCGTAGTGTGCCTTGCTGACATAATCAATGTGATGGGTGAAAATAGGGGAGGACGTGTCGTTATTTTTGAGATCGGAAAGTAATTTTTCATATATCTGACCCATCATAGGCTTAATGGTTGTGTCCATCAGCTTACTGTTTTCCGGGTTTAGATAAATCACGTCATAGTTTTCGCTTTTAGCCTGCTTCAAGCCCTCAAAATGCTCCTTGTCAAGCATAATATAGTCCTTGCCATAGCTATTTTCGATTATATTAACCATAAGGTTGTTTATGATTTCCGCATTTTCTGTTCCGATTGCAGTATCAGAAAAGGCATCGCTTGTTATATCCCTCGCACGCAGCGCGTCCTGTCTGTCCTTGCCAAGGTAAGCAATAATATCGCAAATACGCATAACACAGCCCTCAAGGGTGGAAGGCACAAGCCTTCTTACATTTGCCTTATCAATATAGCAAGCTTCAATTTGCTTGTCAAACTCCTCAAAGGACTCAAGAGCACGGGGTCTGTACTCGCTAAGCTCCAGCTCACCGTCGTGGCTGGCAATTCCGGAAAGAGTTTGCAGGCTTATGTTAAGGGGATAAATTTTGTCAAGCACCCTAACAGAGTGTATGTTGTGAGAAAAATGCTTGCCTGCGTGCTTATAAAACAGCTCATCAAGATACTTTTCCCCTGTGTGCCCAAATGGTGTATGACCTATATCGTGACCCAGGGCAATCGCCTCAATAAGGTCAAGGTTTAGGTGCAGGCACTTGCCAAGGGTGCGTGCAATCCTCGAAACAAGCTGCACATGTAGGGCACGTCTTGTAATATCATCGTTTTTATAAAAGGAAAATACCTGTGTCTTATCTGTGTATCTGTTGTAGTAGGGGCAATGCATAATCTTGTCAATATCACGGATAAAGGGAGTTCTTAAAACAGAGGCAACATCGGTTGAAACCTGCTTTCTGCGTATAACTCCTTCCTCATCAAAGGCATAGGAAACAAAGGAACAGCATTTGTTTTCCCTTTCGATTCTTTTAACAAGCTCCTCTGATAAGCTTTCGTAATTTAGCTGGCTCATTTTATTCACCCCCTGTTTTAATTATTTTATCATAAAACAAAGCCAAAATCAACAACAAAAAAGCCCTATTCATAGGGCTTTTTGTTAGTCTATGCGTGCGCCGTTTTGTCTTAGCGTGTCCCTTAACTCGTTTACGGGAATTTTCATTGTATTGCACTTGTGATTATGGCATATTGCAAGGGCGGTGCCACAGGCTTGACCTATAACGGTACAGGTTGGCATAATGCGCAAGGATGCCTGCGCCTCGTGGTCTGCACCGATGCACCTACCTGCCACTAAAATATTTTTTGCACCCTTAGGCACTAGGGCTCTATATGGTATTTGATAGTATTCGCCGTCCTTAAAGTAGTGGTGGCTTGTGCCCTCGCCATCGGGACTATGTATATCAATATCATAGTTGCAAACAGCAATAGCGTCATCAAACCTGGCAAGAGAAATAATTTCCTCTCCGGTTAAGTTATGCTGGCAAACAACATTACGGCTTTCCCTTGCTCCGATTTGTATGCCGCTTTCTAAAAGGTAAGCATTTTCAAAGGCGTCAAAATTTTCCTTTAGAAAATTAAAAATCTCAAACATCTGCTCTCGGCCCTCAATCTCCGCATTTGTAAGCTGGGAAAGCTTGGTCGGGTCAAGACCGATAATTCTTGTTGTGTTAAAATGTAAAACACCGTTCATTGTGGTTTTGAAAACAAGCAAATTCTCTCGCGGACAGCTGATTTTTCCTTGGCTTTTATGCTCCTTGTAAAGAGCATTCATTTTCTCAACGTCGTATTTTGCCATATCCACGCCCCCAACGCGGAAGGAAAGGGTCATAGGCTGCGTCTTGCCGTCGGATTTTCGTCCTTTAGTAAAGTCAAGACCGCAGAGGCAAGATAGGTTTGCATCTCCCGTGGCATCAACAAAATAGTCGGCGCTAAGTCGCGTTTTCCCCTCAACAGAGGAAATTTCAATGCTGTGAAGCACCCCGTCGCTAAAGGCTACGTCGGTAACATAGGCTTGGAAAAGTAGATTAACCCCACTTTCGATAGCCATACGGTTAAGGACCAGCTTCAAATGCTCGGTGCTGAAGCAGTCGTCCCAGCCGTCGCAAACGCCGCCAATTTCCTTAAGACGGCTTTTTATCTCAAGGAAAATACCGCAGGCAAGGGGCTCCCTTTTGCCGTTTACCATGGTGTAGGAGTACATAAAGGGCAAAACTAAATCATAGGCGGCAGCGCCCCCTAAGCAGTTATATTTTTCAACAAGGCAAACATTTTTACCAAGGCGCGCAGCAGAAATGGCAGCGGCAACACCGCCAAAGCCACCACCAACTACGATAATGTCATAATGTTCCATAAAACACCTCATTTTCTCTTTATCAAGCTCTCAAGCCTGGCTAAAAGAGAGTTTATTTTGTCGGAGCTTTTCCAAGCTAATATAAATGCAATAAGAAGTAAAACGCCAAGGGCAACAAGTACAAAAATACCCCACCCCGTGTACGGAATTACCTCTCCGGACATAAAGATAAGAGTAGCGCCCACAGAGGTAAAGCGTGTTATAATTTGCATAATGGCAAATGCAAAAAAGGAAATAGGCAACACCCCTGCCACAGAGCAAAGCAGGTCATCAGGCAGAAAGGGGAGCAAAAATGCAAAAAACAATGCCACCGTTTCTTTACCGCGCAGCCTTTTTAGCCATAGGTCCACCTTGTCGGGGGAGCCTGCCACCCAATTTAGATAAGGGCGACCTAAGCGCCTGCCCAAGAAAAACGCAAAAAACGAGCCTAGCAAAAGACCTATATAAGAGTATAAAAGAGAGAGCCAAGGACCAAACAAATAGCTCCCTGCAAGAATTGTAACCGTTGAGGGTATAGGGATAATAGTAACCTGTAAAAAAGTAGCAATTATAAAAACCAACGGACCAAATGGGCCTCTATCCTCTATATATTCCTGTAGCTCCTCTTTAGTAATCGAGGTAAGTCCAAGATGCTTAAAGAGCAGATATAAAAAAAGGATTACTACTATGGAAAGAGCCAAGGAAACAAGAAGCCGAAAAATCATAGCTTTAGTTTCTTTTTTCATATTTCCTCGCAAAATATTTATATAAATATTTTAACCATATCGTTAGTTTAATATTATCACTAAAGGGGTTTGATGTCAAGTGTCGCCTTTTTAAGACACCACACATCTTTACAGTAAAGAAAAAAGATGGTATAATATATTTACAAGTAAGCTTGATGTAAAATGGTTAAAAAGGAGTGGCTTAAAATGATTGGTGCAATTTTTGGAGATGTGGTTGGCTCGATTTATGAGTTTGATAACCATAGGTCAAAGGATTTTGAGCTTTTTGGCAAAAAATGCTCATTTACAGACGACACGGTAATGAGCGTTGCTCTTGCCGAGGCACTTATGAGGATAGACGAGGACGCAAGTGATTTACAAATAAAAAACGAAATAATAAATGCCTTTCACAAATATGGCGCAATCTATCCATATGCGGGCTATGGTGCGCGCTTTAAAAGGTGGCTCGTGCGAGGAGAAAGAGAGCCATATATGAGCTACGGAAATGGCTCAGCCATGAGGGTTAGCCCAGTTATATGGTTTGCAAAAAGCATAGAGGAAACAGCAAGGCTGGCACGCTTAAGTGCAGAGGTTACGCATAATCACAAGGAGGGCATAAAGGGCGCGGTGGTTACTGCTGTGGCTGGCTATATGGCAAGGACAGGCAGTAGCAAGGAGCAGATAAGAGATTATATAAAAGAAAGCTATAACATAAATTTCACTCTTGATGAAATACGACCTACCTATGAGTTTAATGAAACCTGCCAGGATACCGTTCCACAGGCCATGGTTGCCTTTTTAGAGGGGGATAGCTTAGAGGACACAATACGAAACGGTGTTTCCATAGGTGGAGATACCGATACACTATGTGCAATTGCAGGGGCGGTGGCAGAGGCGTATTTTGGCGTGCCTGATGATATAAAAGGCAAGACCCTTTCATACTTGAACCCACATTTATTAGGCGTGGTTAACGACTTCTATAAAAGATATGTAAAATAAATAAAAAAGCCGATCCCGTGTCGGCTTTTTCTCTATTAATCTAAAAGCACCTCTTTGTTGGTGCCGTAAAAAATGTCGTCATGGAAGGCCAGCTTTTGGCAAAGCTTCTCAAACCTTTCCCAAGTGATATATTCCGCATCCATTTCATAAGAATGACCCCATATGTAAAGAAGGGCATCGGAGCCGTTATCAAGTGATAAAAAGCTATCTATAATTTCCTCAAATCTCGCATCAACATAGTAAACAGTGGGGTTAAATCTAAAAAGATTTTCCTGCTTGCCAAAGTCATAGGTTGAGGTTATAGTTCTTGCCAGCTTAATACCGGTGTTTTCCTTTATGATTTTAGCAACACGGACGTTGTTGTTCTCCCCACCACAGGGGTACGCCATTGAAACAACCTCGTAGCCACAAAGTCTTGATAGATTTTGCCTATCCGTTTCAACCTGCCTTATTATTTCCTCGTCGGTAAGAGATGGCAAAAGCGGATGTGTCAAGGTGTGGGCAGCCACCTCGTGACCCTTATATATTTCTTTGATTTTGTCCTTTGGCACCTTGTCGTGGCGCACAGTTCTTTCGTTTCTGTAAATCGAGTTCTCAAGCCCCAAAAGCTCCGAGTTTAGATTAAATGTAGCCTTAAGTCCATACTTGTTCAAAATTTCAATTAAGCGTATATCCTGCGTTACTCCGTCATCAAAGCTAAAGGTTACCGCCTTTTTCTTTCCGTTCCACATAAAATTACCTCTCAAAGTAAACTTTCTAAGAAAATTATACCATAAGCTGTTTGCATTTTCAATATAGTGCAAAAATTCCTTTTTCAAGTTGAATTTTCCTTAAATTTATGATATCATAAGACTGGTATATTATATGTGAGGAGAATCATAATGACAGATATAATTTTTTCCTTCGACACAGAGGATTTTACCTCGTCAAGGGCGGCAGACGGTATTCTATACGAGGCAAATCTATTTAGAGAAGAGGGCGTTACAGGTTGCTTTTGCGTTGTTGGACTTTTGGCAAAGCACCTAAAGGAATGGGGCAGGACTGATGTTATAGAGGCACTTTCCCACCACGAAATAGGCACTCACACCTACGGTCACACTTTACACCCAATGATAAATGAGTATACAGATATTGAGGATTTTGAAGAGGCACAAAAGGAGCTTATTAGACAAGAAACGCTGGGTATTGAGTATATAAAAAATACTCTTGGCGTTGATAAGGTTTGGGCTGCCTGCCCACCCGGTAACCAAAAATCCTATGTGGCAATGTATGGCTACCATAAAATGGGTATTCCGATTTATGCAGACACCTTCTGCGACACAGAAAAGGGCACAGGCGCATATTACTGCAACATTTTCCACGCATATTATGCATTTGGCATTGAGTGGTTCTTGCGTGATGCCACCGAGGAGCAAATTAAGGAAAAGCTAAATGAGCTGGCACAGCGTGAAAGAGCAGTAATATATACCCACCCAAATATGATAATTAAGGAAGATTTTTGGGACGCAGTAAACTATCACAAGGAAAATCTTGTGCCCTTTGGTCAGTGGATAGAGCCAAAGGATTTACCACAGGAAATTACTGACACGGTTCTTAAAAATATGCGCCTTTTGATAAGGCTCATTAAAAACGACCCTCGCTTTAGAATCATCACCTATTCACAGCTGGCAAATGAGCTAAAAAATGACGGGGAGAGAATTGTTACCAAGGAGCAGGTAAAGGAAATATATACACACCTACAAAAGGGACTGTTTCCAATGCAAAAGCCATACTCCTTATCCCTTGCTGATATGACTCTTGCTTGCCGTGACCTTTTGCAAGGCAAAAAAGAGCATTTGTGTGGGGACGTGTACGGATTTTTGTCAAAACCCTATGAAATAACCGAGGAATTTACACTCTCAAAGGATGATATAATCTCCGCCTGCGACCAAATAAAGGACGGTGAGTTTTTACCCGAAAAAATCAAGGTAGGAAACGAGTATATCGGTCCTGCTGATTGGCTTTATGGCGCACTTGAGGTGCTGCTTGGCGCTAAGTCTGTTACAGTCAAGCCGAAGCCACAGCTACCAAGCCTTGATTGTATGCCGGAGGTAAGGGATAGCGCCTTTAAGGGCACTTGGCAGCACAGCGATAGCTTTGAGGATAAATACCTTTCAAATCGACTGCGTTACCAAAGCTGGACCATGCGCTTTAGAACTACAAGTCCAACCGTAAATCCATAATAAAAAGCCACCCAAGGTGGCTTTTTATCTTATTTTATAAGATATATGTTGCAAAAATACTATCTTTGTGATAATATATCCTTTGTAAAAATTAAAAGAGGGAGGACTTATATGTTAGGTACATTTTTGGCGGCGCTTGGCGTTGTTGGTACAATGCTGCTTTATGCAGTGCCGGGCTTTGCGCTTGTGAAAACAAAGCTTGTCAAGTCAGAAAATATTTCCGGCTTTGCAAAGCTGCTTATGTATGTGTCGTCCCCTTGCTTGCTTTTTACGTCTATTACAAAAAATCAGTTTTCTCTTGACCTTGTCAAGTGGCTTGGGCTTGCGTTTTTAATAATCGGTGGACTTTTCTTGCTTGGACTTTTTATTTTTCATCTTGCTTTCAAGAGAAAGAAAATGCAGGTAGAGTATAGAATATATAACCTTGCCACCGTTCTTGCAAACTGTGCCTTTATGGGCGTGCCTGTTTTGGAGGCACTTTTGCCGGATCACCCGGAGGCTGTTGCCTTTTCAGCTATGGCTTCCTTGGCGCTTAACATTATCGGCTGGAGCGTTGGCTCATTTATTATCTCACAGGACAAAAGCTACATAAGCCCTAAAAAGATTTTCTTAAATCCTGCAACAATCGCCTTTGTTATTGCAATCCCATTCTTTATAACAGGCTTTAGCCTGCCCGGGGTTATAGGGGATGCAGTTAATATGCTTGCAAAAATGTCCACACCGCTTTGTATGCTTATTATGGGCATGCGCCTTGCCTGTGTCCCACTAAGGAGTGTTTTCCTAAAGCCTATAAATTATGTAGTTGTGCTTATAAAGCAGGTGGCTTTCCCAATGGTTGCCTTGCTTGTGCTTTTGGCACTTCCTGTTCCCTTTGTTATGAAAAGCGCAATCTACATTATGATGTGCTGTCCTGTTGCCAGCGTTGTGCTTACCTTTTCGGAGCTTATAGGGCAGGGGCAAGAGGATGCTGCCGGTCTTGTGCTTCTTGGCACGTCGCTTTCAATTGCAACAATACCGGTTATGTCAATGCTTATATATTTATTCTAACAAAAAACGCCGAGGATTTACCTCGGCGTTTTTTTAATTATTCCTCGTTTGCGTACTTGTTATAAAGCTCCTTAATCTTAAAGAAGCTTGCCTTTGGATTTCTGTGCTCGTCAACGATACCCTTGTTGTTATAGTATCTTACACGGTTAATATCCATAGACGGAGAGGTTCTGATATTAGCAAACTGCCATACATAAAAGCCCCTCATATATTCAGTCTTGTGGAACAGCTCAAGACAATATTCAATAATATCTCTTTGATACTCCTCGCTCCATTTAATGCCTGAGTCAAAGTGCTGATGATAACCTGCAAGAGCCGCAGCGCCGAACTCACTCATAATAACAGGAGTGCCGTAAAGGTTAAGGCTCTTAAGACGCTCTCTTAGAGTGTCAACCTGCTTATCCCAATCACTAAACGAGCCTGAACCGCCATAATAGTTGTACCAGCCGTGGTAAATATTTATACAAATAATATCGTCAAGGTCGTAGCAAATGTCGTCGTTTGGATGGTTAGATGCGTGGGTAATAAGACGATTTCCACCATTTTTTCTGAGGAAATCTGCCCAAACGATAGAAAACTCTCTTACGCATTCAAGCTTGCTATCAACCTCGTTGTGCATACCCCAAATAACAATAGATGGGTGGTTGTAGTAGTATTTTACCATTTCCTGATGGAACTGGAAGCCGTGAGCAACAATATCCGGGTCCTTAAGTGCCTTTTCGCCAAAGCCGCAGCCCCACATTGGGATTTCGCTCCAGAAAAGAATACCGCTTTCGTCAAGCAAATCTATGAAAAATTGTGTTTGTGGATAGTGTGAGCCGCGGATTGTATTACAGCCCATATACTTAATAAGGTCAATGTCCTTCTTCATAAGACCGGTATGGAATGCAAAGCCCCAATCAGGATGCTCCTCGTGACGGTTTACACCGCGAAGCTCAATGGATTTACCATTTAGCAAAATGTCGTTATTTGAGACCTCAATTTTTCTAAAGCCAACCTTGTCAATAAGGTCGTCGCTATCTGTTTTTGCAGTAACTGTGTATAGTCTGGGGCTTTCCATCTGCCAAAGCTCTACATCGGAAAATTCATACACAGGTGTGGTTATTTTTACCTTTTCGTGTGAGCCAAGGGTGATTTTGCCACTGTAAATTGCTGTGTCATCAATAGTGATGCTAATGCTTTCTGTGGCTTCGGCATCATTGGTGTTATAAAGCTCGATATCACAGTATACAGATGCGGACTTTAGATCCTTTGAAAGCTCATATTTTATGTGATTTGTTAAAATAGAAATGCCCTTTAGCTCGTGAGCTGCAACATCACGGGCGATACCACCGTAGTTATACCAGTCGGTATATCTTTGAGGGAAGGATTTTTCAGTAATAGTGCTGTCAGCACGTACAACAAGCGTATGCTCGCCCCTTGCTACATCGTTTACAATAAAATCAAACTGTGTAAATGCACCATAGTGGTCACCAAGATAAATGCCATCAAGCCAAACCATAGCCTGTGTCATAACACTACCAAACTCAATAAAGAGTGTGCCACCGTCTGTTACAAATTTCTTTTGATACCAGCAAACGCCCTCGTAGTTATACATACCGAGATGAGTGTTCCAGCAGGATGGTACAGTAACCGTTTCTCCGCAAGGAAGGCCGCCACCCCAGCCTAAATCAACGCCGGATTTGTCCGGGTCAGCCTTGAATAGCCAAGCTCCGTTTAGATCGATAACATTTCTTATGTTGTGGTCGTTAAATAATCTTTTCATAAATTCGTTCCTTTATAAATTATAGTCTTTAAGATAAGCCTTGGTGTTGTTAACCATTTCGTCAAACATTTTTCTTGCATCCTCAATGCCGCAGGTAACAAGTGGGTCAGATGCAAATGCGCTAAAGATTGCTTCAATATCGCGTCTTGAAATAGCGTCAAAAACAGCCTCCTGCTCGGCACAAACACGAGAGACAAGTGGGTAAATTTGGGCTGGAATTTCGCCTGCAAAAACAGGGTCAAGCTGACCGGAACGGAAGATGGCATTTGTTTCGACAACAGCACCAAGCGGAAGGTTAGGAATCTGACCTCTGTTTGGAATGTTTACATTAGTAATAAGGTCACAAAGACCGAGAAGAGCACGCATTTGGTTTACACCCTCCTCGCCTGTGTTCCAAAGCTTGATTTCGTCACCATCAAGGATTTCACGGCTTCTCTTGAGTCGGTTTTGGAGGTCCTCCTTTCTCCAAGAAACAGGAGTTAGACCAAACTTCATTTCCTTAACTCTTTCAGGGCTTTCAAGATACCACTTACCGGGGCAGAACTCTGCCAAGTGTCTGTCGCCTGCTGCGGAAATGTAGCCAAATCTTCTAAATAGGTCAAAGGTAACCTTGCCGGCACAGGCAAAGAAGTTGTTCATCCAGTTGTTGTCTGTTTTGTTTGGCAGACCATCGGCATACTTTTCGCAGAACTGCCTATAGTATGGGAACAAATCAATGCCGTTATATGTTGCGCTTGTAAGCCATGTAAAGTGGTTTACAGCAACAGGATTTACCTTGATTTCATCTCTAGTAGCCTTCTTGCCAAGAAATTCCTCAACTACCCACGTAAGTAGCCTTTGAGTTCCAAAAACCTCGTGGCAGCAGCCAAAGGCTTTGATTTCGGGAAAAACTCTGTAAAGAGTCTTAACGCAAAGTGTCATTGGATTGGTGTAGTTTATAACCCAAGCCTTAGGACAATATTTCTTTATGTATCCGCCAATCTCCTCAAACATAGGTATGGTTCTCATAGCGCGAACTATACCGCCGGGACCGGTTGTATCGCCGACAGACTGATAAATTCCGTATTTTTCAGGTGTGTGAACATCTGACTCCATTTCGTCAAACGTACCGGGAAGAATGGAAATAACAACAAAGTCAGCACCAAAAAGGGCTTCCTTCGGTGTCTTAGATGCGTGATAGGTCCACTTGGATTTTGCACCCTCACAGTCGTTAAATCTGTTTCCAATTGTTTCGTTTGCTACTGCAGCATCAAAGTCAATATCGTAAAGATAAACATCTCCACTCATATCCTTGTTTGAGGCAAGATCGCTCATAAGTCCCCAAGCCCAACCACGGGAGCCGCCACCGATATATGCAATTTTAACGCCAGTAACACCTTTTTTTGTGTATCTCATAATGCACCTTCCTAAAATTTTGTTATTTTTAGTATAAACTTTATACTAAATAATGTCAAGATTATTGCATAAAAATTTTCTTTGTGATATACTTAAAAAAACAAGCTTGAAACGAGTGAAAAACATTTTAAGAAAAAGCTCAAAAAGCTTTAAGATTGAGGGATAATATGGAAAGAAAAGAGAAAATAATTCAGTTTGGAGAGGGTGGCTTTCTCCGTGGCTTTGTAGATTGGATGGTGCAAATTGCCAATGAAAGGACAGATTTCAACGGTAGCGTTGTGGTTGTCCAGCCAATAAAAGACGGTCTTTGTGACACCCTAACTAAGCAGGGCTGTGTATATACACATCTTTGCCGTGGTAAAGAGGGTGTAGACATAAAGAAAATAGATGTAATTTCTCGCTGTGTTAAGCCATATGACGACTTTGATGGCTATATGGCGCTTGCTGAAAACAAGGAATTTCGCTTTATTGTGTCAAACACAACAGAGGCAGGCATTGCCTTTTCAGAAAACGACAAAAAAGAGCAAAGACCTGCTGCTACCTTTCCGGGCAAGCTGACCCAGCTTCTTTTTAGAAGATATGAGCTTGGGCTTGACGGCTTTGTGTTCCTGCCCTGTGAGCTTATAGACAAAAATGGGGAAAATCTTAAAAAATGCATTCTTCAGTATAGTAAGCTGTGGAACCTTGGCTGTGGCTTTGAGAAATGGATAGAGGAAAAGAACATTTTTACAAATACACTTGTTGACCGTATTAACACAGGCTATCCAAGGGATGAGAAAATTGAGCTTGACTTTGATGATAAAATGGTAAACACCTCTGAGTATTTCCATCTGTGGGCAATTGAGGGTTATATGGGGCTTTTTGATGAGCTTCCCCTTGATAGGTGCGGTCTTAATGTGGTGCTTACAGATTGCCTTGATAAATATCGCACAATCAAGGTGCGTATTCTTAACGGCTCACATACCTCAATGATACCATACGCACTTCTTGAGGGGGTAAAAACCGTAGGGGAGTGTCTGCAAAACGAGAAATTATCTGCCCATCTTGCAAGCTGTCAAAGGGAAATTATTGCTTCCCTGGATAGCGACAGGGCGGAAAATGAAAAATATGCAGAGCAGGTTATGGTTAGGTTCTCAAATCCGTACATACACCACCTTTGCCAGTCTATTGCTCTTAACTCTGTAAGTAAGTTTAAGGTTAGAGTTTTGCCTTCAATTTTAGATTATGAAAGAAAATTTGGCAACCCACCAAGGGCACTCTTGCTTTCCTTCGGCAAGCTAATTAGATTTTACAAGCACGGCACACCGAATGATAGTGAGGAGGCAATGCAAAGGCTTAAAAACGGCACAGTAGAGGAAATTCTCTCTGACGTTACATTGTGGGGTCAAGACCTTTCTCGCTTTGCTAAAGAGGTAGAAGAATATGCAAATTCATAAAAATGACAATGTAGAGGTAGGGCAAAACGGCCATAAATATGCCCTTACAGATATAAAAGAGGGCGAAAATGTAATAAAATATGGCTTTCCCATAGGACATGCGACCTGCGATATTTTCAAGGGAGAGCATGTGCATACCCACAACCTAAAGACCAATCTTAATGATAATCTTGAATATACATATAATTATAAGGATTATGGCATAAAGCGAGAGGAATCCGACCTTTATTTTGATGGCTATGTCCGTGAAAACGGAGATGTTGGCATAAGAAACCATATTTGGATTGTAAATACCGTTGGCTGTGTAAACAAGGTTGCCGAGGCGCTTGCTAAGAAAACAGGCGCAAAGGCTTTTTTGCATCCCTATGGCTGCTCCCAGCTTGGCGATGACCAGGAGATAACACAAAAGATTCTTTGCGGTATGATAAAGCATCCTAACGCAGGTGGCGTTTTAGTCCTTGGCTTAGGCTGCGAAAACAACAATATTGAGGAGCTTAAAAAGCACCTTGGAAAGTATAATCCAAACAGAGTTAAGTTTCTTAATTGTCAGGATGTTGAGGACGAAATTGCCGAGGGAGTGTCTATAATTAACGAGCTAAAAGCATATAGAGACACCTTCAAAAGAGAGAAAATACATATATCTCGCTTGCGCGTAGGCTTAAAGTGCGGAGGTAGTGACGGATATAGCGGCATTTCCGCAAATCCCCTTGTTGGCGCGCTTTGCGATAGGCTTGTTGCCCTTGGCGGTAGCTGTGTGCTTACCGAGGTGCCGGAGATGTTTGGCGCAGAGCATTTGCTTATGGAAAGATGCTGCGACAGAAAAACCTTTGATAAAACCGTTACAATGATTAATAATTTTAAGGACTATTTTAAGAGCCACGGGCAGGCGATTTACGAAAACCCATCTCCGGGCAACAAGGCAGGTGGCATTACCACCCTTGAGGAAAAGTCCCTTGGATGTGTGCAAAAGGGTGGACTTTCTCCTGTGGTTGACGTGCTTGACTACGGAGATACGCTTACAAAAAACGGTCTTTCGCTTTTGAATGGTCCGGGTAATGATATGGTGGCTGTTACAAACCTTATGGCTTGTGGCGCACATATGATTTTGTTTACAACAGGAAGAGGCACGCCTCTTGGTGCGCCTGTACCAACTGTTAAAATTTCAACAAATAACGCTCTTGCCGCAAGGAAAAGTGGCTGGATTGATTTTGACGCATCTCCGATTTTGGATGGAGCAAAGGCAGATACACTTGCTAAGGATCTGCTTTCATACGTTATAGAGCTTGCCTCCGGTAAGAAAACCAAAAATGAGGAAGCAGGCTACGAGGAAATTGCAATTTTTAAGGATGGAGTTACACTATAATGAGCTACATTAAGAAAAACTTTTTATTAACAACCAAAACAGCAGAAGGGCTATATTTTGACTACGCAAAAAACATGCCGATTATTGACTATCATTGTCATTTGCCGGAAAAGCAAATTCTTGAAAACAAGCCCTTTAGCGACATTTTTGAAATCTGGCTGGCAGGGGACCACTACAAGTGGAGACTTATGCGCAACTATGGCGTAGACGAGGAATATATTACAGGCACAAAATCAAATAAGGAAAAATTTATTACCTATTGCTCTGTGCTTGGCACAGCCTTTGGTAACCCGCTTTACCATTGGTCACAGGTGGAGCTTGAGGAATATTTTGGCTGTACTCTTGAAATCAACGCCCAAAACGCAGAGGCTATTTGGGATATGTGTAACGAATATATAAAGAAAAATAACGTTACCCCACAAAGCTTGATTGAAAGCTCAAATGTAACTCACGTATTCACAACAAACGAGGTTTTTGATGACCTTACAACCTTTGAAAAAATAGCAGAAAAGAACTACAAATTTAAGGTTGTCCCAGCCTTTCGCGCTGACAAGATAAT
The DNA here is from genome assembly GCA_017503285.1 of Clostridia bacterium. Lineage (GTDB taxonomy): Bacteria > Bacillota > Clostridia > Oscillospirales > CAG-272 > RGIG2000. Next base: position 6,941 of record JAFVTH010000005.1, on the reverse strand, counting down.
GAATATGGAGGCTGAAAAATTCCTTACCTTTATCGGTATGCTTGAGGCACAAACCCACAAGATAGAGGATCTTTCAACTCTTGAGTGCGCTATTGAAAAGCGTCTTAACGCATTTTTACAGGTGGGGGCAAGGGCAAGCGATATCGCTGTTGAATATGTGCCTGCCGTTCCGAAAAGGGAAGAGGCGGATAGAGTGTTCAAGGCAGTTTTGTCAGGTAAAGCACCTACTAAAGAGGATATTGATACCTATAAGGGTCACCTTGTTTACTTCCTTATGAGGCTTTATGCAAGGTACAATATTGCAACCGAGCTACATATAGGCGCTATGAGAAACAACAATACAAAAATGCTTGGTCGCTTGGGTCTTGATACAGGCTTTGACTCTATTTCCGATACAAATAGCATTTCAATGCTATCCCGCTTGCTTGACAGGCTTGACAACGAAAACAGCCTGCCAAAGCTAATTATCTTTAACCTTAACCCAAAGATGAACGCTGAAATTATGGCTCTTATCGGTTGCTTCCAGGGAAGCAATACAAGGGGAAAGGTTCAGTACGGACCTGCTTGGTGGTTCCTTGATAACAAGATAGGTATGGAAAAGCACCTTGAGGACCTAACAGCCACAGGTCACCTTGGCGCATTTGTCGGTATGCTTACAGACAGCCGTTCCTTCCTTTCTTACCCACGTCATCACTATTTCCGTAGAATCCTTTGTAACTATCTCGGTGGACTTATGGAAAATGGAGAGATGACAGGGGATATGGACTTCGTCGGAAGCGTAGTCAAGGACGTTTGCTACAACAACGCAATAAATTACTTCAATATGTAAAAAGAAAAAAGAGCAGAATAAAATCTGCTCTTTTTTAATTATGTAAGAATTAGTCGTTGTTTTCTTCTGTCTTTGCTTCCTCTTGTGGAGCTTGGTCCTTAATAACACCAACGAACTTAAGAATGGAAACAACTATACCGCCTGTGCAATAGATATCAACTACTGTTGTAATAGCCCAAAGAACTACACCTACAATAGGTCCAACAACCTCAATGCCACCAACGAGAGCATTTGTAACGCCACTGATAACAGCCAAGATGATGCCGATAACTACGTAAACAATGAGTGTAATAACAAATGGCTTAACGTTGCCCTTTTCGAGCTTGAAGGAAGCAGGATAAAGCTTTCTTAGAAAATCCATAGTATTTCTCCTTTCAAATATTAATTGGTTTTACCAACAAGCCCATTATAGCACCACAAAAACGAAAATTCAATAATAATATTAAAAAAGCCACAAAATTTTTGTGGCTTTTTGTTCTAAAATAGGCTATTTTTGCTCCTTTTCCTGTGTGTCCTTGCTTGCTTTTTTTATTTCTAAGCTTTGCTTAAACACCTCAACAAGGCGGTTTCTTGCAGTTTTTGTTTCCAAAATAGGGAACCAGTCAAGGCGTGCCGTGTAGGACTCTCCCCTTATGATTGTAACATGGTCGTCCTGCATAAGCACGTGGTCAATTTCAACCCTTACGCCATTTACCTCGGCACCAAGAAAGCTTGCGCCGATTTCTTGGTTTAGCATAAAGGCAAAGTCCAAAACCGTGCTGCCCTTTTCGATTTCCATAGCTCGTCCATCACGGGTAAAGACCTGTATTTTTCTCTCCGGTGGCAAAAGAGCCATTAGCGAAAGCTTAATGTCAGGTTGCTTTGTTAGCGTGTTTCTAAAATCCTCGGAGCTTACCCAAACCCTTATACGGTTGCTGTAAAAATCCACAACATCCATATAAACAACCTCGGTTGTTTTGATTCTGTCTGCCTTGCCCTCGCCATCTACAGAAATAATACCGTCGTCAATTAGCGGCTGGCATATTTTTATAAATTGTGTAAACAGGGATTCATCGGTTGGATTTAGTATTTTGAAGTACAAAACAGCATAAGGACGATATCCGTAAAAGGAAAACAAATCCGGTCTGTTTAGGTTAACAAAGGAGCTGAGCTTCTTTATCTGCTTAGCCACAAACACGGGGGGAGGTGTCTCGATTTTCCCATCTGCACCCTCTAAAACTGCCTTGTCCTTGCAGCAGGTCTTAAACGCTCCAAAGGTCTTATTAAGCGTCTTTCTTGAGTTTTGGACAAAGGATGCAAGCTGCTCGCTAATATTTGCGTGGTGTCTTGGCTGCTGTGCCATCATACAAGCATCAATAAGCTCGTCAGCAATAGAGTTACAGCCCATACGCCTTGCAAGCGGAACAAGCACAGCCTTTGTATGGGTGGTGTTTTTTTCTATTCGTTCGGCAGGCATTTTTTGGCAGGTGCGCAGATTGTGTAGCCTGTCCGCAAACTTGATATAAAGCGCAGCCTTGTGCTTTTCGCTGGCTGCCAAAAGCCTTTCATCGGTTAACTGACTTGTGTATTTTTTTGTGCTAAGGTCAAGCGGGTCCTCTGTTGCCTCGATTTTTGTTACAGCGCGCACATAGGCGCATACTGTTTTGTTAAAGTCCTCCTCCATTTTCTTAAAGGTATAGCCTGTCTTGTCCTCCACTGTATCGTGTAGCAGAGATGCCACAAGAGCATTTGTTTCAAGCAAGCCGTCGTAGCAAAGCTTTTGACAAACGGCAAGAGGGTGTATAAGATATAAATCTCCCGATATCCTAAGGGCGTTTTTATGCCAAAATTTAGCCACGTCCCAGGCTTTTTTTAGAATTTCTATATCAACCTTAGCTATATTATCGTCCTTTTGCAAAATGGACTCTATCTGGTTTATAAGAACCTCAAACTGACTATCAACCATCTTGAAGGGCTCGTTTTCTAAAGGGCTTAGAGTGTAGTAATTCATTATAGAGCCTCCTTAATTATTGTAGGTTTTTAAGTAACGGTATAAAAATTGGTCGCCCTCCTCAAGCAATGAGAAAAGCTGGGAGCAGTTGTTTGTCAGCTCCTCAAGGATACATTTGTTTACATGGCTTTTCAGAAGAATGTGACGGTCCTCGCTTGGGTAATTCGGATTAGCCATAAGCTCATCGTATCTCTTCATTATTTTATTAGTTGCGTTGTCTGTCGAAAAATTTTGGTTCGGCTTAAGCAGCTTTTTCATAATGTCCTGCTTGCCATACTCATCAAGGGTTATTCTTGAAAGAAGCACAAGCTGAGCGCAAGGGGACTTTTTCATGCCTCGGGAAAGAGAGGAGCTAAGTGCGCCGCTGCCAAGAAATGTGCCCATCTCATCGGGGTTAAAGCCCATAAGCTGCGCATTGTCGCAAACCATAAGGCGTGGGTCGTCGCCGCTTGATTTTTGATAGCCCTTTAGGTTTATTGTATAAAACTTGCCCTTTTGCAAAAGCCCAAAATCCCCAACGTAGTATGAGGACTTTTCGGTAAATAGATTTCTTACTCCCACATTGTCCCCACGGGAAAGCGCAAGCTCAGCCCCTGCCTTAAGGTCAGCCATTTCAGCCTCGTCCTTAAGAGAAAAGCAGGCATAAGCCTGGTAGGAGCAGGTGGTGATTTGGTTGCCGCCGTTTTTAACAATAGCAAGTGCGCCAAAGGAAAGCTCCGGTTGGTCGCTGTACTGAGTGGAATATGTAAAAAGCTTGCTTGTGGTTATGTAGTAAAGGCTATAAATGCCCACAAATTTGTCGTACTCGTCAATATGCACACCCTCAATCTCGTAGGCAGAGTCAGGGCTAAAGCTTGGGGACAGGAAAAGATCCATGGGTATACCAAAATAGGTGCATAAATAGTTAAGCGAAATAATGTCCGGTATACTGTCGCTCAGCTCATTTACATAGTTATTAATAGTAGACTTTGTAGTGATGTTCATAATCCTGCCAAGCTCCACCTGGCTAAGATTTTTTGCGTCCATAAGCTTGTTTAGGTTTTTCTTGATAACTGATCTTAAATCCGTGTTGCGAACCATAAAAAGCCTCCTTCAAAATTCTTCAAAATAATATTACCATATATTTCTTATTTAGTCAATAATAAAAATGAACCAAGGTTCAAATTTATTGAAAAACAATTTTAACAAAATGATGAAAAGCTTAAAGCGAAAATAACTTTCATATGTCAAAAAAGCCCTTTAAGTGCAGGGATTTTTCCGAAAATACAAAAACAAGTCTTAAGAAAATCGACAAAAAACGCCAAAAATGCAAAAAGTACAAAAAAATGAACCAAAATTTTGTTTCAATTACCAAAAGTTAGTAAAACATTGTCAAAAATATAGATAGTATATATATGCGAGATGACGATGGTTTTGTGGATTTTCCCGGACTGTCGTCTGACTACGTTATAACGGCTTTGGATATCAAGCTCCCCATAGCCTTTACATAAAAAATACTAAGGAAAATGAGGTAAAGGAAAATGAAGAAAACAAATTACGAGCTTTACAGAAAATATTTTTCAACCACAGTTGGTCGTTTCTATACAGACAAGGAAAGCTATAGATTACTTGCGCTTTTTGCAAGAAGTGCCGGCATAAAGGAGGGCACAGAGGCATTTAGACGTGTATACGAAACCGTGCTTATGGTTGAGGAGGAAAAAATCAACAATTTAACAAGCAGCAAAAACTACGCCCTTTTAACAAGCATGCTTGGTCTTGACGAGGAGCAAATAACAGCGGCATGCGCATTAAATGATTGCTTTGAGGCTCTAAGAAAAGAGGACAAGCCCTTGTTTACCGACAGCGTTGAGTGGCGTGTTTCCGTTTTTGGAAAATCCCCGCAAACAATGGAGTCAAGGCTTGAAAGGGCATACATAGATTTTGGTGCAGGCAGGGAAAATGAGGCAGTGGACGGCTTTACAAAGCTGGTCGAGATTGGCTCTATCGAGGCACTGGAGCACCTTGCTACAATCCACTTTGACAAAAAGGAATACGAAAACGCATACTTCTTTTCATCCCTGCTTAAGAAAATCCTAACCGAGGAGCTGGAGCTTGAGCTAAGTCCTTGGTTTGAGAGGGAAAGAGAGGAGTCACATAAAATGCTGACTGATGACAAAATAAAGGAGCTTGACGAAAGGGTAAAGAGAGAAAAGTCCTTTATGAAGCGTAATGGCATCTCTCCTAAGAACGTTATCAGCGGCTTTACCAGATAAGGAGTGATAATATGAATATAAATAGCTCAATAAGCAAATCCCTAGAGCACGAAAACCGCAAATATCACGAGGATTCCTCGTGCATGGATTGCCATGCTGATGCCAAGGTTAGAAACGGCACATGGGTAGAGCTTGACAAAATAAATACACTTGATAATATGGGCTGGCCGGTTTACCTAAGCAAGGATGAGAATAAGGCACTTTTTGTGCCTATCTCTCATTGCCTGCTTACCGGTAGCACAGGTACAGGTAAAAGCGAGGTCATAATAAAAAATATCCTTGCCCTTAATTCTGAAATGAGGGATGAGCTAAAGCCATCATTCCTTGTAACAGACCTAAAGGGGGATATCTCAACCCAGCTTGGCAACCATCTTGAAAGAAACGGCTATCAGGTAAGAATCCTTAATATGCAGGATTCCTTCAGAAGCGCAAGGTATAACTTCCTTAGTCAGATTTATGACGACTATCACGATGCAATACGGATAAAGGAGCTTTTGGATAATGACCTAATAGGCACGGACTTTGGTGGCAAGACTTACGAAACAAAGGAAGAGGCAAGGGTAGAGGCGAATATAAAATACCTAAAGCTTATAGAGGGTGTTGAAAGAGCGCTTATAGATATAAGCCATATCATAATTCCTGTAACAGACCCTAACGACAAAAACTGGGTGGATGGCGCAAGAACAATGTTTAATGCCCTTGCAAGAACATTGCTTTACGACTCTGAAAACCCACAAAATAAGCTAACAAGAGAAAAATTTACAATGGCAAATCTTATAAGAGCATCCTTTTCCACAGAGGAGGATTTTGAAAATCTTATAGATTGGCTAACTCGTGCAGAGCATATCCCTTGCGTAAACAGCGCCCTTGCCGCAAACTATCGCTTAAGGGCAAGAAACACAAGAGACGGCTATGCCACAACCCTTAACACTCAGCTTAGCGAGTTTTCAAGCAATTCAATGAGCGCAATAACAGAAAGCTCAAATGACCTTAATCTGCGTGAAATAGCAAACAGCCAAAAGCCATATGCCATATTCGTTATAACAGATGACCGTCAGAAAACCACAAACAGCGTAGCGATGATGCTTATAAACGACCTTGTAAACGAGCTTATAACAGCTGCCGATAGCAGGGACGAAAAGGAATTACCAAGAGACTTTATATTTTTGGCTGATGAGTTTGCCAATATGCCAAAAATGCCAAATATAGCAAACAAAATAACAACCCTGCGTTCAAGAAAAATATGGATGCTTATGGCAATACAGTCAAAGCAACAGCTTGATATGGTTTACGGAAACGAAACAAGCGCAGTAATCAGCGACAACTGCGACCTTCATCTTTTCGTGGGCTGTAACAACGACGAAACAAAGGAGGACTTTGCTCGCTCTATGGGCAATAAAATAGGCACTAAGACCTCGTTCCAAATCTCAAATGATGGAAGCGTCAGCGCCTCAAAGTTTTCCGAAAACGTGCCTGTTGTAAGAAAAAGCGACCTTGACAGCTTGACCCTTGGTCAGCTATACGTAAGGTCAAGGCTTAGCCAAAATATGAAAAGCTATCTAACACCATTCTTTATGCAGGAGCTTTCAAAGGAGAAAAGTCTATATAAGCCACCTCTAAGGCTCTTTGACCCACAGGCAAACGTGTACGACATACACGCGGTTTTGGAGAGGGAAAGACCAAAGAAAAATGACTTTGACGACCTATTTTAAGGTATGCCTGACGGGAGTGAAACGAACCAGCCTTAAGCCGTGTATTTACGGCAAAATACCAAGGTTCAGCATAGCATCCGTCAAGCCTTTAGTAATTTTGACAAGCTTGTTCCTTGTAGTATGTTAATACAACTGCGTCGCAATCTTGCCAAAATTTT
>JAFVTH010000001.1 GCA_017503285.1 Clostridia bacterium | reverse complement strand
TTGTGAAAGGGGGGAGAGCCACGATAGTGGAGGGGGGATTGTTTCATTTGTGTGAGGACCACAATCCCTCCGTCATTTTCTCTCGAAAATGCCACCTCCCTTTAACAAGGGAGGCTTTGAAGAAAGACCTACCTTGAGAATTTTCGGTGAGAGATACGCCGCCTGCCCTACGATTTTTATCTTTCAACGGGCAGATATGGAATCTGCCCCTACGGGTTTGTATATATTTCTCATTCTTAGGGTGGTCTTTCGCAAAAGGGGTGCGACATTGTTGCGGGCGGGGGGCGCCAGCCCCTACATTTTTTCAATCTGCCCCTATGGTTTTACTTTTTGTCGGGGGTTATTCCGCCGGAAAGGAGAGCTATTGCTCTTTCGATTGCGTCCTTGGAGTCGTACCATGGCTCGCTGTCGTAGCGGTAGTCAAATTTCTTTGTAAACCAGGTTATGTCGTTCTTTAGCTTTTCTAAATATGCGTTTTCAATCTCGCTTACGTCCTTGGCTAGCTCCCCATATTTTTTCTTGTTGAGCTTTGCCTGTGCCATTTCCATAAGGCGCTGATAATGTGGCAGGCAGAAGTATTTTTGCGCCTTTAGCTTGCCTCTGAAATCCGGGTCGAAGGAATAAAGCAAAACGGCAGTTTCTATCATTCTTTCAAAGTTTGACTCTATCCTTTCGCAAATAAAGCAGCTGGAGCTTACACCGCCTGCAGCCTTTACTGCCTTTTTTGTGGTTGTGCCAAGGATATTTGTAAAGAAATTGCCCTTCATTTTGTTTTTTATCTCATCAAGATGGCTTTCCAAAACCAAAGCCAAGGAAAGACGGTTGTTTTGCAAAAGTAGCATATCAAAGTGATGGGAGCAAAAGCCCTTTTCGTTGGTTTGGATGCGTGTTGCAGGCTCCATCATTGATGGACCGAGGGTTAATTCAACCTCTTTTCTTTCAAGCTTGTCGTATATCTTGCAAAGAGGGCAATCGCATTTTTGGCTATCGCGGCACTCCTCAAAAGCCTCGTTTACGGGGATAGTATAAATTTGTTCCATTAAAAGTTTACCTTTCTACTTGATTTAATTTTATTATAAGGTTATAATTTAATTATTGCAAGACTTTTTCCAAAAAAGGGGGCTATTATGAAAGTTAAGGAGCTTACAAAAAACGGCATACCTTATGTATATATTGATAATATACCCAAGTTGAGCCTTTATAAAACCTTTGATTGTGGGCAAGCCTTTCGCTTTGACCCTGTGTCTGCTTTTGGTCACAAATATGAGTTTGGCGGCGTTGCCTTTGGCAAATATGTTATCTTTGCCCAGGATCACGAAAGGGAGCTTTACATATATAACTGCGACCATCTTGATTTTGAAAGCATCTGGCACATTTATCTTGATTTTTCCGTTGATTATGACAAGGCTGACAGGGAAATTTTAGAGGCAGTTCCCTCGGAGCATATGAAAAAATGCGTTGAATACGGCAGCGGCATAAGGCTGCTTTGCCAAAACCTTTGGGAAACTATGATTTCCTTTATTATCTCCCAGAATAACAATATCCCAAGGATAAAAAAGATAATTTCTGCCCTTTGCGAGAGATATGGCGAGAAAATAGAGTTTATGGGAAGCACGTATTACACCTTTCCCGATGCTGACGTTCTTGCAAAGGCATCGGTTGAGGAGTTTTTTCAACTAAAAATGGGCTTTCGCGCCAAGTATGTTTACGACGCGTGCCGTTTCTATCTTAAGGAAACCCACAAAATATTTTCTCTTGGGCTTTCCACCCTTGAAAACGATATTGACACCCTTTGCGAGGTAAAGGGCATTGGACTTAAGGTGGCATCATGTATTTTGCTTTTTACTCGAACCAGGCGTGATGCCTTTCCTATTGATGTGCATATGAAGCGCACCCTTGAAAAGTACTTCCCCGAGGGGCTTGACGTTTCTCTGCTTGGAGAGCGTGCAGGTCTTGTGCAGCAGTATCTTTTCTATTACGAAAAATACAACAAAGCACTTGAATAAAGGTATTTTTTGTTATATAATAGTGTTGTAAAATTTTCATTGTGAGGTAAAATTATGAAAACAGTATGCTTTGGCGAAATTATGCTAAGACTCAATCCTAACGGATATACAAGATTTGTTCAGACCGATACCTTCGGCGCTACATACGGCGGCGGCGAGGCTAATGTGGCTGTATCTCTTGCCAACTACGGCATTGATGCATCCTATGTTACCAAGCTCCCTAAGCACGAGATTGGTCAGGCGGCTGTAAACTCTCTCAGAAGATACGGCGTTGACACAAGCGATATTGTAAGAGGTGGCGACAGGGTTGGTATTTACTACCTTGAAACAGGTGCCTCCCAGCGTCCTTCCAAGGTTATTTATGACAGAGCCTACTCCGCTATTGCTATGGCAAGGAGAGAGGATTTTGATTGGGACAAGATTTTAGATGGGGCTGACTGGTTCCACTTTACAGGCATTACTCCTGCTCTTGGCGGAGAGCTTCCGGAAATTTGTATGGATGCGCTTACTGCCTGCAGGGCAAAGGGCATTACCACAAGCTGTGACCTTAACTATCGTAAGAACCTATGGTCAACCGACGAGGCAGGCAGGGTTATGGGTCAGCTTATGAAGCTTGTTGATGTTTGTATCGCAAATGAGGAGGATGCTGAAAAGGTGTTCGGCATCAAGGCTGAAAACACAGACGTTGATAAGGGCGTTGTTAATCACGACGGCTATAAGAGCGTTGCTAAGCAGCTTTCAGATACATTCGGCTTTAAGAGGGTTGCCATTACACTTAGAACAAGCATTTCCGCAAATGACAACATTTGGGCTGCTATGCTTTATGACAAGGCAGAAAACGAGTATTACTTCTCTCGCTCCTACAACATTCACATTGTTGACCGTGTTGGCGGTGGCGACTCCTTTGGCGGCGGCCTTATTTACGCATCACTTATGAACAAGTCCTCACAGGATGTTATTGAGTTCGCTGTTGCGGCATCCTGCCTAAAGCACACCATTCTTGGCGACTACAACCTTGTTTCTGTTAGCGAGGTTGAGGGTCTTATCAAGGGCGGCGGAAGCGGCAGAGTTCAAAGATAAGAAAACTAAAAGACCCAAGGCATCCTTGGGCCTTTTGTTTTCAGCTATGAATTTGCTTTGCAAATGTTATGAATTTACTTCGTAAAAGCTATGAAATGCTACGCATTGTTATGAATTTGCTTCGCAAATGTTATGAATTTACCTCATAAAAGCTATGAAATGCTTTGCAAATGTTTAACAGGAATGGAGATTTATATTGAAAAAATTTGATTATCGTGGCAAGGTTGCCATAATCACAGGGGCATCAAGCGGCATTGGCAAATGCTTGGCACATGAGCTTATTACAAAATACTCCTCAAGGGTTATCGGCATTAGCCGCGGGGCTGAAAGATTAAACGAGGCAAGGGATGAGCTGGGAGAGCTTTTTGTGCCCTTTCCTATGGACGCCTCGTTAAATGAAGAATGGCTAAGATTAAGGGAATATTTAGAAAAAACAGACACGTGTCCCGATATTTTGATAAATTGCGCCGGAATTTTGCCAAAATTTGAGCCTTTTTTGAAAAGCGGCTCTGAAAGGCTAAGGCAGGTTATGGACATAAACCTTATGGCAGGCGCTTTTGGCTGTGAGACCATTATGCCTATGATGAAAAAGGGGTCTGTTGTTATAAACATTTCAAGCTCCTCTGCCCTTTGCCCATTTTCTCTTGTCAGCGCTTACTCTGCATCTAAGGCGGCGTTTGAAAGGTTTTCGGAATGTCTTGCCTGTGAAAGCAAGGATATTTCCGTTACAACCATTTTGCCCGGCTTTGTAAAGACCGATATAATGCGGGACCAAGGGGCAAGCAAAAAGGAAAAGGGTCTTATAGACAAGTTTAGCGCCGACCCAAACAGGGTTGCAAAAAAGATACTTTCCAAGGGGGGAAGAAGGAAAAAGCGTGCCGTTATTGGCTTTGATGCCCACCTTATGAGCTTTTTGTATAAGCTCTTTCCAAATAGTGCGCCAAAAATTATAAGCGGCTTTCTTAAAAAGTCCGGTCTTGAGCTATTTGCACAATAAAAAGGCCCCTGTGCCTGTCTTGGCACAGGGCTTTTTTGTGCAAAAAGGAAAATTTTTCTCACTTAGTTGAAAATTTTGCGCGCATGTGATATTATATTACTAGAAAAAATCTTTTAAAGGAGAGATATATATGAAAAAGAAATTATTCTTATTCCTTGCTTTAACTGTACTTGCAGTTTTAATGCTTGCAGTTTCTGTTAGCGCAGCAGATTATGACGCAACAAGAAAGGTTACAATTGGCGATACAGAGTACGCTTTGTACGATGCAGACGGCTATGCCCTTACGTATTACAAGGACAGCGAGGGTAACGTTATAAGCGCAAGAACCGTTGACCTCGTTAAGGTAGACAGCTCCGGCTGGCTTCAATACAAGGACAATACTATGAAAGCAAACGCAGTAATTGCCAACTTCCAGGACAGCCATTACAGCACCGTGTTTGCAAATGAAATAACAGGTTTTGATATTAAGTTTTATACAGGAAACTATGGCACTTTCAACGAAACACTAATTTATTGCTATATGCCTGACGAGGTTACAAAGGTTAATGGCAACAATACATTTACAAACTGCTCTAACCTTAAGCTCTGTGAGTTTACAGAAAACTCCCAAATGACCACTATGTGTCAGTATATGTTCCATCAGTGCTCCTCACTTGAGAGTTTTTATTTCCCGGCAGGTGTTACGGAAATTCCTAAGGGCGAAGGCATGAGCTACGGCTTCTTCTATAAGTGCACTTCTCTTTCCGATGTTACCTTCGGCTCTAACGAAAATATGACCAAAATCGGCATTACCGCATTCAGATATTGTACAGCGCTTGAGTATATTACAATTCCGGATTCGGTTACATACGTCGACACCAACGCATTCAGAGAAAGCGGACTTAAAGCCACTCCTTTCTCAGAAAATTCCAAGCTTACAACTATGGGCGAGCACGTGTTCTACAAGTGCGCAAGCCTTGTAACAGCATTCATTCCCAAGAACGTTACTGAATTCCACAACTGCACCTCAAACGACGGCGGTCTTTTCGACAGATGCACAAGCCTTACAACTGTTACCTTCCATCCGGAAAGCGAGTTCGAGTCCTTCGGCGGCAGATGCTTCTACGGCTGCTCCGCTCTTGTTAACTTCGAGTTTCCAAGCACCACCACCTTTATCGGTCAGTACTCCTTTAACAATGCTGCCTTTACTTCTATTACTGTTCCGCACGGAGTTAAAACCATTGAAAGATACGCTTTCCAAAGCTGCAGCAATGTTACTGAAATCAGACTAAGCCCGGAGTTTACACGAGCAAACAAGAGTGCCTTCTACAAAACAGGCACTAAGTACGTTTATATCCCTGCAACAGTTTCCTACTTTGAACAGCACTGCTTCGGCACAGCCGAGGGCGGTATGGGTACAAACGACATGGTATTCTTCTACTGTGGCACACAAGAAAATTTTGCCGGAATCACCTTTGAATCAAACAACCAAAGAATCACAGGCGCAACGCTAATCAACTGGGGCTACGATGCTGATGGCAACGTACTTGAAAAACCAACCGAGGCTTATTATAAAACCCTTGCAACAAACAGCAAAAAGTGCTACGTTGTTTGTAACTACAACCCATGTGTAGCATTCTATAGTGGCAACCACACCGGCGAGGAAAAAGTAAGCTTTGCTGGCGATATGTTTGTTTCAAACGCAACTCTTTGCGTAGTATGTGATCGCTGCAAAAACACAGAGGAAATTGAAACAGTTGCACCTTTGTTCCACTTCAATGGCTTCTCCTACGAGGAGGGCACAGGCAGCGGCAAGGTTATGCAGGCTTTCGCTATTAACAAGAGCGTTTTAGACTTCTATACCGAAAAATTTGGTGCTATCAGCTACGGTCTTGTGGCTGCAGTTAATACCTACTATGTAGATGAAACACCTAACACCCTACACGACGGTACACTCTTTGATGTAACAGACGGTGCGCTTGTTGCAAGAGAAAAGGTTGCTTATGTTGACTTTACAGAGCGCGACTACGAAATTTTTGAAATTGCAATTTCCGGTCTTGCAGGAAACAACCAAAATACATCTGTTTACCTCTGCGCTTACGCATTTATTGACGGAAAGGTTTACTACCTTAACGACGCAAGCGTAAACGAGGGTACAGCCGGCTCCAGCTTTACTATTGCAGATATTAAAGCAAAGGTTGACGCATAAAAAAACAAAAGGCTCGGATTCCGAGCCTTTTTTATTTACATAAACAAGCAAAGCAAAATTGGCAAAAATACTGCGGGGAGCATATTGGCAATTTTGATTTTTGTTGCGCCAAGCATATTAAGACCAAGGGCGCATACAATTAAAGAGCCTACTGCGGAAATCTCCGCAATAGAGCCGGCAAGAAAGCCGCTTAAGGCGCTTGCCCCTAAGGTGATTGCGCCTTGATAAATAAGCACAGGCACAACCGAGGCAATTGTGCCCCAAAAGCCATAGGATGACGAGAAAACGAAGGCTGTAACAAGGTCTAAAACGCTTTTCATATAAAGGGTGTTATGGTTGCCCTCCAGTCCACTTTCAAGAGCGCCTGTTATAGAAAGCGCACCCACAAGACAGGTAAGGGTTGTGGCAACAAACGCCTTGGAAAAGCCTTTTTCCACCCTGCCCTCTTCTTCCTTTATATCGTCGCTTGCCTTCTTTTTAATAAATTTTCTTTCGACCCACTTGCCAAAGCGGTCAAGCAGCCCGTCAATATCAATTATTGTACCTATTATAGTGCCTACCACCATAGAAATTAAAAGCACCATAGGCTTTTCCGACTTTATTGCGCCGCCAACGCCCACAACAAGCACAACGATTGATACCGCCTTCATAGCGGCATTTGGCACATTTCTCAGCCTTGGGCTTTTTTCAAGGACGCTTGAAAGGAGCCAGCCCAGCAATGCGCCCACGGCGATGGTGGCAACATTTACAAATGTTCCTAAAAGTATCATTTATACCTCTTTTTCTATTTCATCAGCCAAGCGACAAAAATCCTCAACGGAAAGCCTTTCTCCCCTTATGTCGGGTGGAAAGCCCAGCTGACTGATTATTTCGCTAATTTTTTCCTTGGATATGCCACTAAAGTATGACGACAAGGAATTAAGAAGTGTTTTTCTCCTTTGAGAAAATGCTCCAGCTATGGTCTTAAACAGCATTTTTTCGCTGTTTACCTTATATATCGGCTTATCATAAAGCTCAATTCTTACAACGCTTGAGGTTACCTTTGGCGGCGGCAAGAAGTTATCGGGAGTAACATCAAAAAGCCTTTCAGCCCTGCCATAGTAGGCAATAGATGCGCTGATTGCACCATAGTCTCCCTTCTTTTCATTTGCGCAAAGACGGAGCGCAACCTCCTTTTGCACCATAACGGTAATTGAGGTAATGGCGCTTTTGCCGTTTTCATCTCTTGCGCCCTCTAAAAGTGCCATAATAATTGGGGTTGTGATATAGTAAGGCAGGTTTGCACACACGGAAACCGTACACTCCCCCAACTCCTTTTCAAGAAGTTCCTTCAAATCCAGCTTCAAAAAGTCCTCGTTTATAACCTTAACATTGTCAAACTCCGAAAGCGTTTTATCAAGTATCGGAATAAGGCTGCTGTCTATTTCCACAGCCAAGGTCTTGTCATAAGCCCGGCAAAGCTCGTAGGTAAGACAGCCAATGCCCGGTCCGATTTCCAAAACAGCGCTCTTGCCTTGGGGATTTACACTCTTGTGGTAGGAATAGCTTGCCTCACAAATTGCCTCGGGGATTTGCTTGTTTATAAGAAAATTTTGACCAAAGCCCTTTTTCGTGCCTGTGCCGTGCTGGGACATAAGGCTTTTTACCACTCTTATATCACATAAGTTCATAAGCTTTTCCCCTTTCTCTTGACAAAATTTAGAGTTTATAGTAAAATGTTTTTAGCCTTACGGTAAAAGCTATGCTGAAGTAGCACAGTGGTAGTGCAGCTGATTCGTAATCAGCAGGTCGTGAGTTCAAATCTCATCTTCAGCTCCAATAAAACGGCAGGATTTTCCTGCCGTTTTTTAGTATATCATAAATATAAAATAAAATCAACAGCAAAAAATGGTGTGATTTTTCGGCAGGTGTTGGAGTTTATTCCGTGGGCGTGCTTTTCGGGCAGCACCCTACTCTTTCATAAAAAAGAACAGGCAAGCGCCTGTTCTTTTTAATTATTTTACTATTGCTACAACTGTATGGCACTTGCCGTCTCTGAAATCGGGAACAAGGTTGCCCTCAATTTCCTTGCCGTCAACGGTAAGGGCAATGCCTTCAGCCTTGTACTTGCCCTGTGGGTTCTTAATTTCAATCTCGTAGGTAGCACCACGGAACTGTCTTGTCATCTTTGCCCCTGTAAATGGTAGGTGTGGGTCAACAACAAGACCCTCATAGGTTGGTCTTGCGCCAACTAGGTAGTTCTCCATTGTGTTTGTGTACCAAGCAACAGAGCCTGTAATCCAGCTATATTCCATTTGGAATGCGCTGTTTTTGTGCTCCGGACCAAAGTAGCAGTTTGAGAACATATATGGTAGGCACTTATTCTTAATTTCAGCATTGTCGCCGATTATGTAGCCCGGAGCAATCTTCTTAAATAGCTCGTATGCAAGGTCAGCCTTGCCGTACTTGAGAAGACCGAGTATCATCCAGATATTTGTGTGTGAGTAAATTGTACCGTTTTCACAAATGCCCGGCTCCATTGCGGAAATACGACCGATTGTAGAGTCAAACTCCTTAAAGGATGGGGTAAGAAGCATGTAGCCAACCGGTGTTGCCATATGCTCATCCATAGCCTTGATAAGTGTGTTTGCCCTCTCCTCGCTGGCAACGCCGGAAATAAGGGACCAGCACTGAGACTCCATAAACATCTTTGCGTATTTGTTTTCCTTTGAGCCAAGTGGCTTGCCTGCGTCTGTGTAGCAGCGTCTGTACCACTCGCCGTCCCAAGCGTTGTCGTTTATAGCCTTCATAATAGCATCACGACGAGCAAGATAATTTCTTTGCTTATCCTCTTGACCAAGGAATTTTGCAAGCTCTGCCATTTCCAACAGCGCCTGTGCATAAGCGATGGAAAGCCATACGCTCTCGCCCTTGCCCTCCTTGCCAACGCCTGTCAAGGAGTCATTCCAGTCGCCAAACTTAATAAGCAGAAGGTCGTGAGCACCCTTATTGGACTCAAGGAAGTCAAGTGCTCTGTCCATATGACCGTAAACGGTAGCCTCGCCCTCATCTCTAAACGGTACAACCTCCTTAAGGAAGTCAACGTCGCCTGTTTCTCTTAAATAAGCTGTTAGTGTAAACTCAAGCCAAAGGGCTGAGTCGGAATATGCCTTTGTGTCAACAGGGTTCCAGCCACGGACAGCCATACCGGAGGAATACTGATTGCTAACCGCCTCGCGAAGGATCTCTTTTGTTCTTTCATTCTTAAAGGAAACTACGCCAAAGCCGTGTTGAACAATATCACGGTAGCCGTTATAGCCCCAGCGGCACCAGGTAGCGCCGAAGTTTGTTGCGTGCTTGCCCCAGTAGTTGATAAGTCTGTCAAAATGCTCATCCTCTGTGGTAAGGTGGTTCTTTGAGTAAAGGTCCTTATAATACTTCTTTGTTGCCTCGAAATACTTATCCTGATCCTTAAGATACTTTTCTGCGTATTTTTCGCTATCAGCCTCGCACTCGCCTGCGCCAAGAAGAAGGCTAATGTCCTTTTCCTCCCCACAGTCAAGAGTGATATCAAAGCGAAGTGAGCAGATTGTTGCATTTGCAGAGCCGATGGAGTTTTTAGAAACACCCTCTCTTACAACCTCCGGAGATGCAATAGTGCCGTACTCGCCAACGAAAACGTTTTGACAGCCCTCACTACCTGTAATCTTCTCATCAGCAACCATAAATGCTGTTAGGTAGTTGTGAGGAACGATAAATGGGTGCTTGGACATGTAGAAGGTGTTTTTGCCCTCATCAAAGCGTGTGCAACGATACATTGTATCGCCGTAGCTATCAAAGCCCCACTTAAATCTAAACTGGATTTGGCTATATGTAAATATGGAATAGGAGCGCTTGCCCTTTCCCTCGTTCTTGAAGGAAAGCTTCCAAATTTCAACCGGGTCGTTGCCCTGTGGCACGAAAAGACGCATTTTTGCAACTGTGTCGCAGGTCTTATTTTCAATCATTGTATATCCAAGACCCTGTACGCACTTGTAGGACTGGTATGGGTGGCACACAGGCTCCCAGTTAAGTGTCCAAAACTCCCCTGTTTCGTTATCTCTTATAAAAACAAGTCTGTTGTAAAGGTGGTCCTTACCAAAAACGTCATAGTCGCAGATACGACCAACGCCTGTGTAAAGCTGAATACCCTCGGTGCCGTTGATTTGATAATCAAAGCAGCCTATACCTGTTTGATGCACATTCGCATAACAGGAGTCGTTAAACAAAAAGTTGTCAAATGGGCGTGGAGTGTTTGGTGCTGTAATTATAAATTCATCTCCACTTTGGTTAAAATAACCGTACTTGTATTCCATATTATTCTCCTTTTTTTGGTTTTACCAAAAAGATTTTAGCATATTAGATAGTCCATTTCAAGACATTAATAAATAATTTGGTCTATTTGTATTTCTCCACCCTCCATAAGGGTTTTATAGTTATCTGTAATAACTCTTACATGCTCCATTGTGGTGTCGAAGATTACCTTTGCCTCGCCCCACTCAACGGTGCCGTCCTTCCTCTGTCCCTCTTGATATTCCGCTATTGCATAGCTTGCAGAGGTTTTATAGTAGGTGTAGCGCAGAATTTTGCCGTCGTTTCTTTCGGCAACAAGCTCATAAACCATATTCTCCTTAGTCATATACTCTGCCTTTTCCTCATCTGTCATGGTGTTAATACGCCTTGGCATTGGGTAAAGGAGCAAAAGGGTATACATATTGGCAAATTGGTTTTTCTTAAGGCTGTCATCTGTTTCCTTGTCGTTGAAAACAAGCCCGCTATACTCTGTTGTAACAGAAAGGTAGGAGTTTGTTGTGTCGTAGCTTGTATAGAAAATTTCCTCGTAGTCCTTGGTTTTAATTGTAACCTGCTTCATACCGGGAGCGCCGGAGCTTTCATCTCTTTGCAAATACTCATAAAAGCCTGCAAGAACCGTGTTTGTGGCAGTATAGCTTTCAAGCAGGTAGTCATTATCCTCGTTAATAAAGGAAATTGTTTCGCTGCTTAGTCTAACCACCAGCCTTATGCTACTGTCGTACAGGGTGGATATAGCATAGCTATAGCCGTCAATAGGCTTGCTTATTTCAATCATGCTTGTTGTGCCGTCGCTAAAGGTGGCATCAACCAAATATCTTGTTTTTCCTGTTTCAAGCCCGTATTTTGAAAGGTCGGTTTCGTCTGTGATAATATCTACAACTCCATCGCCCTCAAGGGTTGTATACAGGGTTGAGAAAACATTGTTAATATAGTCACTATCTGCAAGGGCAGAAACAACACTGCCGTTTGGACGGCGCAGAAGCACGAAAAACTCTGCCCTGTCCTCCTCCTTGTCCCTTTCATTAAGACCAACGCTGATAAGTGTTTTCATATCAAGCTTGCCGTTATGGTCAAGGTCCTCGTAGGTGGTGGTAAAGATATTAAAGGCATCAACGCCCATATAGGCATTTGTGCCGTCGGGAAACTTTGAAAAGATTGTAGGGGAAAGATACTCCTTTGGCTCTGCAAAAAGCAAGCTTTCAAAGGGGGTATAGCCGGTAACGCCTGCCTGCATTCTGTATATAACATCTCTGCCCTCAACAACCGCATAGTAAACAGGGTCAGAGGACACGGCTCTGTCGCCTATTCTAACAGTTGCGTAACGAAGCACGCCCTTTTCATCCTCAAAGGTAATTGTATATTTTGCTTGATATTTACCCTCGCTAACTCCATAGGTTTCCATCTGCGCCTCGGTTGCGTTTCTTATGGGGTCAAGGGTAATTGCTGTGCCTATGTAGGAGCGCAATGACGCAATAAGCCCGTCGTCAAGAGGTATATTCTCAAAGCCCTCAAGCCTTAGACTGTAATTCTTGTTTTCCTTGCTCCACACACGCTTAAAATTAAGACCGCCGTTTTTTGTGGTTATCTCAATTTTGGTTATACCATTTGTGGAAATTCTTGGGTACATAAGAAGCACGTTTGCATAGGTGCTTTCCCCCTCGGCAGGGATAGGAATTTGGTCGTCATCATCCGTATCTCCTCCCTTTCCAAGAGTGGATATAAGAATTGCTGCCACTACTGCGCACACAAGCAGCACGCCAAGCACAATAAGGGTAATTAATCTTTTAGTGCCTTTTGTCATCTGTGCTTTCTCCTAATAATTACGATAAACATAACGCCTATTACAAGAAGCGCAGGAATAATGCTTATTAGAAGCATTGTGCTTTGTGCATTTACAGCGGAAATATCAAGGCTGTAATCTGCAAATGGCTTTGTATCAAGCTCAACAGGGGTTTGGGCAGAGGTTGTTTGTGTGATGAGAGATGAAATTACATCTCCGTTTGTCTGTCCAAATGCCTGTAAATAATCATCGGTTATAAAGTCCGGGCATGCACATAGCACAAGGTACGAGGTATATGTATCCTTGCCACCCTTAACACCGGTGGAGCGAGAAACGGTCATAACATTATAGCTTTGCGCCTTGCCGCCGTTTACCTGCGCCGTGTTTGAGGTAACAAACAGCGCCTGTGTGCTTCTTTCGCCAAGACCTGTTGCGTTACCGTCGTTTGTTTCAAAAAGCGGGTTGATTGTAAGGTAGGCAGATTTTTTGAACACAGGTCTTACCGAGGTGTTTGCCACAAGACCGGGGATATACGCCTGTGCCGCCTTTGTAGACGCAACAACGCCACGGAAATAGTCAGGCTGACCCATTACCATAGACTGCTGGTCCTTAACAATACCGTCGTTTACTGTAACACCGCCCCAGCTTTCAAAGAACTCATAAAGGTTCTTCATCTTGCTTGCTTCAACATCCGGGTCAGTAAAGCACATAAGTGCGCCCTCTGCGTCAAGATATTTTTCAAGCAGGGCTGTTTCGCTTTCGGCAAAGTCAATGCTCGGCTTATTGATTATAACCATACGGGCATTGTCCGGAATCTTCTCTCTTTGAGAATATACAATATCCTCAACCACATATTCCCTTTCGCAGCTTGAGCATTTGTAATGCTTCTTGCCGTCCTTCATATACTGGTTTGTATAGGTGCCGTCAGTTCCCTTTACATTAATATCGTAGGTTGGACTATGGTCTCTGCCACACTCGCATTTTAGCACGTTTTCAAGCAGATCAATCGGGTAAATATCAAAGCCTGCATCAACAAAAAGCTCCCAGAAGGTCTCTGTGCCTGTGGCAATATTTTCATAGTGGTTTGTAACTGCATATACAAGAGGCTGTACATCATATGTAAGCCTTATTAGGTCAACGGCAAAAACATATTCGCCATCATAGCCGTAAAGCTCCTCGGTCTTATTGTCAAAGGAATAATACTCGGTAACATTACGATGCCTTACCTCGCCATATGTACCGTCATTATTTACTCTTGCAATAAACACGGTGCTTGAGGTTGCAAAGGCTGTCCAGCCCTGCTCCTTGAAAAAGGCGTGGTCCAAAACCGGGTCCTTATAAAGGATTTCAATATTGTCAAGCCGTCTTGCCAGCTGCTCCGCTGTGGAATGAACATAGGAAAGGGGCGAGCCGTTTACAACGCTTTCAGCCGCAGTCTGCTCTGAGCAGCAGAAAACAATGTGGATTTTTGCATCCCTGTTTACATTTTGCGCCAGCTCAATAAAATCCTCGGAAACGGTAAACATACCCTCGTCGGTCATATCAATATACCACTCGTTATTGTCAGCAAGAGAGGTAACTATAACATTGAGCACCACAATAAGCGCAATAATCACAGCGCAAAATGCAACTGTAACCGTGCCGTATTTTATCTTTCGCTTTTCGGCTAAGCTCTGAAGGAAGTTCATTTTCATAAAAGCACCCCCTTAACCTAACCTGCGCACCTGGAAAAGGCGCTCGGTTAAAAACAGAAATATGCCGGTAATTGATATGTAGTACACAAGGGCACCTATATCAAAAATGCCATAGGTAAAGTTTACAAATCTGCCATAGATTGAAAGCCAACTAAGTACTGCCCTTATCCAGCCAATTTCAATGTAGGCATTAAATAGATTTATAACCAAAAAGCCTGCCAAAATGCCAAGGGTGATTATAAATGAAACGGCAGGGTTTTCACTAAGGGCAGATGCAAAAATGCCAATAGCAATAAAGCAAATACCCACAAGAATTATAGCAATAAGGTTTCCTACGATAACTGCCACATTTGGCTCATTTGCGCCAAGGGCAACGTTTGCAAAAATAGGAATAAGATTTATCATAGAAAGTCCAAGGTATATAAGGAACATACAAACAGCAGCCAAGAATTTACCAAGCACAAGTGAAAAGATTGACACAGGTGAGGTGAAAAGCAGCTGGTCGGTTTTTGTCCTTCTTTCCTCGCTAAAGGAGCGCATTGTAAGCACAGGCAGCAATATTGCCAAAACAAAAATCAAATAGGAAAAATATGTGCCTGTGTTAGAGGTTGGCTCCTCTTGAAAGTAGGTTGTAAGTGCGAAAAGAAATGAGGAAACGAATAGTGAAACAGCCAAAAAGATATAACCCATTGGTGTTGTAAAATAGGCTCTCATTTCTTTTTTGAAAATGGCTACCATTACTCCTCCTCTCCCTTCCTTGAAATAAGCTTAACAAATAGGTCCTCAAGTGTTGTTTCAACACCCTCCATAGCCATAATTGGCCAGCCCTTATTTGCCAGCTCCTTAAACATAATTTTTCTGATATCAATAGAGCCGGAATACTCTACAATAAAGGTGTAGGTGTCTCCGTCACGCACGCCGTCGCAGGAAACGTCCCTCACGCTATGTATGGAGCGCAAAAGGTTATAAACCTCCTTTTGCGGTCCGGCAATTTTAACCTGAAAGCGGTTGTTCTCGCCCACAACCCTCTTAAGCTGAGGGGTATCCTGGTCGGCAACAATCTTGCCCTCATTTATAACAATAATTCTGTTGCAAAGCGCCTGCACCTCGGAAAGAATGTGGGTGGAAAGGATAATTGTGTGCTTCTTTGCAAGTCCACGGATAAGGCTCCTAAACTCAATAACCTGCTCAGGGGAAAGACCAACGGTAGGCTCGTCCAAAATAATGATTTTTGGGTTTCCGATAAGCGCGCCGGCAATACCCACCCTTTGCTTATATCCCTTGGAAAGTGTTCTTATGAGATGATTTTTAACATCGAGGATTTTAACAACCTCGCAAGCCTCTGTAATATGCTTTTTCTTGTTAAAATCACAGCCCTTTAGGTCGAAAACAAAGGAAAGATATTCCCAAACGGTCATATCCATATAAAGCGGCGGCTGCTCAGGCAAAAAGCCGATTTGCTTCTTTACCGCCTGCGGCTCCTCAAAAACATCTAAGCCGTCAACCAAAACCGTACCGGAGGTTGGGGAAAGATATCCTGTTATTATATTCATGGTTGTGGATTTTCCTGCGCCGTTTGGGCCAAGAAAGCCAACAATTTCGCCTTCCTTAACTGTAAAGGAAATATTATCAACGGCAACCTTGTTACCAAATTTGCGAACTAGGTTTGTAATTTCAATCATTTTTCTCACCTGTACATAATTTTTCATTTTACAGTATATCATATTATATATTATAATTCAATAACAATATTTTCAAATTACAAAATTTCAAAATCTCATCACAAAAACAAGCAGGTAAAATTACCTGCTTGTTTAATTTTAATATTCCCCAAAATCAACGATATATTGCTTATGACCCAGCCTGTCCTCCTCCGGTGGGAGCTGCATATAGTCACCATATCTAGATGTAAGGTGCATATCCCAGTTTTTTGGTAGCTTAACGCTAATCCCCTCAAAAACTCCATCCTCTAACGGCAACATATCATAAAACAGATTTGTTGGCTTTGGAAAGGATACATTTCCCTTTCGCTTTGTTTCTATGGAGTTGTATTTTGTCATTATTTTATCCATTTTCCTTACATAGCTACTATGTGGAATAAGCTTTGCAAACGAAGAAAGCACATACCTTACAGCATTTTTCAGCTTTCTCTTCAGCGATGTCCCCTCTGTTGCCGGATACTTGCATTGCCTCAACAAATATCGTCTTGCCAAAGTCATAAATTCCTTGTGCTGCTTTGCAAATTCCTCGTCACTATCCGGTACGTTATCTATAGGATAAATATCAACATAAATACCCTTCTCAATGTCTAACCTATGCGCCATAAAATCAATACAGGTAGTGCCCTTTAATCTTAGCTTTGTGTAAAGGTATGGCGTTTTTTTGTCTGTATACGGCGATTGAAGATAATATTCCTTTGGCAAATACTTTGGTGCCTCATAAACAAATTTCATATAATCATCTCGCAGCATAGCGATATCAAGATCGTCATCCCACGGGATAAAGCCCTGATGCCTTACTGCACCTATTAAGGATCCGCCATAAAGAAAAAACTGTATACCAAGCTTATCACATACCTCGCAAATAACCTTTAGGTTTCTAAGCTCCAGCTCCTGTATCTTTTTTATTTGCTCCTCGGTATATAAATCACGCCATTTTTCAGCCATAATTCATCTTTCCTCCTGCTCTAAGTAGTAGGTGTACGGCTTTTCTGTATCAATTATAGACGCATTCATAATAACTCTACCATCCTCGGTCATCTTTCCCTCTACAAGAGTTCTGCTTTCGTAGTCACCATAGATATGCGTTAGATATTCCTTATACATTTTGGGTGCCCAAGCCTCGATGCCCTCGAACTGCATCATTTCGCCTTGGCCAAACCATTCCCAAGGGATTGATCTTTCCTTTCCCTTGCCGCCATAAACTGTAACCTTATCGCTTTTTTTATTCTTTCTCAGCGCTTGGCTTCTTTTCAAAATTGCCTTTTTTAAGGAAGGGCAATAAAGCCACGCAACAAATCTTTTTAGCCTTGCAGAGAAGCCTGTCGGCTTTTTATCCTTATACACGCTTAAAATCCTTGTGCTCAGTAGCGCAATCTTTAACCTTTGCCACTTCGAATCACTTGCATTTTCAATCGGAAAAACATCTATGTATATACCGTGGTTCATTGTCACATGAGAAAGAGAATCGACAATATATGTTGTTTGAGAATCTCTAACCTTTGCAAACTCTAGGGGATAGCCCTCATCTGTTTCTGCGCTTTGAACAAAATAGCGTGAGTCCAAAAGTGCCGGAGCCTCATTTATAAACTTTTCATACTGTTCTCTTGGAATAGCAATATCTATATCGTCGTCAAACGGAACAAATCCCTGGTTTCTTACAGTGCCCAAAAGACTGCCATGCACCATAAAACACTTAATATCCAGCTTTTTGCACGCTTCTACAACGTTTTTATATATTTCTGTCTGTACCCTGTTGACACGCGTAATTTCCTCAAGGGTAAGGTTCATACGTTTTTCCTCTTTCTTAAAATTTTATATCCTTCATAATTTTTGCCAGATTTTCGGCAAGGAGCTGACAGCCGTAGGCATTTGGGTGGATTTTGTCTATAAAGCACTCATCAATGTTCGGCACAAGCTCAAAGCCATCAACAACATAAATGCCCTCATGCTCTCTGCAGGCTTGACGGATTGTCTCCCTACACCATTCAAAGCGTTCAAAGTCCACGTTGTTGTTTCTCCAAAGTGGCAAAACAGTAAGTATTGGTATGTCCTTGTATAGCTCCTTTAGCTTTACAAAAAAGTCCCCTACCGCTTGCTTATAGTCGTAGCTCTCCATTGGCTCGTAGTAGTTTGTGCCAAGGAAAACCATAATTCTGTCCGGCTCAAAGCCGTCAACCCTCATAAGGTCCTGTGGCTCAAAGCGGTAGCCTCCTATGCCCTGCGCCAAAATATCGTAGCCTGTTAGCCTTTGCAAAATATTTGCATAAGCCACACCCGACATAAACGGTCCGTAGCCCTGTGTTATGGAGTCGCCAATAATGCGCAGCCTCTTGCCCCTTGACTTAACACTCTTATATGTACCGTTGATTGTGAAGCGCTTAATGCCCATCTGACAGTCGCAGGGGAGATAGATAGTAACCCTCTTTTGTCCCTCTTTAAGGGTAAAGGTTATTCTGCCCCTTTTGTCAGAAATAGGATGCACAGCCACAGCAACCCCGTCTACATAAAGGTCAAATGTGCAGTGGTCGCTTGAATATTCCTTTACAAAATAATCAAGGCTGATTTCTGTCGAGGTGGTAATAAGCTCTATCCTCATACAGCTTTGGAAGTGGGCGCGCCATCTCCAGCCCCAGTCGTATTCCTCTCTTGCGAAATAATCAAGCTGTGCCTTGCTGTAATGGTATGGATAAAGGTATCCGTTCTCAATTTCATAGTAGCAAGCGCCCTTTATATGCTTGAAAAGTGATTTGTTAGAAAATTTCATAGCAAACACCGTCCTTTCCCAATTATTTTACCACACAAAACTTCTAAATGCAACAAAAAAATGCGACACAGGGTCGCATTTTTTCAATTTTCCGGCTGAGGCGGCATTGCCTCTAACGTATCCCACTCGTCAGCAATTAGATCCTCGGGTATTTCCGGAAGAGCATTCTGTCCTATTGATGTGACGCTACTCGGCACCTCTACCGATTTTAGTGACCAACAATTATAAAATGCACGATTGCCTATGGTAGTAAGGCCCATTGGTAAGCTGATTGTTTTAATGCTTGTACAAAGCTCAAACGCACTATTTCCAATAACCTTAAGAGAATCTGAAAGCTCCACCGATTCAAGCCTACGGCAGTCTTCAAACGCAGAATCGCCAATTACAACAACGCTATTTGGAATTTCTAAGCTTATGATATCACTGTGGTAAAATGCTTTTTGTTCAATGGACAAAAGAGTGTCCGGTAGGGTAATTTGTTCAAGACTACTGCATCCACTAAACGCGCCGTAGCTAATGGTTGTTAAGTCGCTTGGCAGACGCACATTTTTTAGCAGTTTACAGCCATAAAAAGCATATGCATCAATAATCGCACCGTCAGGAATCCAAACGCTTCTTATATTACTCCAGCAAAATGCCTCGGCTCCTATATATTCAAGAGAGCTTGGTAAATTTATTTGCTCAAGCAAGTAGCAAGAGCCAAAGGCTCGCCTTCCGATTTCGGTAACATTTCCATCTATTCTTAAGGATTTTAGTGTTTTACAGCCCTCAAAGGCACTTTCATAGATTGCAGTAACCTTTTTTGGTATTACTATTTTTGTAAGTGCAATACAGCCCTCAAAAGCACTTTCATAGATTGCAGTAACATTTTCAGGTATTACTATGCCATCAAGAGCCGTACATCCCTTAAATGTGTTAGAGGAAATATAGTATAACTTGCTGGGTAATGTAATGCTTTCAAGGCTAACACAATTTTCAAATACTGCTGATCCCATGGATTCGATTTCGTCGCCGGCGAATGTAATAGAGCTTAAATTGATGCAGGAATCAAAGCATCTTGTCCCCAAAAATAGAACCTTTTCGGGAATAGTTATAGTAGTGAGCGAGGTGCAGCCCTCAAATGCACTTTGGCCGATTGACGTAATAGTGCTTGGCAAGGAAATGCTTTCAAGGCTTGTGCGATTCTTAAATGCGCCATCTTCAATTCTTGTAACCGGCAAGCCTTTATAGCTTTCCGGCACAATAACATTTGTAACCTTCATTCGGCTACTTGCAACTTGATATCGCGAATCACCAAGCAGAGTAAACGCAAGCTCACTTTCGCTTACCTTTGCATATAATGTAAGGTCCTTTGCAGTCCCTGCTTCTATTTTTGTTATAGGCTTAGTAAGCTCCTTATCCAGATACCAGCCCTCAAACTCGTCATAGGGGCCAACAACTGTTCCGTCGGCTAAATCAAACTGGTCGTTAATTGTATAGCTTGTAACATCGCCCTTTGCGCCCACGTAGGTGATTGTATAGGTTGCTATACCCCATCTTGCGTTAAGCGTTAAATCCTCTGCAGGAGAAGAAAATTCAAACGGCCATAAATTACCATCGTCGGTGTACCAGCCAAGAAATTCATAGCCTGGCTTTTTTGGTTTCTTAGGCTCGTCAACATAGTCCCCAAGCTCAACCACCTGGGATTTTATGCTCGTGCCACCCTCGGTGTCAAAGGTAACAGTATACCCCTCTTTTTCTTGATTACATGCACAAAGGCACAATGTAAAAAGAACAGCAATTAAAACAAAAAGCCTTTTCATAAAACGCCCTCCTTTTGTTTATGCCTGACGGGAGTGAAACGAACCAGTTTTGGAACGGACAAAAGTCCCGTCTTCTGCGTTAAAATTTTTCGAAATATTTTTATATGTCATCAAAATTTTGCCTTGAATACAAGCCTTTTGGCTCGTTCTAAAATGCAAG
>JAFVTH010000004.1 GCA_017503285.1 Clostridia bacterium | reverse complement strand
GTAGCAAGCGAGGATATTATGGAATTTTCTTCCGAAAATATCAAAACAACAACAGTAGACTTTGATTATGGCGACGGCAAGGGTGTTCAAACCGTAACTAAGGGTACATCTACAGCAAACATCCAAGATTTGCTATTCTAACTCAAAACAAAAAGGAGCGAATTTCGCTCCTTTTTTTATTTCAAAATGTAAAACCCCTCTTAATGAAATTTTCTGCTTTTTTCCGTTGGGTACATCGTAGGGGCAGATTCCATATCTGCCCGAAATATCTAAACCCCGATCTTACCCCCGTAGGGCAGGGGCTTGCTCCTGCCGAACTTACACAAAAACTAACATAAAAGCCTCCCTTGTGAAAGGGAGGGGGACCACGAAAGTGGTGGAAGGATTGTCAACCTGTGAAACTGACAATTTCATTATTTATAGTAATATCGTAGGGGCAGGCGTGTTCCGACTGCCCGTCAGTTATAAATAAAATATGAAAAAATTATTCCTTATTTTCCTTGCTTTCATTGATTTTATCAAGACGCAAATTTCTAAAATACATAACAAGGTCAGCGCTAACCATAACAAAGTTAAGGAAATAGAAGAAAAGCACATACCACTTGCTTCCGATATTATTCATAAAATCCGGATTTACAAACTTTGAGGTAATGCCGGCAATATAGCCGATTAGAATAAGGCAAATAAACCAAAGGCTCTTACCCTTAGTGGTCCTCGCCTTGTAAGCCTTTATAACATTAAGAGGCCAAGAAAAGCCAAAGCATATAAGCATAATTATTTCAAGTATCTCTGCAACCATAAAAAACTCCAAAAAATTATTTTCATTTATCTTATCACAAAAAAATGTTAAAGTAAATAGAAAAGCGGAAAAATACAAATAATATTTTTGGAGGTGATAAAAATGAAGGAACAAAAAACAAAAAAGGTAAAGGTAAACGACCCACCTGTACCAAACAGAGCCCACACAGAAATGAAAAAGGAAGACCCAAAGCCGGAGGCTAAAAAGAAAAACCAAAAGCAAAGCTAACAAAAAAGCCGATAGGACACCCTATCGGCTTTTTAGCTCTAAAGCAACGCATCAAAAATCAGCATAATCGAAAAGCCCACAAGCAAGGCAAAGGTTGCAACCCTTTCATTACCGTGCGAGTGCGTTTCCGGTATCATTTCATCGCTTATCAGATATAGCATTGTCCCACCGGCAAAGGCAAGGGCAAAGGGCAGAATAACCGACGCCACCGACACAGCAAAGTATCCAAGCATCGTGCCCACAATTTCAATAAATCCCGTAAAAAACGCAATACCCAAGGCTTTAGCCTTGCTATATCCAACAGAAAGCATAGGTGGAATAACAATCATACCCTCCGGCACATTCTGTAAAGCAATTCCGATAGCCACCGTCAGCGCCTGCCCTATATCATCAGTACCAAAGGCAACACCGGTTGCAATTCCCTCCGGCAGATTGTGTATGGCAATAGCCAAAACAAATAAAATCGCACGGCTCCTTTCCTTGTCTTGCTCTTTTTCCATCTTCAAAAAATAGCTTGACTGAGGAATAAGCCTATCCAAAATATCAAGCACAAATGCGCCGCACAAAACCCCTAAAATGGTAATTAAAAGCTTGTAATCTCCCCCAAGCTCCAAGGACGGTAAAATAAGCCCCGTCACCGAGGAAAGGAGCATCACTCCTGCTGCAAAGGAAAGAATAGCATCGTTAAATTTATGAGAGGACTTGTTGGCAAAAAATCCAATAATTCCCCCCAAAATAGTAGAAAAGCCAACTCCCAAGGCTGTCAAAAAAACAATTTCCATAAAAACCTCAATAAAAATGTCCTAATAACATAATATGCAACCCTAATTTATAGTTGAAAATAAAGGATTAATATGTTAAAATTATATTATGCTTGATGAGAATAGGAGAGGTATTTTTATGAAGAACACAACCCTTTGCTACATAGAAAAAGAAAATAAATACCTTATGCTTCATCGCACCAAAAAGAAAAACGACCCGAACGAAAGCAAATATATGGGCATCGGCGGTCATTTTGAGGAAAAGGAAAGCCCTCTTGATTGCGTTATAAGAGAGGCAAAGGAGGAAACAGGGCTTACCCTGGAAAACCCCACCTATCGTGGCATTGTTACCTTCGTCTCCGATAAGTACGAAACGGAGCAAATGCACCTTTTCACCTGCCAAAGCTTTTTTGGCACACTTATCGAGTGTAACGAGGGGGAGCTTACCTGGGTTGACAAGGATAAGGTAAAGGACCTGCCGATGTGGCAGGGCGATATTATATTTCTAAATCTTTTAGAAAAGAATGAGCCGTTTTTCTCCCTAAAGCTAAGCTATCTCGGGGACAACCTTGTGTCCGCATACCTTAACGGAAAGAGGCTATAATGGAAAAAATCTTAGTTAGCGCCTGTCTTCTTGGTACACCCTGTCGCTACGATGGGGCATCAAAGCCAAACCAAGGCGTCATTTCCCTTCAAAATAGATATTTGCTTATTCCTGTCTGCCCGGAGTGTCAAGGTGGCTTAAGCACCCCAAGAATCCCCTCTGAAATAAAAGATGGCAGGGTAATCCGTAAGGACGGCGTAGACGTTACCGACGCATATAATAAGGGCGCACAGGCTGTTTTACAGCTTGCCAAGCAGGAAAACATAAAAATTGCAGTTCTAAAAGCGAAAAGCCCCGCCTGCGGAAAGGGTAGGGTGTACGACGGCACATTCACAAGGACTCTTACAAACGGCAACGGCATTTTGGCGGAGCTGCTTATAAAAAACAATATAGAAGTATTTGACGAAAGCGAGTTAAATAAATTAAATGAAGATAATAGCAAGTGATTACGACGGCACGCTTAATAACCACGGCATTAGCGAGGCTGACAAAAACGCAATAACTGCCTTTAGAAATGCAGGCAACAAATTTGGCATTGTAACAGGCAGATGCACAGAGCAAGCCCTTTGGGTTATGTACGACCTAAGAAAGGCACAGCTTGAGGTTGATTTTATTATTTGCTGCACAGGTGCAGTTATATTAAACTCCGATGGCTCAGTTTCTCAAAAGAAAACAGCCAAGGCAAATAATGACCTAAAAAAGCTTGTCGACAAGGCAAGGGAGCTTGGTGTTATGAGTATGAACATAAATAACTGCTTAAAGGCAACCTTCCTTGACCCGAAAAACAAAATTCCCATAAGCATTGATGAAATCGGGGAGATTACCCAAATAAACTGCTGGTTTGAAAGTGAGGACAAGGCAAGAGAGCTTTGTCAGTTTGTAAACAAGGAGCTTAGTCATCTTCTAAACGCATACCAAAACGGTGGCAGCGTAGATATTCCACCGGCTGGCGTTTCCAAGGTTTCCGGTATTTACGACTACGCAAGGCAGTTTGATGGCGCAAAAATCTATTCCGTTGGCGACAATACAAACGATATTCCAATGCTTACAGAGTTTGAAAGCTATGCCGTTTCAAATGCAAAGGAGTCTGTAAAGGCTGTGGCAAAGCACAGCTGCGACCGTATTGCCGATATGATTGAGGATATAATGAAAGGAAGCAAATAAAATGAATTCAAGAGACAGATTTATAGAAATTTTTAAGTCAAAAATCAAAAGAGAGGGCGCAGATAAGCTCTTGGAGTTTATTATGTCCCCATCCTCCGACTTTTTTACCGCCCCTGCCAGCGCAAGATATCACAGTGCCTACGAGGGTGGGCTTTGCGACCACTCCCTTAATGTTTACGATTGCCTTTGCGCGTATTTGGATAGACCTGTGGCAAGAGAAAAATATGGTCTTAATTATAGTGAGGAATCAATTGCAATCGTTTCACTCCTGCACGACCTTTGCAAGATGAACGTATATAAAATAAGCTATCGCAACGCGAAGAACGAGCAGGGTCAATGGGAAAAGGTGCCGTATTTCGAGTACGACGACACATTACCATATGGCCACGGCGAAAAAAGCGTTTATATGATAACCCCATTTATGAAGCTGACAAGAGAAGAGGCATTCGCAATTAGATACCACATGGGCTTTTCCAACGTGGATACCCCAATGGCGATAAACGCAGTTGGCAAGGCATTTGAAATGTTCCCTCTCGCCTTTGCCCTCTCCACAGCAGATATGGAAGCTACATACTACTTGGAAACCGAAAAGAAGAAATAAATAAAAGGACTGCAAATGCAGTCCTTTTTTATTGCTTATTTGTCCTGTGGAGCCTCGCCTCTTGCGATAACCTGGCTTATAGACTCATAGGTTCTATCAACCTTCTCAATTGTGCAGCTCTTAAGGAAGTGATCCTCAACAAGCTCAAACATAACATCGTCATAAACGTAAGTTTCACCAAGGTCGTCAACATAGCTTGTTGCGGTTGCAAGAGCAGTTTCGGCATTCATAGACGAGTTTTGCATATAGAAGTTTTTGTAGTAATTGATTAGATACTCACGACCCTTTGTCAGCTCAGCCTCGGAAGGATAAATACCCTCAACCTGAGAAACAGTATAGTAAATCATTTCTGTCTTCATATTAGATTTAACAAACTGCTCACGGGTCATGCCGTATTCCTGTTGTAGATACTTGTCGTAGGTAATGCCGTAGTTTTCCTCAAATGCATCCTCAAAGGATTTAATATCGTTCATAAGAGCGTTATACTCATTGCTTGGATATTCAGAAATCTTAACATCCTTGTCAATGATATTCCAAATGTAAGCAACAGCATATTGATTAATTAGAGCCTCTTCAAATTCAGCAACAGTTTGATAGCCGTGCTCGGCATAGAAGTATTTTTTAATAAATGCATCGTCGTAAATAGGCGCTACATAAAAATCCTTAATCTCAACCTCAAACTTAACTGTCTTGCCCTTGAATTCGTCCTCCATATAATCGTCAGGGAAGGTAGCATCAAAAAGCTTCTTGTTTTCGCTACCGGCAAGCATACCCACAAGAGCATTTTCGAAATCATCAATAGCAAGATGAGAGCCGAGGAAGAATGCCGCAGCATCATTTTGGTCAAAAATATCGTCCTCGCCCTTGTCATTCTTTGCAATCTCGCCATTTGCATCAAGACGGTAGCCCTTATATGCAACAGTAACAATATCGCCAAGAACAGCCACTCTGTTCATAATCTTTACATCAATGTAAAGCCTTGCATCTCTGTATTCCTCGGCATAGAAGTCGCTAAGTCTTATATCGTCGAGATAGTTCTTTGAAATAATATCGCCAATATTTGAGCCGATAATGTTGTTTTCAATAATGCTGCTAATAGAGCCGGAGCCTACATCCTCAAGAAGGAAGTTGCTCTTGGAAATTTCCTCAATCTTGTCGCCCTTATTATATTTTATGACACCGTTTTCCTCAAACTCGGTTACGCCATAAACATTAAGGTCAATATAAATGTCGTCGCCCTTTTTAACAACATATTCGGTTGCATACTCCATAAGCTTTTGGTCTATACCGGCCTGCAGCTCGTCAAGATGGAACTTTACAACAGTATTTTTGTATTCCGGTAGTGTAACATAGTCAAGCAAATTATAGTCGTATTTTTTCTCGCTTCTAAAGCAAGAGGTAAGAACGCCAAGTAGCATAATGCCAACAAGTGCCAAGCATAAAATTCTTCTTATTTTCATTTTTTAACAGCTTCCTTTTCGCCAAATTTGTAACAAATAATATAACCCAGGATGTAAACACAATACTGCACAAGGATATAAAAGATAATATATTCAAGAATAGAGCGCATAATTCTCCAGAATTCAAATTCATAAATGTAGAAATTGTTTGTAATAAGGAATGGCAAAACATTAAAGCCAAGATGGGAAATAATATTTACGCCAAACACAGCAAGGGTGGTAATAATCATGCACCTATGTATGGGGTTTTTCCATGAAATAAATGTGCTTATTCTCCTTGCCCCGTCCTTAGTTAGCTTGTAGGTTAAAAACGCAACAAGTATAGCAGGCAAAAGCTGAGAAACAACACAGCTGCCAATAGACAAGTAAATAGTTGTGATAATATTGCTTACATCAGTAATTTTTTCCGTGATGCAAACGCCCAAAATCTGATAAGCAAGGGAGATAAACACGGAAATGCCAAATATACCAATGGAATATAGGGCATCCATCGCCTTGTATCTTGCGTAAGCATAGATAATTACTGCGTAGCCGGTAAATACAGCTATAAGGTCAAAGGTACGCTTAGCGTAGTTAGCAGCCTTGACAAGCAATTGTGGGTCCACAATATAGGTGTCTGCAAGATAATAAAGAATAGAGAAAATAACAGACACAATAGCCGTAGATACAACCATAATTAGGGAAGTATAAACAAAACTTTTCTTCATAAGTCCTCACAAAAACATAATATAACATATTGTAACATAAATATTATAGAAAATAAAGTAAAATTTCAAATTTTCAGCAAAATTTCACACAAGGAGAAAAAATATGGACAAAATAAGGGAGCTTTCCTATGAAAATCTAAGAAAAGAGCTTGAGGAAATATCACAGGATAACGAAATAGTAACATACACAAACATAGGTCAAAGCATTTTAGGAAGAGCAATACCTCTAATTACCTTAGGAGAAAGTAGTGCGAAAAAGTCGGTTTTATACGTTGCCACCCACCACGCAACAGAAAACCTTTTGACAAGCGTGCTTCTCAGCTTTATAAAAGAGTATATCAGCGCATACAACGCATATAAGCAGCTTTTCTCAATTAATCTAAGATACCTTTATAAGATGCGTAAAATACATATTATTCCTATGCTAAACCCGGACGGAGTAGAATATCGCTTAAATGGTGTTAATATGGATAATCCCATAAGACAAAGGGTGCTGAATTATAATTGTGGTAGTGAGGACTTTAATTTGTGGAACGCAAATGCAAGGGGCGTTGACCTAAACCACAACTACGACGCAGGCTTCCTAGATTACAAAAGGCTTGAGAGGGAAAGGGGCATTATGCCGGGCAAGGGCAAATATAGTGGGGAAAATCCGGAAAGCGAGCCGGAGGTTAGTGCAATATGTGGCTTCATAAGGCATAATTTGGACACCCTTGAGGGCGTTTTGACACTACATTCACAGGGCGAGGAAATTTACTACACAAGCGGACAGAATGTGCCTGAAAAATCGAAGCACCTCTCGAAAATTTTATCAAGGCTGACAGGCTATAATTTAAGCATTCCGGAGGATACAGCCTGCTATGGTGGTCTTACCGATTGGCTCATTGAAAAATATGGTATTCCTGCCTTTACATTAGAGTGTGGCAAAGGGCAAAACCCGTTGCCGCCACATATGAGCTTTGAAATATACGCAAGACTTAGAGAGCTGCTGTTTACTTTTCCTATTTTATTTTGAAAAACTATTGAAAAAAATTACAAGTGTGGTAAAATTAAAGTATCAAAATAAACGAGGTACAAGGCAATGGAATTAAAAGGCAAAAAAATCAACTTTTTAGGCGATAGCATAACTGAGGGTCATGGCACAAGCGACTGGGCAACAAGGCCATACCATCAGCTTCTGAAGGAAAGCGTAGGGCTTGCCGAGGCAAGAAACTACGGCAGTGGCGGCACTAAGATTGCAAGGCTTCCTGTTGTTACAGACCACCAGTTCGATCAGGACTTCAACCTTCGCGCCCCATCAATGGATAAGGACGCAGATGCGGTTGTTGTTTTTGGCGGCACAAATGACTACGGCCACGGCACAATTCCTCTCGGCACAATTGAGGACAGAGATGTTCATAGCTTCTTTGGTGGCTTGCACACCCTATGCCAATATTTGATTAAGGAATATGTTGGCAAAACAATCGTATTTATGACCCCAATACATAGACTTCAAGAGGCTAAATTGGAAAGCGAGATTTCCAACCCTCTTCAGAGCTTTGTTGAGGCTATAAGACAGGTTTGTGAGTATTATTCAATTCCGGTTTTGGACCTTTATAAGGAAAGCGGTATGCACGGCAATATGTGGGCTTGGTGCGAAAAATATATGCCGGACGGACTTCATCCAAATGATGAGGGACATAAGATTATAGCTCACAAGCTTCAAAAGTTCTTGGAGAACCTATAATGGAGCTTAAGGGCAAGAAAATCAACTTTTTGGGAGATAGCATTACCGAGGGCTGTGGTGCAAGCGCGCCCGAAAAATGCTATGTAGAATTGCTAAAGGAAAAATATCATCTAAAAGAGGCAAGAAACTACGGCATTGGTGGTACAAGAATAGCTCGCCAAAGCGAAATAAAGGACCCAAATTGCCTTCGAGATAAGGACTTTATTATGCGTGCCGAGGATATGGATGAGGACGCCGATATAATTGTAGTTTTCGGTGGCACAAACGACTACGGAAACGGTCAAGCTCCCCTAGGTAGCATAGAGGATAGAAATGCCTTCACATTTTACGGCGCAGTTAATGTCCTTTGTGAAAACCTTATTAAGAAATACCCAACCTCGTCTATTGTGTTTATAACCCCTATGCATAGATGGAACGAGAATGGTGGCATCGGCACCTGGAAGCCCGACGGAGTAGAGCAAAGACCCCTTTGCGACTACGTCAAGGCAGTAAAAGAGGCGTGCGAAAAATATTCTGTTCCGGTTCTTGATTTATTCGGTGCAGGACAAATGCCCTTTAACTATCATCCTTGGGCAAGACTGTATTCCGAGGACGGACTCCATCCAAATGACCAAGGCTACTTACTCCTTGCCGACAAAATCGGCAAATTCTTAGAAAACCTATAAACAAAAAGGAACGGCATCGCTGTTCTTTTTCAGTAGCAATAAGCACGCTTTTACCACTCCCGACAGACATAAAAAAGCTTGGAAAAGCCAAATATCACTGCGTCAGCAATATCACCGGGCTTGCCCAATAGAGCTTGTGAAGCAAATAGAACTAAAAAAAGAAGCACCTGTCATAAGACAAGTGCTTCTTTTTTTCTGGGGTGCCAAGTGAAACCTAAATAGAACCCTTATTCAAAGTATGGCATAGGCATATCAAGCCAAGCAAGGGAACTTTCTCCGTATTTTGTCATAATTTCCTTAATTTGCGGTATGGGACCAAATAAACGCATTTTGTTTATTGCTTTTTCTATATTTTTGAGGCGATACTCCCATATGTTTTTTAAATATTTTGCTAAAAAAGTAGGGGTCCTTGTAGCCGGAGGAAGCGCCGATCAGCTGAATTGACATATCGGTTGTCAAAAGAAGCTCACAAGCCTTGCCCAGTCTTAGCTCAAGAATATACTCGCTCGGCGTTTTTTCAAATTCCTTGGTAAAGAGAGTGATGTATCTTGAATTGCTTAAGCCCTCTAATTTTGCAAGAAAAGGGATTTGTATTTTTTCCGCATACATTGCATGAATATATTTAATAGACTCCTTAAATGTACGGTAGCCGTTGTTCTTCATTTTTCCTATTGCGATTGTAAGCAGAATTTCCTCTAAAAGGCAGGCTAACGAATAATGCAGTAAAGGAGCCTTTGTCATAAATTGCTCCACCATTTTATCAAATAAAGATTTGATTTTAGGCGAAAACTCATTTTCCAACACATAGGGCTCATCAATAGGGAAGTCCAAATCCTTTAAAATTTTCTCCGCGTGTGAGCCGGTAAAATGCGCGCACAGATATTTTGAATTTACCTCACCCCAGTAGTGATATTTATATTTTGGCGGAAACAAAACTATTGTTCCTTTTTCTAAATTTAAAACAGTATTATTAATCTTGGTGTTGAAGATCCCTTCAGTAACATAGATTATAAAATAATCATCTCGTCCGACGCAGTTATATGTATCGTAGGCGTATGGCTCTCCCGCAAAACAATTGCATGTATAATTGACGATTAACGGGTGTTCATCGGATTTAATGCTGTTTGTATTTAAAATCTTAATATTTCTGAATACCAATTTGTTCAAAATAAATCTCCTATTAATCAGGTTATAATAAAATAATACAAAATTTTGCTAAAAAAATCCATTTACATTGCTCTGATATGATTATAAAATATAAATACATAATTGTCAATGCTATACGCAAAATTATCAAAAAAGACAAGTTTCAATCTTAAATTAAGGAGAGAATAATATGAAAAAGAAACTTTTATTAACAACAATATTTGTCGCAGTGTTGGTGCTTGCTTTTGCTGCTTCTGCCTATGCGTCCGTTGTTTATAAGGACACAAACGGAAACACACTTTTTACAGCTACCGATGAAGACGGTAATAAAATTTTTGAAAGCTATGAGGGCGGCTTCCCAACCACAGATGAAAACGGTGTTGCATTAACCTGGTACATTACAAAGACCGAGACAGTAAATGAAGATACAGTACACACGGTTGATTCCTATTTTACCGTTGACACAACAGGAATGCACGCAACCCTTTCCGAAAACGGCGTTTATAAGTATGTAAATCAAGAAATGGAATTAAGCATAGTAAGCGCGTATTTCCCTGACAATTCAAATATTTTAACATTAGATATGTCTGACAGCGGATACGGAAATACCTATAGCTATGAAAGCAGCCAAGATAATATTTTGTTTTTAAGATTACCTAATACTTTGGTTGAGCTTCCTTTCAGAGTTGGACAGGCAAGTAAAATGCTTGAATGTGTAATTTCCGATGACTCTCCTATGACCAGCTTTAGTACAGTATCATTTTACGATGCGAAAAATTTGCGTTCTGTAAATGTTCCTTCAAATGTAACCGTTTTAGAGTCTAACGGAAGCTCCAGCTCAGGATGTACTTTCTTTAACTGCAAATCTCTTGTAGAAATTACATTTTCTCAAAATTCAAAGCTTCAAACCATAAAAGGCGGTGCGTTTAATGGTTGCTCTGCATTAAAGGAGATAAATATACCTAACTCCGTTAACACTATTGAAGCAAATGCTTTTTGGGAGTGCAGCTCACTTGAAACTATAAGACTTGGAGCAAATTTGGGTAAAAATTTAACCCAATATAATGTTCAAAGCATGCTGTATGGATGCAAATCGCTTAAGTATGTATATATTCCGTCAACGCTTGTACCTACCTCGGGCTCACACCTGTTTTTCAGCGGAGCTACCAAAATGGTCTTTTTCTACACAGGCACATTGGAACAATACAATTCATTGTACGAAACACTTTCCACATTAGGAAATAACGGAAAATTTACAAGCGCTGTCCCGATTCAATGGGATGCAACAAAAGATGAACAATACTATAAGGATTTAGCAGAGAACGATAGTAAAAGCTATGTGGTTTACGGATACAATCTCTGCGAGGCTTTCTATGACGGCAAGCATGAGTTTAAAAATGAAATTACCGCTACCTTCGAGGACGAAAAGTTCCTTTCCGAGTGCAGCTTCGGCGACACCTGTAACACCTGTGAGGCTTTAAAGGTAATCGAGGTACTTCCTGCTCTTATCGTAGACAGAGGCTACGCTTACGGTTCAAACGCAATGGCTCAGGGAATTGCGATAAAGAAGGAGCTTATTGAGGCTTACGCAAAGTATTTTGACGGTATTAAGTTCGGTGCATACGCTGCACTTTACCAGGCGGACGGCAAGGTAATAAACGCTGACGGCACAGGCATTAACGGCTATGTTGCTGTATCAGATTATACAAATAGAGGCTATGA
The DNA here is from genome assembly GCA_017503285.1 of Clostridia bacterium. GTDB lineage: Bacteria > Bacillota > Clostridia > Oscillospirales > CAG-272 > RGIG2000. The sequence continues at coordinate 13,005 of JAFVTH010000004.1, read as the reverse complement.
CCTTCTTGATATGACAATATACGGTATTACCGAAGCTTATCAGGATACAGACTTCTGCTTCGGCGCATACATTATCGCCGACGGCGAGGTTTACTATATTAATAATGCAGAGGCAACGGATTCTGCGGTTGCGGTTTCATATAACGATGTCGTTGCAATCGTAGACGCAATCCCATCACAAAAGGAAGAGGAGGTAGCATAATATGAAATATACAAAGCCAAGCTATGCAAACGAAAAGATAGCAAGCGGAGATATTATGGCATTTTCTCCCGATAATATCAGAGCAGAAAACACCACCTTCGACTTCGGCGAGGGCGAGGTTAGCGTAACAAAGGGCACATCTACTGCTAACATCAAGGACTTGCTGTTCTAAGCGGGGCTTGTCGGATACGGCGGAGAACAAAAAGCGAGTTTTAAGACTTAACTTTTGTTATCAATAATCGTTAATAAGAAAAAGATTGGGATTTTTGCTCTTGCAAAAATCCCTTCTTTTATTCGCTTTTTGCTCCCCACCTAACCCCCTGCCGTCTCGCCGGAAAGCACACCCGTTCAACACCCTGCCTTCTACTGTGGGAGAAGGTGGCAGCCATAGGCTGACGGATGAGGCGTTATAAGTTCGTTTTAATTTTACTCTCCTTGACACGATTTGCAGTCAAAGGGGCGGAAAATAAAAAAGGAACGGCACTAAAGTGAACCCCATTTAGTTCACTTCACACCGCCGTTTGCCGGAGGCAAACATCATTCAAAAAGAAAACCCTTGTCAATTTGACAAGGGCTTTCTTTTTGTTGGGGTGGATGATGAGATTCGAACCCACGGCCTTCAGAGCCACAATCTGACGCTCTAACCAGCTGAGCTACACCCACCAAAGAGCTCTCTCCCAAAGGAGAGTATATAGTCTTACCGAAGGGCAAGACCCCGAAACCACAATGTGGTTTGGCGTACCCGGAGGGATTCGAACCCCCGACCTACTGCTTAGAAGGCAGTTGCTCTATCCGGCTGAGCTACGGGTACATAAAAATGGAGCGAGTGATGGGAATCGAACCCACGCGACCAGCTTGGAAGGCTGGAATTCTACCATTGAACTACACTCGCATATACATTTTTGCCTACATATGATAGCATACAAAAAAGTCTTTGTCAATAGTTTTTATAAATTTTTTATAAATTTTTCAACACTAAAAAGTGACAAAAAAGAACCCCTGTCAAAAAAGACAGAGGGTTCCCTTTAGACATATGGGCATTAGTCAATTAAAACGGCATAAGAGCCCATTTGATTAAAGCGCATCTCAAATAGCTCCATATCAATTTCAAACTCTGTGCCATTAGGGCTTGATAGGGTAACTGTTCCGTTTTCATAATCGTACCCAATAAGCACCATAGCCATCATATTTGATTTTACATAAACCGTTTTACCATCTATAACCCAAATGCGAGAGATTGAGGGGGTAATATCAAAGCTCTCACATGCCCAAACAATAACTGGCTTGCCTTGCGATATTTGATAGTATAGCTCGTTTACGCTAACACCACTCATATCATGAATCTTGTCCTTGCCACCACTTGCAGAAATAAATTTTTCTCCTGCATTTACAATAACAGGGGGCAGGCAACCATAGGAATTATATACATTTTGTGGATTTCCCACATTTGCAGCTGATGGGTCAGTATAGCCAACAGGACCCTTGTCAAGGTAAAGCTCCGCAAGCTCAACAGGGTCAACCTCGTACCCAAGATGCTTGAGCGCCATAGCAAGGCAAACAACCTCATCGCCGGATGGCAGGGCAGGGTACATGCTTATATTTTCAAAATCAATTTTATGTCCCGACTTCATTTCCATATGCTTTTCCTCGGCACACACCGTGCCACAAAGCAAAACTGCGCTTTCATCGGTTAAGGTTAGCTGTATTTCAATTTTTGCCAAAATAGCCTCTGTGTCCTTGTAGGTCTTAGTGACAGTCTTTACAAGGGTGCTTGTCCCAACGGCAGTAATGGCATCAAGGTCAAATTTTTCCCCATCAATCAAAATGTATCCGCCACTTACCCTTGTTATAGTGTCCGGAGTGTCAAGATAAAGCTCACAGCTAAGGTAAGCATCCTTTTCAAGAGAGGACTTAAAGGCAACCCACTCCAGCCTTAAATTTGTTTCAGATAAATACTCGCTTAAAATAGTTCCGCTGGCATCAATAGAAGCGCTAAGGGCTTGGTCAGGAGAAAGGATATTATCAGAAAAGGAGCCGACCTGTGTATTTGTTCCTTCCTCTTCTGGGAGCTGGTCGTTTGGTGCCCAAAGGTCGCTTGCATTTGCATAAAACACCATAGCACAAATAAGGCATAGCAAAACAAGCACAACACAAGAAATGTATTTTTTCAATTTTTTATTCTCCTTTGCTTTTTCATTCTTGTGACTTAATTATACAGTAAAAAATTACCAATTCAACAAAAATCGTACGACCGAAATCGCCTAAAAACGACCATTCGACAGAAATTGATAACCATAGGTGTCGAAGCCTTATGGGAAATGAAAAATAATAGTATAAAGTTCTTTCATTTATTGCAATTTTCAAGGCATTATGGTATACTATTTCTAAGTAAGTAATTAAGAGGTAGCCACAATGAATGTTGAGGAAAGAATAAACCATTTAAGAAAGCTGATTTCATACCATTCAAAGAGATATTATGAAAACGACGCACCGGAAATTTCAGATTTCGAGTACGATAAAATGTTTGAGGAGCTAAAGACCTTAGAGCTTGAAAATCCACAGCTTTATAGCGAAACCTCGCCTACACAGCGTGTTGGCGGTATGGCTCTTGATAAGTTCGAAAAGGTTAAGCACGAGATAAAAATGGCGAGCCTTACCGACGTTTTTGACTTCGAGTCCCTGCGTGCCTTCATACGCAAGGTTAAGGCAGAGGTTGGAGAGGATACAACCTTTTCCGTAGAGCCAAAGATTGATGGGCTTAGCGTCTCACTAAAATACGAAAACGGCATTTTGAAGGTTGGCGCCACCCGTGGCAACGGCGATGTTGGCGAGGATGTTACTGCCAATGTAAAAACAATTCGCAACGTTCCCCTTGAGCTAAACGAAAAGGCAAGCATTACAGCTCGTGGCGAGGTTTATATGCCACACAAATCCTTCGAAAAGCTAAATCGTGAAAAGGAAATGCTTGGTCAAGCTCTTTGGGCAAACCCAAGAAACGCAGCCGCAGGCTCTCTCCGCTGTCTTGACTCTAAGGAAACCGCAAAGCGCGGGCTTGATATATTTGTTTTCAACTACCAGACAGGCGATTTTGACGAGCCAACTCATAAGGACATCATAGAAAAAATGGCAAGCCTTGGCTTTAAGACAATCCCACTGCTTTATGTAGGTGCAAGCGAGGACGAGATTGTAAATGCAGTTGTAAATCTCGGCAAGGCAAGAGAAGGTCTTGACTACGATATTGACGGCACAGTTATAAAGGTAAACTCTCTTGAAAAAAGAAAGGAGCTTGGCGAGGGAACAAGTACACCAAAATGGGCAGTTGCCTACAAGTTCCCACCGGAGCAAAAGAGAACAAAGCTTCTTGATATTGCCATTCAGGTCGGCAGAACAGGCGTGCTTACACCAAACGCAGTTTTAGAGCCGGTAAAGCTTGCCGGTACAACCGTTTCAAGGGCAACACTACACAATATAGATATAATTAAGGAAAAGGATATAAGAATAGGCGATACCGTTATTGTCCAAAAGGCAGGAGACATAATACCGGAGGTTGTTGGTAGCGTTAAGGAGCTAAGGGACGGCACAGAGGAGCCATACCATATGCCAGATGCTTGTCCTTCCTGCGGTGGTAGCCTTGTTTATGACGACGCAGATGATTTTGTAGATGACGGAGAGGACTTTACCTTGGGCGCTCTCCGTTGTACAAACCCGTCCTGCCCTGCACAGCTTGAAAGAAACCTTGCACACTTTGCCTCTAAAAAGGCAATGAATATGGAGGGCGTTGGGGAAAAGCTTGTAAAGGCTCTTCTTGACACAGGCTTGATTCGTGATGCCTCTGACCTTTACTATATAACCAAGGATCAAATCCTAAGGCTTGAGCGCATGGGCGAAAAGAGCGCAGATAACTTTATAAGCTCTGTTGAGGGCTCAAAGAAAATGGGTCTTGCACGTGTAATCTATGCGCTGGGCATAAGACACATCGGCGAGGTTGCTTCACAGGAGCTGGCAGATAAGTTTGGCTCTATTGATGCGCTTTTTGAGGCAACAGAGGAGCAAATTAAGGAAATTGGCGACTTTGGAGATGTAATGGCAAAATGCGTTGTTGAATTTTTCTCCAAGGAAAGCACAAGATATATCGTTGAGCGCCTAAGGAACGCAGGCGTGGATATGGCAAATGAAATAAAGGAAAAGAGCAGTGAGTTTGAGGGGCTTACCTTCGTTCTTACAGGCACTCTTGAAAATATGACCAGGGACGAGGCGTCTGAAATGATAAAGGCAAGAGGTGGCAAGGTTTCATCCTCTGTTTCCTCGAAAACAAGCTACGTTTTGGCGGGCAGCGAGGCAGGCTCTAAGCTTACAAAGGCGCAAGCCCTTGGAGTTAAAATAATTGATAAGGAAGAGTTCCTTAAAATGTGTAATAATTAAAACGAAAGGAAAGGCTATGCTAAATATAAGTAACGGTGCAAAAAAAGCTCTGCAAATGCTGAGGGACCAGGGCTACGAGGCGTATTGTGTCGGCGGCTGTGTCCGTGATATGCTAATGGGCAACTGTGCCAATGATTTTGATATTACAACCAACGCCTCTCCCTACGAAATGAAGCAGGTTTTCTTTAACGAGTGCGTGATTGAAACAGGTGTAAAGCACGGCACACTAACCGTTGTTTTTTACGGTAAGCCAATAGAAATTACAACCTACCGCATCGATGGCGAATATAAGGATTCTCGCCATCCGGAAACCGTTACCTTTTCAAGAAATCTAAAGGACGACCTTTCAAGGCGAGACTTCACAATGAATGCTCTTGTATATAACGACAGCGAAGGGGTTATAGACCTTTTCGGCGGCAAGGACGATATAAAAAATGGCATCATACGTGCCATCGGCGACCCTGAAAAACGCTTTTGCGAGGACGCCCTTCGTATTCTTCGCGGCATTCGATTTAGCTCCACCTTAGGCTTTGAAATCGAGGAAAAAACAAAGGAGGCAATGCTAAAATGCGCCCCCCTTATTTCCAAAATTTCCGCTGAAAGAATTACCGTTGAGCTTGAAAAGCTTCTCCTTGGCAAAAATGTAAAAAACGTTATTTTGAAGCACTATGATATTCTTTCCTATCTAATTCCCGAGCTTGGGAAAATGAAGGGCTTTGAGCAAAGGACAAAATGGCACATTTACGACATACTTGAGCATACTGCCGTAGCAGTGGAGTCAGCACCGAAAATCCCACATATAAGGCTTGCAATGCTGCTTCACGACACAGGCAAGGTCCATAGTTTTACCGTTGATGAAAGTGGCACAGGACATTTTTACGGTCATGGCGAAAAAAGCGCAGAAATCGCAAAAGCCTTCCTATCAAAGTATAAGTACGACAACTTTACCGCAAAAGAGGTATATGAGCTTGTTAAGCACCACGACCTACATTTAGAAGAGGACAGCGTGCTTATAAAGAAGCGTCTTAACCGTATGGGCAAGGAAAGATTTTTGGATCTTGTCAAGGTTCAAAGGGCTGATAATATGGCGCAAAATCCTGCTCTTACAAAAATATCCCACTTTGACACTCTGGAAAATATGGTTGATAAAATTCTGAACGAGGAGTGCTTTGACCTTTCTAACCTTGCAGTAAACGGCAAGGACATAATGGCGCTCGGTGTGCCGGCAGGCAAGAGAATAGGCGTGATTTTGAAAAGCCTGCTTGATGAGGTTATTGAGGAAAAAATTCCAAATGAAAGATGGGCGCTAATTAATAGAGCACAGGAAATAAAAAACGGCTGATTTTCAGCCGTTTTTCTTTTATCTTTTATCAATTTTATAGGTTGGCACAAGCTCCTTAACAAGCTCCTTCATTTGCTCACTCTCGCTGTAAGCCTCGTCATAAAGCTTATCAAGTGTTGCAAAAAGCTTATTCTCGTCAAAGTCAATAGGCTTACCAATGCTGATTTTATCATTTGCGGTCTTGGTAAGACCCTCCTCAGCCATAAGCCTTTCCTCGTAAAGCTTTTCGCCGGGACGCAGTCCTGTAATCTTTATTTCAATATCCTTGTGTGGCTCAAGACCGGACAGCTTAATAAGGTTAACGGCAAGGTCATAAATCTTAACCTGCTCGCCCATATCAAGCACAAAAATTTCGCCGCCGTTTGCGTGCGCGCCTGCCTGTAAAACAAGGCTCACAGCCTCAGGTATAGTCATAAAGTAGCGTATAATATCAGGGTGGGTAACAGTAACAGGTCCGCCCTCTAAAATTTGCTTCTTGAAAAGCGGAATAACAGAGCCGTTAGAGCCAAGAACATTGCCAAATCTAACAGCAACAAAGCAGGTTTTTGACCTTTTTGCGTATGCCTGGATAATCATTTCGCAAACGCGCTTTGTAGCGCCCATTATATTGGTTGGATTAACTGCCTTGTCAGTCGAAATTTGAACAAACTTTTTAACATTATACTTGTCAGCACACTTAACAACCTTGTAAGTGCCGAGAATGTTATTTTTAACAGCCTCGTTAGGGCTTGTCTCCATAAGCGGAACGTGCTTGTGCGCTGCAGCATGGAAAACGATATCAGGACGATAAGTCTTGAAAACATTGTCCATCTTTACGCTATCACGTACAGAGGCAATAAGCGTTAACAAATTCAGATTAGGCAGGGTGCGCTTTAGCTCCTGCTCAATATCGTATGCATTATTTTCGTAAATATCAAGGATAATAAGCTGCTTTGGATTGTGCTTTGCGATTTGTCTGCAAAGCTCACTGCCGATAGAGCCGCCGCCACCGGTAACCAAAACCACCTGGTCCTCAATGTAGTCCATAACCTCCGCAATGCTATCCTGTACAGGCTCTCTGCCAAGCAGGTCATTTACATCAACATTACGTAGCCTTGAAACGGAAACCTGTCCGTCAATAAGCTGATAAATACCGGGCAAGGTTTTAACCTCACATTTTGTATTGATGCAATTTTCGGTAATTCTTTTAATTGTTTGTCCGTTGGCAGTTGGAATAGCAATGATAATAAGAGCAGCGCCTGTGCTTTCGGCAATTTTTTCAATATTCCCAGTGTTGCCAAGCACCTTTACGCCAAGCAGATATGTATTAAGCTTGTTTGGGTCGTCATCAATAAAGCCCACAGCCTCAATGTTAAGCTTGTTTGTTGTCTGTATCTCGCGAAGGATCATTGTGCCGGCACTACCTGCGCCGATAATCAAGGTCTTTTTGCTTTTTTCTCTGTCTATAGAGAAGTATGCTCGGATAAGACAAAGAAATCTGTAAGCGCAAACAAAAATCGCACTAAGAATAAATGTAAATAGGAAGCAAACAATGCACCAGCCAAGATGCTCGGTGTAAACGCCTTGCTCAGAGCCAACAGGAATTAAGTCAATAATCACATTACAAACAAGAGTTGCAACGGAAATAATGGAGGACTTAATAAGCTCCGTAATGCTTGCGTGTCTAAATGCAGACTTGTGTAGGCTTGTTATAAAAACAAAAGAGCAAACTACAATAATATTTGCAATGATTGAAACATACGCAAACTTAAAAAAATTAGTGATGTTATAGTTTAGTATAAGCGCCGACAGAACCGCTGAAATTAAATATACAAGAGATAAGCCGAGTGTGACGTACAGGGTTCTGAAAAAGGGAGTCCTAAGAAGGTTTCTCATAAAATTCTCCAATTTCAAAATTCTTCATAAAAATTATACCTGTTTGAAAACTAAAAGTCAATAAAAAACTTCAAAAACAAGAAAATTAAGAAAAAATTAAAAAGGACTTGAAAAAAATTTTGAAAAAGTGTATGATATATAATGTATAAATATGCGTAGACGTGTATGAATTGGATGTTTAACTAAACGGGAGGGTTAAAAATGGCTTTTGAATTTGATAATGATTTTGAATCTGGTGTAGATATAAGAGTTTTAGGCGTAGGTGGCGGCGGCAATAATGCCGTTAACCGTATGATTTCCGCAAACGTTAAGGGTGTTGAGTTTATTGCTATCAATACAGATAGACAAGCCCTTTTACGCTCCGGCGCAGGCAAAAAAATTTGTATTGGCGAGAAAATCACAAGCGGTAAGGGTGCTGGTGCAGACCCGGAAAAGGGCGCGCTTGCGGCTGAGGAAAGCGCTGATGAAATCAAAGAGGCTATCAAGGGTGCCGATATGGTGTTTGTTGCTACCGGTATGGGTGGCGGCACAGGTACAGGTGCGGCTCCAATCGTTGCCAAAATTGCAAGAGAAATGGGCGTTTTGACAGTTGGCATTGTTACAAAGCCCTTTAAGTTTGAGGGCAGCAGGAGAATGATGCAGGCTGATCACGGTATTGCCGAGCTTTCTAAATATGTTGACTCCTTGGTTGTTATTCCTAACGAAAGACTTAAGGAAATTTCCGACCAAAAGATTACTCTTATGAATGCCTTCGGCATTGCTGACGATGTTTTGAAGCGCGGTGTTCAAAGCATCTCCGACCTTATAAACGTTGCCGGCTTTGTAAATCTTGACTTTGCTGACGTTTCGGCAATTATGAAGGATGCAGGCATGGCGCATATGGGCGTTGGCGAGGCGACAGGACCAAACAAGGCGCTTGAGGCTGCAAAAATGGCTATTGCCAGCCCGCTTCTTGAAACATCAATCAGCGGTGCAAACGGCATTTTGGTTAGCATTACCGTTTCTCCGGGGGTTGAGCTTGATGAGGCAGACCAGGCTTCCACAATGATAACAGAGGAGGCTGCTGCAAACGCGAACATTATCTGGGGTGTTAACTTTGACGAAACACTTGAGGACACAGTAAAGGTTACAATTATCGCAACAGGCTTTGATAAAAAGGTTGCAAAGAAAATCGGCGATGATGAGGAGATTGACATTGTTGTGCCAAAGGATGTTTCCGGGGATGACGACATCGACGAAATGCTAAAGATTGTTAATGAAAGTCGCAGAAAGTCCGTTTCAGACGACTTCAACAATAAATATTAATAATAAAAGAGCCACAGATTTGTTCTGTGGCATTCTTTTTGTAATAAAAACAGCAAATTTTCATGAAAATTGCACAATGTTGACCAACAAAAAAGCCCATCTGACAGTTTAATTTGTGCAAAAGGTAGAAATTTTGACCAAAAAACACTTGTTCTTGACTTTAAAAAGCTCTTTTGTTATAATACAAATGTATGTAATCACGAAAAAGCCATAACTATGCCTATTTTGTGGTTGCTACTTAAAAAAGATACATCGTGCCAATAGGCTAAGACTGTATAAACATTTATTTTTAGAAGAAGGAGGAACGAAATGCCAACCTTTAATCAGCTCGTTAGACAAGGTAGAAGCGACAAGGTTTACAAATCTCAAGCTGCTGTTCTTCAAGTAGGCTTTAACACACTTAAGAACAAGCCAATCGACCAGAGCGCACCTCAAAAGAGAGGCGTATGTACAAAGGTTACAACAACCACACCAAAGAAGCCAAACTCAGCTCTTCGTAAGATTGCAAGAGTTAAGCTCACAAACGGTATGGAAGTAACAAGCTACATTCCTGGTATCGGCCACAACCTACAAGAGCACTCAGTTGTTCTTATTCGTGGTGGTAGAGTACGTGACTTGCCTGGTGTACGTTACCATATTATTCGTGGTACACTTGACGCACAGGGTGTTGCAAACCGTAACCAGAGCCGTTCAAAATACGGCGCAAAGAGAGCAAAGAAGAAATAATCTTTGCTAAGGTAAAAAGAAGTAAGATTTTTAATCGTAGTTCCTAACTTTGTATGCTGAAATAAATGTTTATATCAGTGACAACTTGTTTGGACACGACGGGAGAATTCTTTCGAGTACCAAAGATATCATATTTTTAATGAAGGAGGGAAGAAAAGTGCCAAGAAGAGGTCAAATTTCTAAAAGAGATGTATTGCCGGATCCACTTTACGGCTCTAAGCTCGTAACAAAGCTCATCAACAACATCATGCTTGATGGTAAGAAGGGTGTAGCTCAAAAGATTGTTTACGACGCATTTAAGATCGTTGAAGAAAAGACTGGCTCAAACGGACTTGAAATGTTCATTGAGGCTCTTGAAAACGTAATGCCTGTTTTGGAGGTTAAGGCTCGCCGTGTAGGTGGCTCTAACTATCAGGTACCAATGGAAGTAAGAGCAGAAAGACGTCAGACACTCGGTCTTCGTTGGATAACAACATATTCCAGAAACCGTAGCGAAAAGACAATGGCTGAAAGACTTGCAGGCGAGATTCTCGATGCAAAGAACAGCATGGGCGGAGCATTCAAGAAGAAAGAAGAGACACATAGAATGGCTGAAGCTAACAAGGCTTTTGCACATTACAGATATTAATAGTCGCCCCTTATTATTTGAAAGGAAAAAACACAGATGCCAAGAGAATATTCACTTGAAAATACCCGTAATATTGGTATCATGGCTCATATCGACGCCGGTAAGACCACTACTACAGAGCGTATTTTGTTCTACACAGGTAGAACACATAAGATAGGTGAGACTCACGATGGTTCTGCTACAATGGACTGGATGGAGCAGGAGCAGGAAAGAGGTATTACAATTACTTCTGCTGCTACAACATGCTTCTGGTCAGGTTCTGAAAAGCAGTTCAATCCAACACGTATCAACATCATTGATACTCCGGGCCACGTTGACTTCACCGTAGAAGTACAGCGTTCACTTAGAGTTCTTGACGGTTCCGTTACCGTTTTCTGTGCAAAGGGCGGCGTAGAGCCTCAGTCTGAAACCGTATGGAGACAGGCTGATGAGTACGGCGTACCTCGTATGGCTTACGTTAATAAGATGGACATTATGGGTGCAGACTTCTATAGAGTTGTATCTATGATGAAGGAAAGACTCCATGCCAACGCAGTACCAATTCAGTTGCCAATCGGCTCTGAAGACACATTTAAGGGTATCATTGACCTTTTTGAAATGAAGGCTGATGTTTACTATGACGACCTCGGCAAGGATATGAGAGTTGAGGATATCCCTGCTGACCTTCAAGCAAAAGCAGAAGAGTACAGATCAAACCTCGTTGAATCCATTTGTGAGACAGACGATGATCTTATGATGATGTATCTTGAGGGTGAAGAGCCTTCTAATGAAGAGCTCAAGGCTGCACTTCGTAAGGCAGTTATTGGAAACAAGATTGTACCGGTTGTATGTGGTACTTCTTATAAAAACAAGGGCGTACAGAAGCTTCTTGATGCAGTTATTGAATATATGCCTGCACCAACAGATATTCCTGCTATCAAGGGTGTTAACCCTGTGACAGGTGAGGACGATGTACGTCACGCAAGTGATACAGAGCCATTCTCTGCACTTGCATTCAAGATTATGACAGACCCATTTGTTGGTAAGCTCTGCTTCTTCAGAGTTTATTCCGGTTCTGTACAAGCAGGTACAAGCGTGTACAACTCCTGCAAGGATAAGAACGAAAGATTCGGTCGTATCCTCCAAATGCACGCAAACGACAGACAGGATATCGACATTTGTTACGCTGGTGATATCGCCGCGGTTGTTGGTGTAAAGAACACAACAACAGGTGATACATTCTGTGACGAAAAGAATCCTATCATTCTTGAATCTATGGAATTCCCGGAGCCTGTTATCAGCGTTGCTGTTGAGCCAAAGACAAAGGCAGGACAGGAAAAGATGGGCATTGCACTTGCAAAGCTCGCTGAGGAAGACCCAACATTTAGAACCTACACAGACGAAGAAACCGGACAAACCATCATCGCTGGTATGGGTGAGCTTCACCTTGAGATTATCGTTGACCGTTTGCTTCGTGAATTCAAGGTTGAGGCTAACGTAGGTAAGCCACAGGTTGCATACAAGGAAACAATTAGAAGAGAAGCTAATGTTGACCATAAGTATGCTCGTCAGTCTGGTGGTAAGGGTCAATACGGTCACGTTAAAATCATTATGGAGCCAAACGAGCCTGGTAAGGGCTACGAGTTCATCAACAAGGTTGTTGGTGGTGCTATTCCAAAGGAATACATCCCATGCGTAGATGCTGGTATTCAGGCTGCATCTCAAACCGGTGTACTTGCTGGCTATAATGTTGTTGACTTCAAGGTTACCCTTTATGATGGTTCATACCACGAGGTTGACTCATCTGAAATGGCGTTTAAGATTGCTGCATCAATGGCATTCAAGGAAGCTATGAGAAAGGCAGACCCGGTGCTTACCGAGCCAATCGTTAAGGTTGTTGTTGTAACACCTGATGACTACCTTGGTGACGTTATCGGTAGCCTTAACTCCCGCCGTGGACAAATTCAGTCCATGGACCCTGTTGCAGGTGCAACACAGGTAACTGCAATGGTACCTCTTGCTGAAATGTTTGGATACGCAACAACACTTCGTTCCACAACACAAGGTAGAGCTAACTATTCTATGGAGCCGGATCACTTTGCTGAGGTTCCAAAGAACATCCAAGAGGGTATTATTACTGCTCGTGGAAAAAACAATCAGTAACTAATTTTAGTTAACCAATAAAAATTAAAAATATTTATTAAATTGGAGGAAAATTCAAATGGCTAAGCAGAAATTTGAAAGAACAAAACCCCACGTAAACATTGGTACTATCGGTCACGTTGACCATGGTAAGACCACACTTACAGCTGCAATCACAAAGACACTTTCACTTCAGGGTGGAGCAGAGTTTATGGACTACTCCCAAATCGATAACTGCCCAGAAGAAAGAGCAAGAGGTATCACAATTAACTCCCGTCACGTTGAGTACGAGACAGAAGCTCGTCACTATGCACACGTTGACTGCCCAGGCCACGCTGACTATGTAAAGAACATGATCACTGGTGCTGCTCAGATGGACGGCGC
>JAFVTH010000003.1 GCA_017503285.1 Clostridia bacterium | reverse complement strand
TTACAAGTACGCCACTTGTGGTGTCAAAGTCTGTGCCTGTGCCACAGTATGCTGCAACAAGACCAAACTTAATTTCGCCAAGGTATGGCTTGTAAGCCTCGATAAGTGATTTGTTTACTGCAAAGCTTTGCATCATTGCGCCTGTGTTAGAAGCAAAGCCGTTTGACTTAAAGAGTGGTTCAAGTGTTTCAACAAGATTAGATTTATTGCATACTGTACAATCAGATGTAATAATACACTTAGAAACAAACTTTTCTCCATCCCAGGTCTTTGTGTACTCGCCTGTTTCAGTATGAACACCACGATAGAAAGCATCGCATCTATTGTAGTTGTAGAAAATAACTACGTCCTTCAAGCTACCTCTTTCTGTAGTTTCATTATAATCAACAAGTGTGATCTTGCTCTCTGTCCAGCTTGAGTTTTCAGAAATCATCCTGCTCATAAGTGCTGTTGCTTCTTCCAAACCACCATCAAAGTATATATTGGTTGTGCCAATTGCGCCAAGCAAGGAAGAACCATTGTACTCATACTTAGTGAAATAGCCCAAATACTTTGTTAAAATGTTCTTGGAAACATACATGTTTTCGAAGCTACCACTTTTCCAAAGACATACATTGCTTGTTGTATACAGCAAGCCCTCACCAATAACAATTGTTTTACAAGATGAGCCTCTAAATGACTCACCACCCAAATATATCAAGCTGTTCGGAAGAACTATTGATTCAATCTTTTTATTGTCCCTTAATAGCTGACAGTTAATAACCTCGATACCATCGCCAAGGTCAATTTCGTAAACAGAGCCAATGCCACTTACCATATATTTGAAGCCATCGTGGTAATGTAGGCATTGTAGGTTGTTAGCAAGATACCATGTGGCTTTTGTGCCATAGTTACCTGTACAATCGGCATCAAAATCATCGCCCGTGCAGTCTCTAAAGTTTGCAACGACTATTTTGTTTCCTATTGAGGCAAATTGCGCCTCGAAGCCAATGTTGCCGTAGTCATTGTTATCTCTACCCATACCTGTTGATCTTTGAAGAAGCAAGTCATCAGTTGTGTCATCAGGTGTGTTATTAATGTCGTAGTAAATTCCCCAAAGAGGCTTAGATATTGTCAATGAATAGTCATAGCCAACGGTGTCTGTTGAGAATGACCTATTTTCGGAATAGCTGGTATCAAAGCGCAAATCTACAGCTCTCGCACTTGACAAGGTGTAAACAGCGGAAATGTACTTATCTCTCTGTGTTGTTACTTCATTATAAGTAACATCTTCCTTTTCAGTAGTAAACTCCCAATCTGAAATATACCAAATCAAGGAATAGTGTTTATCTTCTGCCACATCGTATTCCCAAAGAGGAACATCGGTAATTTCCTCTCCATTTTCGTCAACAAACTTAACTGTTATTGAGTCGGTATACCACGTTGTGCTATAAGCAGTTTCGGTAGTGTACCTTCTAAACAGTTGTTTGATATCAGTTGTACCAACTAAGGTATATGTATCGTCATAATTTTCAACTCTTGCTGCGCTTACAGAAATTGCAAGAACACAAGCAAGTATTGCAACTATTGACAATACCAAAAGAATTTTCTTTTTCATATTTGTTCTCCTAAAATATAAAATTTCATGCTCACATTTTAACACATGTGTGGAAAACTGTCAAGTTCAACAAAAAAAAAAAAAAAATGGTTACAATTTGTTAATTATGCACAAGGATTTTCGAAAATTAGTTGATAGGTCAATAAAACTAACTTGTTTTTACTCTATTTTGTAATAGTATCACTTGAAATTTTTGGAAGGGTTTTAAATTGTGAATTTTTTGTAAATTTACAATTTGGAAACAAAAAAATCCCGTTTGACACGGGATTTTAGCTTATTAAGTCCTTGATGACCTCTGATGCAATAATTAGACCTGCTACCGATGGGGTAAATGAGCATGATGCCGGAATATATCTTTCATTTTTATCTGCTTGCTTAATAGGCGGCTCATCTGAAAAGACGGTTTTCAGCTTTTTTATGCCTCTTTTTTTAAGCTCAGCCCTCATAACTCTTGCAAGAGGACAAACAGAGGTTTTATAAATGTCGGCAACCTTGAAGGCACAGGGGTTGAGCTTATTTCCTGCCCCCATTGAGGATATGAGCCTTACATTAAGCTCTTGGCACCTTACAGCAAGCTCCACCTTGCCAGAAACCATATCTATGGCATCTACTACATAATCGTAGGCTGACAAATCAAAGTCCTTTGATGTTTCGGGAGTGTAAAGGGCGCATATTGCGTTTATTTTTATACTTGGGTTTATATCAAGCATTCTCTCCCTCATTACCTCTACCTTTGCTCTGCCTACGGTTGAGTGCAGGGCAATAATCTGACGATTTATATTTGATAGAGATACAGTATCGTTATCAACAATATCTATTTGACCTATGCCGCATCTTGCAAGTGCTTCACATACGTAGCCACCAACGCCACCAACGCCAAAAACAATAACCTTTTTTGATTTCAGCGCTTCTACCGCTTCCTTGCCTACCAGCATTTCAAGTCTTGAAAGCTCCTCCATTTTTGCCCTCCTCTTTTTTGTTTATAGGTTTATGGTAGCACATTTGAAACAAAATTGCAATCTTTTATTGCTTTTTGATTTACAGTATGATAAAATTCAAGGAGAATATATTTTGAGGAGTTTTCTATGAAGCCTATTTACGAATCTTACAGAAACTTAAAGGTTATAGCCGGCAAGCTAAAGGAAAATATAGCTATGGCTACTTACCCTGTTACCGGTATTACATACAAGCCGTGTGGTTATAAGGTCGGCTCTGCACTTCCTACATTAGAGGATTTTGTGCCTTTCACGGCTGAAATGACCTGGAGCTTACAAAGGGACGAGCATGCTTGGTTCCATTTTATTGTTGATGCAAGAGAGTTTGGCGGCAAGGAGATTAGGCTCAACATACATACAGAGCCGGGAAATGGTTGGGATGCAACAAATCCACAATTTATTGCTTATGTAGATGGGCATATCCGTCAAGGACTTGATACAAACCACACCTATCTTATCCTTTCCGGCAAGGAAAGCTATGATGTTATGCTTTATAGCTACTCGGGAATGGAAGCACACAGAGAAAGCTTACACCTAACTGCTGATATTACCATTGAAAGCTTAGATGTTAAGCAGCTATACTATGATATTAGTGTTCCACTAAATGCTCTTGAATTTTTAGACGAAAACTCCTTTGAATATCAAAGAATTGTTACTATTTTGGAGAGTGCTGCCTCTAATCTCAATATGTTAAAGCTACCATCTGAGGAGTTTTATGCGTCCGTTAAGGTGGCAGAGGAGATTTTGCAGAAGGAGTTTTACAAAAAATTCTGCAAAAGCCAGGATATAAAGACAATTTGTATTGGTCATACACATATTGATATTGCTTGGCTTTGGACTATCCAGCAAACAAGAGAAAAGGCACAGCGTTCCTTTGCTACTGTAATTGAGCTTATGAAGCGCTATCCGGAATACAAGTTTATGTCCTCACAGGCTATTCTTTACAAGATGGTTAAGGAGGAGTGCCCTGAGCTTTACGAGGAAATTAAGGCTATGATTAATGCCGGCCGTTGGGAGGTCGAGGGTGCTATGTGGGTTGAGGCTGACTGCAACCTATCCTCCGGAGAAAGCCTTGTAAGACAGGTGCAATACGGCAAAAACTTCTTCCGTGATGAGTTTGGAATTGAATCTCGTATTCTTTGGTTGCCTGACGTTTTTGGTTACGCTGCGGCTCTGCCACAAATTCTCAAAAAGAGTGGGGTTGACTGGTTTGTTACCTCTAAAATTGGCTGGAATGACACTAACACTATGCCTTATGACACATTCCTTTGGAAGGGTCTTGATGGCACAGGAATAAATGCACACTTTTTAACTGCACAGGATGAAAAGAAGGGGCGCGTGCCAGAAAGGTTTAGCTCCTACTGCCCTTCCACAGATTTTTCTATAATTGACGGTGCTTGGAACAGATATCAGCAAAAGTATCTATCTAACGAGGCTATTGTTACCTTTGGCTTTGGCGACGGTGGCGGTGGACCTACCGACGATATGCTTGAAAAGCTAAGACGCACCTCTGCCGGTGTACCCGGTCTTGCACAATCCAAAATTGGCACAGCTACAGAGTTTTTTGGAAGCCTTGAAAGAAATATCAAGGAAAAGCCAAATCTTTTGCCAACATGGCAGGGTGAGCTTTATCTTGAATTCCATAGAGGCACATATACCTCTATTGGCAAAAACAAGAAAAATAATCGTCAATGCGAGTTTTTGATGCTTGATGCTGAGGCGCTTTCTGTTATGCTTGGCAAGCTAAGGGGCGACAGCTTTCCTAAGGATGAGCTACACGGTGCTTGGGAAACATTGCTTACCAACCAGTTCCACGATATTATCCCCGGCTCTTCTATTAAAGAGGTTTACGAGCAAAGCGACAAGGATTATGCCGAAATAAGAGCCTTGACCGGCAAGCTAAGGGGCAACGCCTTTGATTACGTTGCAAACAACACAGAAAAATCCGGTTATGCTGTATTTAACCCACACTCCTTTGTAAATTCCTCCGTTGTTAAGATTGATGGAAGAAGTGTTTTTGTAAAGGATGTTCCACCAAAGGGCTATAAGATAATTGATGATATAACACCTAAGAACACAATTGAAATTAAGGGCAATACTGTCTTTACAAGGTTCTTTACTGTAAAGCTTGACAAGGACTGCAATATTGTTTCAATTTACGACAAGAAGGCGCACCGTGAGGTTATCAAGAAGGGTGACAAGGCCGGTAGGCTTTTGGTTCTTGAAAACTATCCGGATCAGTACGATGCTTGGGAGCTGCAGCGCAGTGCAAGCGACAAGGAATATACTGTTTGTGGCGCTTATGATGTTTATACAATTGTAGACGGTGCAAGAACAGGTATCCACTACAAGAAGAACCATATGGAGAGTGTGATTGAACAAACAATTTGGTTCTACGAGGATATTTCACGCATTGATTTTGAGACTAAGGTTGACTGGAAGCAGCAAAGGCAGGTGCTTAAGGTATCCTTCCCTGTTGATATCAATGCTGATATGGCTACTTATGAAATACAGTTTGGCTCAACACAACGTCCAACTCACTATAACACAAGCTGGGATCAGGCTAAGTTTGAGGTTTGCGGTCACAAGTATGCTGACCTTTCCGAGGGTAACTATGGCGTGAGCTTGTTAAACGACTGCAAGTATGGTCACGATATACATGAGGGGGATATGCGCCTAACTCTTCTTTCCTCTGCTTGGAACCCAAGCAACATGGGAGATTATAACGACCAGGGTGAGCATGAGTTTACATACTCTATTTACCCACACAAGGGAAATCTTGCCTCCTGCGATACAGTAAAGCAGGCGTATGACCTTAACCTACCGATGACTGCTGTTAAAGCTGTTGGTGGTGGCAGGCTACCAAGCGAGTATTCACTTGTTTCTGTTGATTGCGACAATGTTATTATCGAGGCAATCAAGGAGGCTGAATACGGCAATGAAACAATTATAAGGCTATACGAGGCGAAGAACTATCGCACAAGGACTACTGTTACCTTTGGCTTTGATGTAAGCGAGGTGTATTTTGGTGATCTTAGCGAGAAAAAGCTTAAGAAGCTTAGTGTTAAGAACAACAGGGTTAGCCTTGATGTTAAGCCGTTTGAAATTGTTACTCTTATTGTAAAATAATAAAGGGGCGAGCTATACTGCTCGCCTTTTTTTGTGCTGATTTTTGTGTTTACCACATATATTTTATTGATTGTGTGGTGATAGATATAAACAAATTACAGAAGTATTTTCTAAACGGAATATTGCTTTCGTTAGCCGGGATTTTAATGAATATGGTGGGTGTAGGCTTTAATGCTTACATTTCTGCCTTGATTGGTGCTGAGGGCATGGGGCTTTTTACGCTAACCAGTGGGGTTTACTCCTTTGCTATTACCTTTGCAACATCGGGTATAAATATCGCCGTTGTTCGACTTGTTTCCGCTTCCCTACCCTACGACAGCGAACAAAAATTGACAAAAAGCGAGAGCTTGGCTATTGGCAGAATTATGAAGCGAGCGTTTTTGTACTGCCTTTTCTTTTCCTCCATTGCCACATTAGTTTTATTTTTTGTAGCAAGGCCTCTTGGGGAATATGCACTTGGAGATATACGAACGGTGCCTTCCTTAAAGGCGATGGCGCTAAGCCTTATACCAATTTCCCTTTCAAGCGCTATAAACGGCTACTTTTCTGCTGTAAGACGAGTTTACAAGAATGTTGCTTCAAGATTTTTGGAGCAGGGGGTAAAAATCGGCGCTGTCTACCTGCTAATACTGTTGCTTGCGCCATCGGGGCTTGAATATGCATGCTTTGCGATTGCTGTTGGCGGCACAATTAGCGAGGGCTTTGCCGTGCTGCTCAACTTTGGACTTTATATATACGACAGACAAAGGTCGAAGCACAAAAATGAAGGCGCTAGTGGCATTTCAATTACCACCCAAAGAAAATCATCGGTTTTTTCATCCGCCTTTCCTGTGGGTGTTAGTGGATATGTGCGCAGCGCACTTGTGATGGTTGAGCATATGCTAATCCCTTGGGGGTTAAAGAAAAGTGGCAAAAGTGGTAGCGAGGCACTTAGCTCCTATGGAATTTTGCATGGAATGGTTATCCCTCTTGTGCTTTTTCCCTCGTCTATACTAGGCTCTTTTTCTTCCTTACTTGTACCTGAAATAGCTTCACTTTATGAAAAGCGTGAGCTTGAAAGAATACGCAGCATTGTTGAAAGAGTTTTTTACTTCACCTTGCTTTTCAGCTTTGGAGTTAGTGGAATTCTAATATCATACTCAAGTCAGATTGGCTTTTGCTTTTATCAAAGTCAAGAGGCCGGTAAATATATTTTGCTCCTTTCTCCACTTATACCTCTTATGTATCTTGACGGGTCGGTGGATGCCATGCTAAAGGGGCTAGGCGAACAGCTTTATACAATGAAAATTAACATAATTGATTCGGCTCTTAGTGTTTTGCTGATTTGGTTGCTTTTGCCAAGGCTTGGAATAAATGGCTACATTGTTGTTATTTTCATAACCGAGCTTTTTAACACAGCTCTTAGCATCCTAAGGCTAATTTGCAAATTAGAGCTGAAGCCACCTATACTTAAATGGATTGTTAAGCCCATTTTTAACGTGGCTGTATCAACCGGGGTGGCACGGTTGATTTTCTTCCTTTTGGCAAGGAGCGTGCAAATAAGCAAGGTGTTTGTTGTTGTCGAAATTATAGTTGCAAGTCTAATTTATATTGGTTTATCCTTTTTGACAAAAGCGATTTCTAAAAAAGAGATTTCACTAATCAAAAGGCTTATAAAAAGGGCTTAAATGAAGAAAAATCGCACCCTGTGTATGATTTTCCTGTTTTGTAAAATACTTACTTGGTAAATATTGTTCCTTGATTTAGTTCTTTTCCTCTGCTAGAATATAGTTGTAATTGTTCGAGCAATAAAAAACTAATGAAAGGGTGAATATTTGAAAAAAACAATATCATTTATATTGATTCTTGCCTGTCTTGTCACCTCACTTGCAGTAGTGGCAAACGCCTCAGGTACAGGAGTTGGTGTTTACATAAATAACACACAATTTACCGGAAATGTAAGAATAAAGGACTCAACTACCTTCGTAGGCATAAGGCGCTTTGCAACCTCAATGTATTCTGATGCTAAGGTTACTTATAATTACAGCACCAGAACCTTGACTGTTCAAACGAGCAAGCTTTACCTAACTGCCAAGGACGGGCAAAGCTATATAGTTGCAAATGGGCGTTATTTATACACTCCCTCCCCTGTTTTTATGCAAAATGGCGTAATGTATGCACCGATTACTCTCATGGCAAGAGCCTTTGGTGCAACTGCCGCTTGGAACAACTCCAACTCATCATTTTACATAACAAGAGGTAGTGGCGGAATAGTCTCTGGTGATAAGTTTTACAGAGATGACGAGGTTTTGTGGCTATCAAGAATCATCAATGCAGAAAGTGGTGGGGAAAAATTTATTGGAAAAATTGCTGTTGGTAATGTAATATTAAACAGGGTAAGATCAAATCAATTTCCAAATACCATATATAGCGTTATATTTGACAAAAAATATGGTGTGCAGTTTAGTCCAACCATTAACGGCGCAATCTACAAAGCTCCTAATAGTGACAGTGTAATTGCGGCAAAGATTTGCCTTGAGGGATACTCCATTGACACAGGACTACTATACTTTGTAAATCCAAAGGTTGCTCCTAATAGCTGGGTGGCGAAAAATCGTCCATATTATGGTATGATTGGCAACCATGCTTTCTTCTATTAAGCAAAAAACTCCGACCTGTGTCGGAGTTTTTTATTTTTATTGTTTTTTTGTAGTTGACTCTAAGTAGTCATCGTATATGGCTGCTTGCAGAGCTTCCAGAAGGTGTTTATCCCTTCCACCGACGGGCTTTCCGTTTAGTTTTTTGGCACCTCGTGCCATTTTAGATGAGCTTGTTACGATTATTTCGTCGGCATCATATAAGTCATCTAAGGTGTATTTTTCCTCTCGAACTACTATTCCCATTTTTCTTGCGTGATTAATTAAGTGTGCTCTTGTGACGCCAGGTAAAATGTGTCTGTCCGCCGGTGCTGTAATAAGCTCTTTGCCTTTAAGAATAGAAACATTACTATGGGAGCATTCTGTTATGTATCCATCTCTTATAAAAACCGTTTCGCCACACCTTTGATTTTTAAAATGCTGAGCTGCAAGCACACTTGGTAGCAGATTCAAGGTTTTAATATTGCAATAACCATATCGATGGTCCTCAGTAGTACATAAATCCATTTTTTCGTACACAGGGTCAACCCTTTGCTCCTTTATTGTTATGCAAAGATTGCCAGGTCCGTCCACAAACGCGTGGTTTCTTATACCACTACCACGGGAGATGTGAAAATACACAAATTTCTCCTCTCCGTCAACCAAGGGGCACAGCTCCTTTATTATATGAGATAGCTCTTCCTTTCCTTTTGGTGGGTTTATACCAAGCAAATGACAGTTATCGTATAGCCTGTTTATATGCTCGCACAAAAGATAAGGGATATTATTTCGACACATTACCGCATCGTATACCCCGTCTCCAAAGTAAAACGCCCTGTCGGTCATTGGAACTGATATTTCCTCAATCAGCCCAACCTTGCCGTTATAATATCCCAAATTTTTCATATGACACCTTGCCTTATGCTATGTATTCGGAGGGCTATAGTGTGTATGCCACATTTGGCTCTAGGGACACAACCATATCCTTTCCGTCAATATTTATTATAGCAGTTTGCTTGACAGGTGTTACAAGTTTTAAGCCACTTAGCTTATTATTTTTCCATTCGATATCAACCTTGATATTTCCTTTTGCAAGTAATCCCTTAATGCTACCATTCTTCATTTCACTTGGCAATGCCGGTAGGATTCTAACCTTACCATCCTCGCATTGTAGGAACATTTGCGCAATACCGGCACAAACACCATAGTTACCATCTATTTGGAATGGTGGATGCGCATCAAACATATTTGCATATGTGCCACCTGCGTGCCACATATCTGCACTATCATCCGGCTCAGCAGGCATATAGCGAAGCTGGTTTTTAACAAGCTTTAATGCCCTATCTCCATCCTTTAGCTTAGCCCAAAGGTTAACCTTCCAGCCCATTGACCAGCCTGTGCCCTCGTCTCCTCTTCTAAGAAGTGAGTTTTTAACCATTTCTGCAATTTCAGGACTATTTTCTGTTGTGATTATATCTGCCGGATAAAATGCGTATAGATGCGAAACATGACGGTGTAGTGGGTCTACCTCCTCAACCTCGTAATCGTATTCAAGGAGTTGACCGAGGCTACCTGCCTTATAAATGCCCAACTGATCCTTTCTTTCATTAATGATTTTTGTAAAATCATCATCAATGCCAAGTATTTTTGCTGATTTGGATATGTTTATAAACAGATCCTCAACAATTGACTGGGACATAACTGTGTATGGAGCAATATAAATCCACCTTTCGTCCTCAACATAGCTATTCTCCGGAGATGTGGATGGAAAAATCAACCAGTTATCCCCTTGCTTTTCCATTATAGAAAGGTAGAATTTAGCCGCTTCCTTCATAATTGGATATGCAGTTTCCTCAAGAAAGGACTTGTCTAATGTGTACTCATAATGCTCATAAAGGTGTCTGCATAGCCATCCCGGCGACATATTCCAGTATGCATACTGTGTGCAGGTTTCTCTCTTTGAGCCAACCGGGGTCGTGTGTGCCCAAAGGTCGCTATTATGGTGGCAGGCAAAGCCCTCTGCATTATAGTATCTTTTTGCTGTTTCCTTGCCATTTTGGCTAATGTTTTTAACAAGATTAATCATTGGCTGATTGCAGCTAACAAGGTCAGACATCAATACAGGCCAATAGTTCATTTCTGCGTTTATATTTAGTGTGTAGTTTGATGACCATGGTGCGTAATACTGGTCGTTCCAAATGCCCTGTAGGTTTGTTGCCTGCGAGCCCTCTCTTGAGGCTGAAATAACAAGATATCTGCCAAAGTTATAAAGAAGCTCGCAAAGACCAAGATCCTTGTTTTCTTCCTTTAGTCTTTCGTCGGTATCAAGCTGACTTTCCTTACCGCCGAAGTCTGTTACCACTCTGTTAAAGAGAGATGAAAAGTCATCAACGTGTGCATCTTTGATTTTCTCATAGCTAAGGCTATATAGCTTTTCCATCTTTTCAATGCACTCATAGTAGGTTGGCTTGTTTGGAAGCTTATCAAATGAAACAAAGCTTGTTTCTGCACAGAAATATACGATTGCCTCCGTTGTGTCCTCTATTCTAATCCTATCGATATCCTTGATTGCGATAGTTCCGTTTGATTTTACCTTTGCGTTAGCAGAAACCTTAACGCCATTTCCATCGTACACAATAGGCTTTGCTGTTTTATGGTAGCTTGGTGCTAAGGACGTTGGACACTCACCTGTGAAATAAAGATTGTTTTCCCATGCTGTAACATGGCTCTTTCCGACGCAATCCCCATAAAGCTCGTATGTAACAGGTCTTGAGGATGTGAGCTTAACCATCATACAATCATTTGGAAAGGATACAAAATATTCTCTTGTAAAATCAATACCGTCCTCGGTGTAGCTAAGAGTAGCTATGCCCTTTTCCAAGTCAAGGGTCCTTTTGTAGTTAGTAACATTTGTGCCGGCACCGATTCTTTCTATATAGAGAGTGCCAAGGAGCATATAGGAGCAAAGCCATGTGCCGGAAAAGTTTTCATCAAGCTCTCTTTGCGCCTCGTATCTCTTGTTTTGTCTAACAAGAGCCTTTGCCCTCTCATTTGACTCATATGCATTCTCTACATATTCATCCCCCGGCTTACCTGACCAAAGCGTGTCGTGATTTAATGAGATTTTATCTATATCTGTCTTTGAATAAACCATTGCGCCAAGCTGACCGTTGCCAAGTGGCAAAGCCTCCTCAAAATACTTGGCCGGGCTAGAATATTTAAGTGTTTTTTCCATAAAAATTCCCCTAATTTTAATTAAGCAGTGGAATGTTTATCCCACTGCTTACATAATATTTGATTGACGATTAATTATACGCTTTTATTTAGCTTTTCTATACACTTTTTGCAAATATGTCTGCCACCATGGATAACGTTGTCCTTTGTGCTTTTGCAAAAAATACAGCACGGCGCATATTTTTTCAAAATAATCATGTCGCCCTCAACAAAAATTTCCACAGGGTCTTTTTCATTAAGGTCGAAGGTGTTGCGTAATTCCTTAGGCAATACAAGTCTTCCAAGCTCGTCAAGCTTTCTAACGATTCCTGTTGATTTCATGATTTTCACCTCTTTTTTTATGTTCATTATCATTTTAACATTTTTTATTTTTTTAGTCAACAGATTTTTACATTTTTTTACAAATAACGAGGTTTTATGTTAGGAAAAAGCTTTTCTTTCCTTTGTATTATATCGCTTCTTGCCACTTTTTTAACCAAAAATGAAAAAGCACTTGCAGACTCGATTTTTGGGGGTGCTGCAAAGAGCGTTACGGTTGTTATTTCCATTTTAGGTCTTATGACTCTTTGGAACGGTATCTTAGAGGTTTTGAAGGATGCCGGCGTTATTGAAAAGCTATCCAAGCTTTTAAGACCTATCTTAAAGCATATTTTCCCTCGTGCCTTTAAGGAAAATACGGCAACCGAGGAAATAACCGCTTGTGTTAGTGCAAACATACTTGGACTTTCAAACGCCACCACCCCTCTTGCGCTCCTTGCCATTGGCAAAATGAATGAGGGACGAAAAAGCGACAAGGCAACAAATGATATGATAACCCTTGCAATTTTAGGCTGTGCATGCTTTAACATAATTCCCACAACGGTAATTGCTATGCGTGTTTCCCAAGGGGCAAGCATAACCTATGAGCTTTTAGTGCCTGTTTGGATCTGCTCCTTTGTCTGTATGACTGTGGGTATTATTCTTTGTCGATTGATAGGTAAGATCTGTGGAGATACTTGAAAGAATTTCATATTATATTTTGCCCCTTATTTTGCTTATTGTTGCACTAATTATTCTTTTTGGAAAAAAGGATTATTTTGACAGTTTTTTAAGAGGAGCAAAAAACGGAGCTGTATCTGCTGTAAATCTACTGCCCACCCTGTGTGCGTTGATAGTTGGCGTGAGCATGCTAACTGCCTCCGGTGCCGGAGAGCTGCTTAGCCAGCTGGTTTCTCCCTTTTTTGATAAGATTGGTGTGCCAAAGGAGCTTTTCCCTTTGATATTAACAAGACCTATTTCCGGTAGTGCCTCGCTTGCCACCTTTGGGGAGCTTCTTTCGCAAAATGGTGCTGACAGCTTTCCCGCCCTTTGCGCATCGCTTATTATGGCATCATCTGACACCTTTGTTTATGTAATTTGTGTATACTTTTCACAGGTTGGAATAAAGAAAACAAGGCATGCTTTACCTGTGGCGATTTTTGTGTCCTGCCTTTCCATATTACTTTCCTGTATACTTTGCAGAATCTTTTATTGAATAAGCTTCCAGTTTTCGGTAAACAATACTATGAAAATTTGAAAGGAGCTTATATTTTGAAGGGCTGTCAAAGAAAAATTGTTTACCTAAAAAATACCAAAAGTGCATATTTTGATGAGGCATATTTTATCATGAAGCCAAGTGCCGAGGGCACAAGCGAGGAAAGCGTTTTAAGGGAAGCAGAAAGAATTTTAGGGCATGCTGAGCTACCTAAAGCAAAAAGGCATACTACCGGTGGTCTGTGGCTATTTTTTGTGTACGGACTTTTGAGTGGCGCTATACTTGCCTTTACTATTTCCCTTTTTCTTTTTTAGTTACTTGACTTACATGCCGTTTTATGCTAAAATGTACTTAACAAAAATTCGTTTCAAAAAAGCAGCTTACTGGGCTTGTGGGGCCGTCAATACACTTGCTTAAGCGCTGCAATACATATTCCGTCAGCGAGTCTGACGTGTTTTTCGATTTTATAGAGGTTTTATATGCAAGAAAAGAAAACAAAAAAGTGGCAATCCACCACCAAAAAGGATACTAAAAAAGTAAACAAGCCTGTTAATAAAAAGGCTGAAAAAAAAGCCGGCACACAGGTCACTAAGAAAAATTCAAGGCGCGCGCCTCAAAAAAAGAGGTCCTCGAAAAAGATTAACCTACCTAAGGTTAAGGTTTATGCACTTGGTGGTCTTAACGAAATCGGTATGAACATGACCGTTTTTGAATGCGAAAATGATATAATTATTGTAGACTGCGGCATTGGCTTCCCTAAGGACGATATGCTCGGTGTTGACCTTGTTATCCCTGACTTTACACACCTTATGAATAATGTGGACAAGATTAGGGGTATTTTTATAACACACGGACACGAGGACCATATTGGCTCTCTACCATATTTTTTGAAAAATATGAATGTGCCTGTCTTTGGCACAAGGCTAACCCTTGGCATTTTGGAAAACAAGCTTGAGGAGCATAAGCTTTTACAAAATGCAAAGCTAAACAATGTAAAGGCCGGAGATAAGATAAATGCCGGCTGCTTTAAGGTAGAATTTATAAGAGTTAACCACTCTATTGCTGACGCCTGCGCTCTTGCAATTACCACACCACAGGGTGTTATTGTGCATACAGGCGACTTTAAGCTTGACACTACACCTATTGACGGAGAAATGATGGATATTGTTCGTCTTGGTCAGCTTGGTAAGGAAGGAGTTTTGATGCTCCTTTGTGAGTCAACCAACGTTGAACGTGCAGGACACACACCTTCTGAAAAAAACGTTGGTGTTTCTCTTGAAAAAATCTTCTCATCAGCCAAGGACAAAAGAATTATAATTGCAACCTTTGCATCTAATGTTCATAGAGTTCAGCAAATTATTGATGCAAGCATAAATCACGGACGTAGGGTTGCTGTTACAGGTCGTAGTATGATTAATGTTGTCAATGCTGCTGTTAAGCTGGGATATATGAACGTGCCTGACGGAGTGCTTATCGGCATTGACGAAATAAAGAAATATCCTGCTGAAAAAATCACCATTGTTACAACCGGCTCGCAGGGAGAGCCTATGTCAGCGCTTTACAGAATGGCTTTTTCCGACCATGACAAGGTACAGCTAACCGACAAGGATTTGGTTGTGCTCTCCTCCAGTGCTATACCCGGCAACGAGCCACTTGTTGGTAAGATTGTTAACGAGATGTACAGAAGGGGCGTAAACGTTTATCACGACACCAGCGTTGAGGTTCATGTTTCCGGACACGCCTGCCGTGAGGAGCTAAAGCTGATGCACGCACTTATAAAGCCTAAATATTTTATGCCTGTTCATGGGGAATATAGGCATTTAATACAGCACAAGGAGCTTGCCGAGGGCATGGGAATGAGCGCTGAAAACATTTTTGTTTCTGACGTTGGTAAGGTAATTGAAATCGACAGTGAGGGCGCGCGCTTTAGTGGCACTGTTCAGGCAGGTAAGGTATTAATTGACGGCTCGGGCATTGGAGATGTTGGCAACATTGTTCTCCGTGACAGAAAGAACCTTTCCGAAAGTGGACTTATTATCGCCGTGGCTACTGTTAGCCTTGAGGAAGGTATTTTGATGTCCGGACCGGAAATTGTTTCCCGTGGCTTTGTTTACGTCCGTGAAAGCGAGGAGCTTATAAATGGCGCACGCGATATTGCAACGAGGGTGCTTGTCGATGCACTTGATGAGGGAATTAAGGAGTGGAGCAAGCTAAAGGAGCTTATGAAAAACGCAATTTCTAAGTATGTGTTTGCAAAGACAAAGAAAAAGCCTGTTATACTTCCAATCCTGTTGAATTTATAAACGAAAAGAGAGAACAAAAAGTTCTCTCTTTTTTATTTATTCATGATTTTCGGGTGCGGGATATATAAGATTCGCCCTGTTATAGACATTAAGAATCATGTTTTGATATTCACATTTGATAAATATGTACATTGAATATTCCACCTTGATAGCCCTTCCCTCACTATCATACGTTACTATGATGCTGGATCTTTTGTCAGTGGCAGTTCCTCCTACCGAGGAAATAATAGATTCGTAAGGAGAAATGTCAGGGTCTTCGTATACAATCTTGTATTCCTTCTCCTCGGACTCCATTTCGCTGATATTTTCAAGGGTAAATCCTGTTACAGGAAAGAGGAACGAATCTTTATTGAAATACTCTCTTGCGGCCTTGTCGTTTGTAATATTTTCATCTGCTTCGTTCAAAGCCTGTCCCAACTTATAGTTGAATCTGTGTCTTTTCCCGAGCCTATCCGTATAGCGATAGTCAAAGAAATAATTTCCAGCCTCATCCACGCCGACAACACCGCTATATTTATTTTTTTGCGTTTCCTGCTGAGTGCCGTATGCTACCTTCGTAATTGTTTCCGTTTCAAATTCAATTATATCCTTGCTTTCACTAAGGTCGTTACTTGCTTTAGATATAAAATTGTATGCTCTAAGGTCGTCAACCTCTTTGTAGCTTGTCAAATCAATCGGCGATATTTCTCCAATGCTATTTATATGATTGAACTCTATTTGGAGCTCCAGTTCTACATTATTCGCCTCTGCGTTTAGCTCACTATCATATATTTCAAACTTTATTTCCAAGCTTTTTGGATTGAGATCTGAGGTTGTATTAAACGTAAGCTCCGCATCATTTATGTAATATTCAGACGGGATATAGGAGTAAAGAAAATAGAAGTCCTCTATCAAAAGGTCGATTGCTTCATTGTTAAAACGGCTAACCTTTACCGTATATTCACCGTCGTTGCTTTTTTCACACGTTTTACTTTCAGCTTTTGCATTTTCGTTTGCACCTGATCCCGAGTTAATGGCTTTCTGATGCTCCAAATACTCCTCGGCAGATATTTTAGAATAGTAGCCGTTAATCTCACCTTCGTCCTCTTGCATCATATACATGGTGCCTGAGAAATATCCACTCTTCATTTTCATTTTTCTTGTAACATCTGAAATGGTAACAGCAACTTCTCCTGTTTCAGAGCATCTGTAATCGTCTGATCCTTTTCCCATCGAAATAGAAACCATATCCAAATCAACAATAAATTTTGTTTGGTCATATATTTGCAGTGTAATCCCCGTTACAGTTGCATAAGATGAGGCACTATCAATATTTTCGACTGCTTTTTCCATTACCGCCATTGCCTTTTCTTCCTCGGGTAAATCATCAATGTTTTCTTGCGAAGAACAGCATGTAAAAATCATAAGCAACGTCAATACCATAGCAAATAAAAATATAAATCCTTTTTTCATATTCATGCTCTCCTTTGATCATCTTTTATATTTTAATTTTAACACATAACTTAAATAATTACAATTGTTTTTAACTTTATATTTTAGCAAAGTGTATCTTTGATTTTGTACCTCAATGCTATCTATCCCACCTTGCATATTATTTGTCGAAATATGTTTTTCGTTTTCAGCCCTGCTTTTTTGCCTATTATCTATGCAGATGCAAAGTTTTGTAAGGAATTTATTTTTAATTTTACACTTTTCATTTTTCCATTATTTTAAATTTTTTGTTTCTTTTTGCGCGTGTATATATTGTAATAGGGATTTTTTTGTGTTATACTGTACGTTAGTTTAATATGGAATTTATGAAAGGGGGATTTTTATGACAAAGCTACTTAAGTACATGAAGGGCTATCGAAAGGAATGTGTTTTGAGTCCGCTTTTTAAGATGCTTGAGGCTTTTTTTGAGCTTTTAGTGCCTTTTGTTGTGGCTTATATTATTGACACAGCTATTCCTGCCGGTAAAAATGGCGACACCTCGCACATTGTTATTTCCTGTCTTATTATGGCCGGACTTGGTGCAATCGGTCTTACCTGTACGATTTTTGCACAATATTTTGCAGCAAAGGCGGCTGTTGGCTTTACCTCAAAAATCAAGCACTCCCTTTTTGAGCATATCACATCTCTTTCCTACACAGAAATTGACACCCTTGGCACCTCTACTCTAATTACCAGAATGACAAGCGATGCAAACCAGGTGCAGACAGGTGTTAACCTAACATTAAGACTGTTTATGCGCTCCCCTGTTATCGTTTTTGGTGCAATGATTATGGGCTTTGTTGTTGACAAGGAAGCAAAGGCTGCTCTTGTTTTTGTAGGCGCTATCCCTCTTTTGGCTATTGTTGTTTTTGGCATTATGTGCGCAACAATTCCACTTTACAAGAAGGTCCAAGCAAGGCTTGATGGCGTTTTAGGCTCTGCCCGTGAAAATTTAACAGGTATAAGAGTTATCCGTGCCTTTGGTCTTGAAAATGACGAGCAAAGAAAGTTCAAGACAAAAACCGAGGGACTAAACAAGGCACAGAAGTTTGTTGGTGCTATTTCTGCTGTTATGAATCCTCTGACCTATGCTATTGTAAACATTGCTATTGTGGTGCTTCTATATGTGGGAAATACACAGGTTAATACAGATCCAAGCACATTAACAACCGGTCAGCTTGTGGCTCTTTACAACTATATGTCTCAAATTTTAATTGAGCTGATTAAGCTGGCAAAT
This sequence comes from Clostridia bacterium, assembly GCA_017503285.1. Classification (GTDB taxonomy): domain Bacteria; phylum Bacillota; class Clostridia; order Oscillospirales; family CAG-272; genus RGIG2000. The sequence goes on along the minus strand of JAFVTH010000003.1, from coordinate 80,112 downwards.
CTTATTATAACTATAACAAAGGCTCTTGCCTCTGCAAATAGAATTGAGGCGGTTTTAGAAATAAAATCCTCACAGGAAATTATGGCGCTTGAGGGTAGCGATCCGCAATACGCTGTCGAATTTAGAAATGCATACTTGCGTTACGCCTCTTCTCCTGAGTACTCTCTTGAAAATATAGACTTTACCGTATCCAAGGGAGAAACTGTTGGAATTATTGGTGGTACAGGCTCGGGAAAAACCTCACTAATCAATATGATTGGCAGATTTTATGATGCCGAAAAGGGCGAGGTTTTTGTAAACGGCAGAAATGTTAAGTCCTATGAGCTTGACGATCTACGTGAAAAAATTGGTATGACACCTCAAAGGGCTGTTTTGTTTAAGGGTACTTTACGAGATAACCTGCAATGGGGCGACAAGACAGCAAGCGACGAGGAAATTATAAAGGCTATTGAGATTGCGCAGGCAAAGGATGTTTTGGACTCCAAGGAGGGTGGACTTGACTTTGTTGTTGAGCAGGGTGGTAAAAACCTTTCCGGTGGACAAAGACAACGCTTCACTATTGCCCGCGCACTAGTTGGCAAGCCGGAGATTATTGTGCTTGATGACTCTTCAAGCGCACTTGACTATTTAACCGATTTAAGGTTAAGAACTGCTATTGCCGGCATTGACTATAAGCCAACCGTATTTATAGTTTCGCAAAGAACTGCATCTATACAAAATGCAGATAAAATAATTGTTTTAGACGATGGTAAAATCGTGGGCATAGGCGTACACAAGGAGCTACTTGCCTCCTGCCCTGTATATGCCGAGATTTACGCCTCTCAATTTAAGAAGGGGGGCGAGGAATAATGAAGGGTGCTGCTACTCTTAAGCTTGTTTTGAGCTATCTTAAAAGATATTGGTTTTTAATTATTATTTCTCTGCTCTTTGCCCTTTGTAGCGTAGGCTTAACGCTCTACATTCCTATAAGAATTGGCGATGTCATTGATGCCATTGACCAGGGGCTTGAAATTGCGCCTATTCTTATTGAAATTTGTATTTTAGCCGGTGCTGTTGCCCTTATCCAATGGGTAATGAGTCTTATAAACAACAAAATTACCTACAATGTAACAAGAGATATAAGAAACGAGGCCTTTGACAAGCTGGAAAAGCTACCACTTGGCTATGTTGACTCTCACTCCTACGGAGAGATTGTCAGCCGTATGATTTCTGATATTGACCAGTTCACTGATGGCTTGCTTATGGGCTTTACACAGCTATTTACCGGTATTGTTACAATTGTGGCAACCTTTGTGTTTATGCTTTCACTAAACTGGGTTATTACTATTGTGGTGGTTGTTTTGACCCCACTTTCCCTCTTTATTGCAAGCTTTATTTCGAAGAGCACATATTCTCTTTTCAAGAAGCAGGCGGAAGCCAAGGCTACCGAGACTGCAATAATTGACGAAACAATCAGTAACCTTAAGGTTGTAAAGGCATTTAGTCACGAGGATGAGGCACTTGAGGAATTTGATAAGGCTGATTTGGAGCTAAAAAAGGCATCCACAAAGGCTATCTTCTTCTCATCCCTTGTTAACCCGACAACAAGATTTGTAAACGCTCTTATTTATGCCGGAGTTGCCCTTGTTGGTGCTTTAGCTGTAATAAACGCTTTGCCAGAATCAATAAGTGTACCATTTACCGTTGGTATGCTATCCACCTTCTTAAGCTACGCAAACCAATTTGCAAAGCCGTTTAATGAAATTTCAAGCGTGGTAACAGAGCTACAAAATGCACTTGCCTGCGCCGGACGAGTTTTTGAATTTCTTGATGAGAAAAACGAGGTGGCTGACAAGGAAAATGCCCTTGTACTTACTGATACAAATGGTAATGTTTCACTTAAGGATGTTGAATTTTCATATTCATCTGACAAGGAGCTTATAAAGGACCTAAATCTTGAGGTTAAAAGCGGTATGAGGGTTGCAATTGTTGGCCCTACCGGTTGTGGAAAAACAACACTTATTAACCTGCTTATGAGGTTTTATGATGTCAACAGTGGCTCCATTTCTGTTGATAATACAGATATAAGAGATATAACAAGACACTCCTTGCGCCAAAGCTACGGTATGGTTTTACAGGAAACCTGGCTACAGTCCGGCAGCGTTAAGGACAATATAAAAATGGGTAAGCCAGACGCTACCGACGAGGAAATTATCAGTGCGGCTAAGGCGTGCCATGCCCACAGCTTTATAAAGAGACTTCCACAGGGATATGACACTTATATTTCCGATGAGGGCTCTCCACTTTCCCAAGGACAAAAGCAGCTTTTGTGTATTGCAAGAATTATGCTTGCTTTACCCCCTATGCTCATTCTCGACGAGGCTACATCCTCCATTGACACTCGCACAGAATTAAAAATTCAAGAGGCGTTTTTCAAGCTTATGGAGGGACGCACCTCATTTATAGTTGCCCACAGGCTTTCTACTATTAAGGAGGCTGATGTTATTCTTGTTATGAACAAGGGTAAAATAATTGAAATGGGCACACATGATCAGCTGATTAAGAGCAAGGGCTTTTATTCTCAGCTTTATAACAGCCAATTTATTGAAACACCAGAGGAATAAACAATGAGAAAAACCAAAATTGTATGCACCATAGGTCCTGCCTGTGGAAATGAAAAGACACTTACTGAGCTTTGTCTTGCCGGCATGAATGTTGCTAGACTTAACTTTTCACACGGAACCCACGAGGACCATCTTGAAAAGATAAATCTTATTAAGGCTGTAAGAGAAAAGCTTGACTTGCCTATTGCTATTATGCTCGATACAAAGGGTCCTGAATATAGAATCAGAAGCTTTGAAAACGGCTCTGTTACTATAAACGACGGAGACACCTTTATCTTTACAACCGATGAGGTTGTTGGTAACGAGAAAATAGTTGGCGTAAACTACAAGGGACTTATAAACGACCTTTCTGTTGGCGACAAGGTGCTTGTAAATAACGGTCTTGTTATTTTTGAGGTTGTGGAGCTTAATGCTACTCAAGCCATTTGTAAAACCGTTGTCGGCGGAGAGCTTTCTAATTTCAAGAGCATGAGCTTCCCTAACAAGGTATTAAACCAGGAATACCTTTCTGAGCAGGACAAGAGCGACTTGCTTTTCGGTATTGAGCAGGGGGTTGATTTTATTGCTTGCTCCTTTGTTTCAAGGCGCCAGGACCTTATTGATGTTAAAGAGTTTTTGAAGGCAAATGGTGGGGAAAATGTCGATATTATTGCCAAGATTGAGAACAGAAGCGGTGTTGACAACATTGAGGAAATTTGCAAGGAATGTGACGGCATTATGGTTGCCCGTGGCGACCTTGGTGTGGAAATTCCATTTGAGGAGCTTCCTGTAACTCAAAAGCATCTAATTACTAAGTGCAGAATGCTTGGTAAGCGCGTTATTACTGCTACTGAAATGCTTGAGTCAATGATAAACAACCCGCGCCCTACTCGTGCTGAAATTTCTGATGTTGCAAATGCGGTTTATGACGGCTCCAGTGCTGTGATGCTTTCCGGCGAAACTGCTATGGGTAAGTACCCTGCTTTGACAGTTAAGACAATGTCAAAGATTATCGAAAAAACTGAAAGCTATATTAACTACGATTCTCTTTTCTCCTCTGCTGATTTTACTATAAGAAATGCAGTTGACGCAATCTCACATTCAACGGCATGTATGGCTATTGATATACACGCAAAGGCTATTGTTGTTTGCTCCATTTCCGGAATTACTGCTCGAATGGTATCTCGTTTTAGAGCCCCTGTTGATATTATCGGTATGACCACCAGCGAGCAAACTTGGAGAAAGCTTGCTCTTTCTTGGGGTGTTACACCTGTTATGTGCGAGGTGGTTAATTCCACTGACGTGCTGTTTTATATGGCTAACAAGGCTGCTAAGCAGACCTTTAAGCTAAAGAAGGGCGACAAGATCGTTATTACCGGCGGTATTACCAACGGCGAAAGCGGAAGCACAAATCTTATTAAACTGGAGACTATCTAAAATGTATACTTTTTCTTCACTACAAAAATATCTTGACACTATTCCCGTTAGGGAAAAGGTGCCCGGCCTTGATGTAAGAGTTTTACACCAAGGAAAAGAGGTTTTTAATTACCAATGCGGCTATGCCGACAAGGAAAATAACATTCCCATGAAGGGGGACGAGTATTATTATATTTACTCTGCCTCTAAGCCAATTTGCTGTGCTGCTGCTCTTCACGCATTTGAAGAGGGCAAGTTCCTTATGACACATCCTGTTTGGTGGTATCTTGGGGAATTTAAAAATGTAAAGGTTAAGACTGTTCACGAGGACGGAAGTGTCACCTACGAGCCTATTAAGGGCGAGATGAGAATACACGACCTTTTCAATATGACAGCCGGCTTTAACTACGACCTTAATGCGCCTGCAATCAAAGAAGCTATTAAAAAGAACCCAAAGGCTCCTACAAGAGAGATTGTACGGGCAATTTGCCAGGGTGGACTTGATTTTGAGCCTAACACCCATTTTCAATACAGCCTTTGTCATGATGTGCTTGCTTGCCTTGTTGAGGTGGCAACCGGCGAAAGGTTTGCTGACTATGTAAAGAGGGTTATTTTTGATCCCCTTGGTATGACAAACACATGCTTCCATCCAAGTCAAGAGCTTGAGCAAAAAATGTGCGCTCAATATCGCTTTAACTACTCTCTTGGATATCCGGAAAGGGTTGAAAAGAAAAACGAGTATGTGCTTGGAGAGGAATACGACTCCGGTGGAGCCGGTGTATTTACAACCGTTGACGACTATCTAAAGTTTGCTTATGCTATGACAAACTACGGCAAGGGTATGAACGGTGCAAGAATCCTCTCTAAGGCCACTGTAAACCTAATGAGAACAAATACACTGCCTGTTGGCAGCCAAATGTATAAGGACTTTTCCTGCTGGATGTCTAATGCTGAATATGGCTACGGCTTTGGTGTTAGAACCAAAATCGGTGTTGGCCGTGGTGGAAACCTAACCTCTATTGGAGAGTTTGGCTGGGATGGTGCTGCAGGCTTCCTTGTTTCTATGGACCCTGAAAAGCAAATTACCATTGTATATGCTCAGCAGATGCTAAACCCACAGCACGATGTTATACATAACAAGATTAAGAACTTTGTAAATCAGATTATTGAATAAAAAAACAGACACAGGTCCCACCCTGTGTCTGTTTTTTTATTATCTGATGCCATATTTTTCTATGATATAATCCATATCCTTATCGCCTCTGCCGGAAAGGTTAATAAGAACAGAGCCTGTTCTCATTTGCTTTGCAAGCTTAATGCCATATGCAACAGCGTGAGCGCTTTCGATAGCCGGAATAATACCCTCCATACGAGCAAGCTCGAAGAAGGCATCGACTGTTTCATCATCATTTACAACATCATATTTTACTCTGCCAAGGTCGTGCAGGAATGCATGCTCAGGACCGGAGGATGGATAGTCAAGGCCGCTGGCTACGGAATACACCGGTGCCGGATCACCATTTTCATCCTTTAGCATAATGCTGTTAAAGCCGTGCATAATACCCTCTGTACCATATTTTAGGCTGGCTGCGTGGTCGCCAAGCTGCTCTCCTCTGCCAAGAGGCTCAATGCCATAAAGCTCAACAGGGTCATTTAGGAAGCCCGAGAAAATGCCCATTGCGTTTGAGCCACCACCAACGCAAGCAACTACTGCATCAGGAAGCTCGCCTGTCATACCAACAAACTGCTCTCTTGCCTCAATGCCTACAACACTTTGGAAGTCTCTTACCATCATTGGGAATGGATGCGGACCGAGAACGGAGCCGATGCAATAAATTGCGTCCTCGTACTCCTTTGAATATGCATCGAAGGCTGCATCTACTGCTTCCTTAAGAGTAGCAAGCCCCTCCTTAACCTCAATTACGTTTGCACCGAGGATTTTCATCCTTGCAACGTTTGGAGCCTGCTTTTTAATATCAACAGAACCCATATAGATGTCACATTTTAAGCCAAAGTATGCGGCTGCAGTTGCAAGAGCAACACCGTGCTGACCTGCACCTGTTTCAGCAATAACCTTTTTCTTACCCATATACTTAGCAAGCAACGCCTCGCCCATACAGTGGTTAAGCTTATGAGCGCCAGAGTGGTTTAGGTCCTCTCTCTTTACATAAAGCTGAACATTGCCAAGCTTAGTGGAAAGACGTTCAAGATATGAAATCGGGGTCGGTCTACCTTGAAATTCACGACGGATTTTTCGAAGCTCTCCAATAAATTTGCTGGATTTACAAATTGTAAAATAAGCCTCTGTTATTTCTTCCATTGCCTTTTTTAGGTTTTCTGCAACATATGCTCCGCCATATTTTCCAAAAAAGCCCTCGCTATTTGGATAGTTTTTAAAATAAGTATCAAAATTTACACCATTGAAATTCATAATTATATTCTCCTTTAGTCAGTATATTAGTTTTTGGTTAGATAGCCACGCCATCGTTTAACAAATGCTTCCATATTTACTCCTTAAAAACAAAAAGCCTCGACAGAAAAAGCCTATGCTTTTCTATCAAGGACGAATAAACATATCCGCGGTGCCACCTTGAATTCACACAAAAGTGTGCGCTTTGCAGAGTACAGCCATACTCCTGATAACTAACGCGCATCAAACGTCGCAGAATACTAAGCAAAAAGCCTTTGACTGCGCCCTCCACGGTCCATTTGATAGCCTGTTTTACGCCCTACTCTCAGCAAACGAGGACTCTCTGTGGTATCATAACTACCTTTATCTCCGTATCAACGGTTTATTATGAAAATATTTTAGCATGCTAAAGCAATATTGTCAATAGGAAAACAAAAAAAGGCATAACTTTTTTAGCTATGCCTCTTTTTTTATTCTGCTGAGATAATATAATAGTATACCGGCTGGTCGCCCTTATATAGCTCTATTGATGCGTTTGGCAAAAGAGCTTCAAGGCTTTTTATAAGGCTTTGTGCTTGATCCTCTGTAACATCACAGCCGTAATATATACTTATAGATTCCTTGCCTTGTCCCTTTAGCTTTTCTGCGAAGGCTTTTATAACCTCATCTATGCTTTTTGCCGAAAGAAGCATTTTGCTTTCCAAAAGCCCCAGATAATCCCCTGCTTCTATTTCGACACCGTCAAAGGTGGTGCTTCTTACAGCATAGGTAATTTGCATTGTGGTAACGCTACCTAAGGAATCTATCATTGACTCGGTATTTTCCTTTGGGGAAAATGCTTCGTTAAAGGAAAGCATTGCACTAATGCCCTGCGGTATGGATTTTGTAGGTATAACTATAACATCACATTTTGCAAGAGATTTTACCTGCTCTGCCGTTAAAATTATGTTCTTATTGTTTGGTAGAATAAATACTGTTTTTGCGTTTATCTCCTCAACTGCCCTAAATATGTCCTCTGTTGATGGGTTCATGGTTTGACCACCGGACACAATTTTGTCCGCACCAAGCTCACTAAACAGCTGACAAATGCCATCTCCGCTTGCAACGGTTACAAAGCCATAATCTTTAAGCGGGGCTTTGCTTTCTATTATTTTGCTTGTGTGCTGGGTGCGCATATTTTCCACCTTGACATTTTCATAAATGCCCCATTTCAGAGCCTCTCCTAAAACGGCATGCGGCTCGTTTGTGTGGATATGCACCTTGATAATTTCGCCATCGTCAAGCATCACTAAGCTATCGCCCATATTTGAAAGGTATTTTTTAAGAGGGGCACTATTTACATTCTGGTCGTTTTTTGTAATTATAAATTCTGTACAGAAGGAAAACTTGATATCGTCAGTAGCAAATGCTGAAAAATTCGCCTTAGGCTGTGACCCTTCTGTTTCTTTTTTGGGGGTGTAGCTTACCTTCATATCTCCCTTTAGGGCGCTTAACATAGCCTTCATAACGAGAAGCCAGCCCATACCACCTGCGTCCACAACACCTGCCTTTTCAAGCACAGGGTTTTGGCTTATAGTTTCCTCAAGCGCCTTTTCGGCAGCATCTATTGCCACCTCTAAAACATATTCAAAGCTATTTTGCTCCTTAGATGCCTCAGTTGCCGCCTCGGCGCATTTTCTTGCTACTGTAAGAATTGTACCCTCGGCAGGATTTTCAATAGCTCCGTAGGCAGAATCAACTCCCTGCTTAAGTGCCTCTGCCCATGCCCTTCCGTCACATTCAAAGCTACCCTTTAGCCCCTTGGCAATACCACGGAAAAGCAAGCTGACGATTACACCAGAGTTACCGCGTGCGCCATGAAGCATAGCCCTTGCTGTTTTATCAGCAACCTCGTTAAGGTCACAGGAATCGTTATCTAAAAGCTCTCTTGCGGCATTTCCAACCGTTTTTGACATATTAGAGCCTGTATCTCCGTCGGGAACGGGAAACACATTTAGCTCATTTATTTCGTTTTCGTTATCCTCAAGGCATTTTGCTGCATTGAGAATTAAAACGCGATAGTCCTCGCCATTAATTTTATTGTAGCACATCTTGCCTATACTCCTGTTAGTTAATTCTTTCCTTGCCCATGAAAAATACTGCTACTGTACCCGGACCGGCATGTGATCCTATTGTTGTGCCTATGCTATTTATAAGCACCTCGCCCTTAATGCCTGGGAATTTTTCTTCAATTAGAGCCTTTACAGCCTCGGCACTTTCTATATCATCAGAGTGGGAAATGTAGCATCTGCCGCTGTACTCGGTGCCACCATCTGCATTTTCTTCCATTTTCTTAACTATTTGCTTAATAACGCTTGCCTTGCCCTTGATTTTTTCACGTGGGACGAGCTTGCCATTTACATCCATATTAAGAAGAGGGCAAATTTTAAGAATTGTGCCAAACCAGCCTGCAACCTTTGAAACTCTACCACCCTTAACATAGTATGTTAAGTCAGTGGAAAAGAACCAATGGTGTACCTTTAGCTTGTTTTCCTCTGCCCAGCTATAAAGCTCCTCTATATCCATACCACTATCGCGACGGTCTGCCATTTCGTCAGTTAAAAGCGCCATGCCTGACGAAGCACCAAGGGAGTCTACAACATAAATTTTTCTGTCTGGGTATTCTTCCTTTAGCTCATCAACTGCAATTTTTGCTGATGCCATAGCGCCGGAAAGCCCCGAGGAAAGCATTAAATGAATAATGTCCTTGCCTTGATTTAGATAGGGTCTAAAGAACTTCTTGATTTCTTCTATATTTGGCTGAGCTGTTTTTGTATCGCTACCACTACGCATAAGCTGATAAAATTCCTCATAAGTAAGGCTCTTCCCTAAATCGTCCTTATATTCCTTACCATCTACAAAATATGAAAAGCTAAGATAGTCTATGTTTCTTTCCTTAAGATGCTCACAGCTAATATCTGCCGTTGAGCAGGTTGTTAACACGTAATTTGCCATTTTTTGTTTTTCCTTTCACTTTAGGGCTAACTTAATTCTTGCCCCGACAAAGGAATTTTATCAACATTATTATTAAAAGTCTACCTACTAATGCGTTTTTTCACTCTCCCCCTTAAAAAACACAAAATAGAGCTAAAAAAAGGCACTCTACTGTCCGTAGAGTGCCTTGTATTTATTGGTCTTGTGGGCTATTTTCGTTTACTTCATCATCGTTTTTCTTTTTACCCTTTTTTAGTAAGCTTGGCAAATTGTTTTTGTTAAAGGTAACTGTAATTTTAATACCGAAGGCAAGAAATACAATAATTTGAATTGGAATGCCGACTAAGAAAATCATCCAAAGCATATTTTCATAGCCGATTGCGCTTGTTATGGCAAAATAAACTGTGGCAAGAATTGACCACACAAGAATTGATGCAAAAACAAACACTCCCTTGCCCTTGTTCCAAACCGAGGCAAACACTATTGAAACGATTGCGCAAACCGGTACGGCATAAATGAAAATCTGCCAGTGGTAAATTTCTGCAAAGGCAAGCATAACATATGCAAGCAAGGCTAATGAATACACACCGACAATTGCAATTAAGGTTATCATCTTCTTAACCTTGCTTTGTGGCGCAGCCTCAACCTTTTTGTCCTGCTCCTTATGCTCTGTCAAAATATAATCAACGGTAACATCAAAAAGCTGGCTCATTTGCAGAAGCACAAGTGCATCCGGCAAGCCATCTCCTCTTTCCCACTTGGAGATTGCCTTGTCAGAATAATTTAACTTTTGACCAAGCTCATATTGTGTAAGGTGATTTATTGTTCTTAAATAGTAAATATTTTGAGCTACAATCAGCTTAAGCTCCCTACTTTCCATAAAGGCACCTCCTTTTTTTGATAACTAATTTTAGCACAAAGTAATTGATTAGTCAATGAAAATGACAAAAAATTAAAATAAAATTAAAAAACGCGCCAGTGCAAAAACGGACACAGGGTCGATTTTTTTGTTCTTAGCGCGTTAAATGTCGAAAAGCTCTGTCAAAATGTAGTTGCTAACGAACAAGCCCTCTGTACTTAGCTTATATATTCCGTTATCTGCTAAAATATGACCACTTTTTATAAATTTTTCTATATTTGGATAGGTTTTTGTAAGTTCCTTGCCAAATTTTAAGTAAAAGGCACGAGAATCAACGCCATCGCTTAGGCGAAGCCTCAGCATAAGGTACTCATCCTCTGCTGAAAGTATACTGTCGCTTTTGTCGTACTCCTTCGAGGGGAAGCTTATATATTTTTCCAAGGATGGCAAGTAGCTAAAGCGTTTTCCGCCGATAAAGGAATGAGCGTCGGGTCCAAGACCGAGATATTCCTCTCCCAGCCAGTACTTTAGATTGTGCTTTGACCTAAAGCCTGCCTTTGAAAAATTGCTAATCTCATATTGCAAATAGCCCTTTTTCTCAAGAAAGCTGCAAAGTGCAAGATACGTTTCATACTCCTCCTCATCGGTTGGTAAGGATAATGTGTCCTTTATCCTACCAAAAGGGGTGTTTTCCTCGATTTTGAGGCAGTATGCGGAAATGTGTTCAGGCTGAAAATCAGACACTTGCTCAAGGATATTTAGAAAATCTGCAGTTTTTTGGTCAGGCAGACCATACATAAGGTCCACGCTAACATTTTCAAAGCCCATATTCCTTATCTGTTTGTAGGTTTCTAAAAACACCTCATAGGTGTGTATTCTCCCCAAAGCCTTTAAGTCCTTGTTGCTTGTGCTTTGAAGCCCTATGCTGATTCTGTTTATACCTACGCTTTTATAAGCTTTTAGCTTTTCTTCATCGACTGTGCCCGGGTTAATCTCTATAGAAATCTCAGCGCACCTTTCAACCTTAAAGCACTTGTAGATTTGAGCAAAAAGCTTTTTCACATCTTTGGGTGCCACAAGAGATGGAGTGCCACCACCTAAAAAGATAGTGTCTACCGTGTAGTCCTTATATTCCTCTTGCTCTTTTTCAATTTGCTTACATAGGCAATCGATATATTCCTCAATGGTAGATTTTTCACATCCACCGAGAGAATAAAAATCACAATAATTGCACTTTTGCTTGCAAAATGGAATGTGGATATATAGTCCTAATGCTCTCATTTTTCATCATCGCCAAGCTTGAGCACAGCCATAAACGCCTCAGGGGTAACCTCAACAGAGCCAAGACGACGCATTTTCTTTTTACCCTCTTTTTGCTTTTCAAGAAGCTTTTTCTTTCTTGTAATATCGCCACCATAGCATTTTGCAAGCACGTCCTTTCGGAGCGCTCTTACTGTTTCTCTTGCTATAACCTTAGAGCCGATGGCGGCTTGAATTGGAATCTCAAAGAGCTGTCTTGAAATGTTGTCCTTTAGCTTCTCTGCTATCCTTCTTGCACGGGCATATGCTTTGTCGCTATGAACGATAAATGTAAGCGCGTCCACAATCTCGCCATTAAGCAAGAAGTCAAGCTTTACAAGGTTGCTCGGCTCATAGCCTGCAAGCTCGTAGTCAAGGGACGCATAACCCTTACTCCTGCTCTTCAACGCATCAAAGAAGTCGTAAACAATTTCGTTAAGTGGCATAATATAGTGAAGCTCAACCCTTTGAGAATCAAGATATTTCATATCCTTGAAAATACCGCGTCTGTCCTGACAAAGATCCATAATTCCACCAACAAATTCTGTTGGGGTGATTATGCTTGTTTTAACAGTTGGCTCATATGCCACGGAAATGGTATCAGGGCTTGGGTAGTTTGATGGGTTATCTACATAAATAATTTCCCCATTTGTCTTTTCTATCTTGTAAATAACGCTTGGTGCTGTGGTAATTAAATCGAGGTTAAACTCTCTTTCAAGCCTTTCCTGGATAATTTCCATATGCAAAAGACCAAGGAAGCCGCATCTAAAGCCAAATCCAAGGGCAATTGAGGTTTCAGGCTCAAAGGAAAGGGCTGCATCGTTTAGCTTTAGCTTTTCAAGTGCATCACGCAGGTCATTATATCTTGCACCATCTGCAGGATAAATACCGGAGAATACCATTGGCAAGGCTTCCTTAAATCCCTTTAATGGCTCACTTGTTGGGTTTTCGTCATTGGTAACAGTGTCACCAACGCGAGTTTCGCTAACGGTTTTAATGCTGGCAGTAATATATCCTACCTCTCCGGCTGATATGGAGTCCGCCTTTTCAAGTCCAAAGGCGCTTAGGTGGCCAACCTCTACAACCTCGTATTTTGCGCCTGTGCTCATAAGTCTAATCCTATCGCCAGCCTTAAGTGTGCCATCCATAACACGAACATATACTACAACGCCAAGATAGGAATTGTAGTGAGAGTCGAAGATAAGGCACTTTAGCGGTGCGTTTTCGTCACCCTGTGGGCAAGGAATTTTCTCCACTATGGCATCAAGCACCTGGTCAATATTTAAGCCTACCTTTGCAGAAACGGCAGGACAATCCTCGGCAACGATGCCTATAACGTCCTCTATTTCATTTCTTACTCTATCAACATCGGCAGAGGGTAGGTCGATTTTATTAATAACAGGTACGATTTCCAGGTCGCAATCAACTGCCAAATATGCATTGGCAAGGGTTTGCGCCTCAATACCCTGTGTTGAGTCAACAACCAAAAGCGCCCCCTCACAGGCGTTTAACGAACGGGAAACCTCGTAGTTAAAGTCAACGTGGCCGGGGGTATCAATAAGGTTAAGAATATACTCCTGTCCGTCCTTGTGCTTATAGTTGATCCTAACGGCACGGGCTTTAATGGTAATGCCACGCTCCCTTTCAAGATCCATATTATCAAGAAGCTGCTCTTCCATTTCTCTCTTTGTAACTGCCTCGGAATACTCCAAAATACGGTCAGCCAAGGTAGATTTACCATGGTCAATGTGGGCTATTATAGAGAAATTTCTAATTCTTTTCTGCTTTTCGTTCACTTTTTTATATCCTTTCGGAAAAATTCATAACTATTTTAGCATAATTGTGTTTTTTATACAAGTATTTTTAACAAAAAAAGGATGATAGACGTTTTGTCTACCACCCTTATTTTTATTTTAAGTAACCCTCCTTGACAAAGGTGCAGTAAAGGTTTTGATTTAGCATATAGTTAAGAGGCTTTTCGTTTATAAGCTCTGCGTCAACATTTCCCATATATTCTCCGTTTGAATTGTATATTTCAAACGTACCCTCCGCGGCAATTGTAAACAGATGAATATTATTATCGCTTCCATCAAAGACTCCCTTGCCTATGTAGCATACACCCTTGCCTATATGAACAAAGTTAATGTAGCTACAAATAGAAAATGCAGCCTCGCCTATATATTCTACACTGTCCGGAATATTAAGGGAGTGAATGTCCGTGGCGCTAAATGCTCTTTGCCCAATAATTTTCAAGCTCTCGGGGAGAAATAGCTGGTCGATTCCATCGCTATAGTAGAAGGCTCCCTCACAAATTTCCTCTAAGCCTGTACCGAGATTTAACTTCACTTCTATATTAGCAAAGCTAAATGCGCCTTGGCAAATTTTTGTAACATGATCTCCTATAGTAACGGTGTTAAAGCAAAAATTATTAAAGCTGTATTTTGGCACCTCGGTTATCAACTCCGGAATTACCAAATCTCTGACCTGCAGATTATCGATATATAGTGCTGTATTTCTTCTTATAGAGTTTGCCTCTACTGTTATATTGAACCAGTCCTCCAAGCTTCCTTGATAATATAGAGATACCGTTGGGTAGCCAACGCCATAATAGCTAGAGCTTCCCGCCTTTCCGCCTGCTCCGGTCATCGCATATGACTCTATGTGTGTTATAGTGCTTGGTAGGTAAATCTTTTTAACGAAATCACAATTATTGAAGGCGTTAGCTGCAATTGTGGTAACCGGCAAGCCATCGTAATAAGCCGGTATATTAATTTGCTCCGGCTTTTTAACAGCAGCAGAGCCCAAGGAATAAAGCTTATATTCCTCTTTCCCCTCCACCTTAACGAAGGAAAGCCCACTTGTTTCTTCAATTTTAATTCGATTGCAAACAGCGCATATATTATCCTCGTAAATATGGTCTTCTACAAACACGTCCTCGCACTTTTTGCAAATTCTTTTATGGGAAACGTCATTTATAGTCCAAGGACCATACTCGTGAACGCAAAGAGCCCCTTGACTTTGATTATGGATCACAACACCTATTACTACTGCCAGCGCTATCAACACGACAGCCCCGATAATTACCGGTATGAGCCATTTTTTTCGTTTGTTGTCTTTATTTTCTATCGGTTGTGCTTCATCGCTTAGGGACAGCTCAGGACTTCTTTCGTTATCCTCATTGTCCTTTGGTAGACTTATTTCATCATTTATAAGCTCCTCGGTGGTAAGACCAAAAAGTGTTGCCATTTGCTTAATCTTTTCGATTTCAGGTAGGCATATACCAGCCTCCCATTTATAGACAGCCTGTCGTGTAACATTTAGTCTGTTAGCAAGACCCTCCTGTGACAAGCCCTTTTGTCTCCTCAAAATAAATATCTTTTCTTCAATTCTCATTGACTCGCCTCCTCTGCGATATTTATGGTAGCACACTTTTGCTTTTTTGGCAAGGAAAATAAGGTTGCTTTTGTAAACCTTAGGTTGACAAGAGGTTTTTTCTGTAATATCATCAAGAATGTGTCTATTTTTGTAAATAAATATATTATTTCTATTGCTTTTTCTTGCCGATTATTATATAATAATCTTGTCTTTTTTTGGAGGTGAATTAATGACACAAAAGGAACGCATGGAAAAGGGACTTGTTTATTATTGTGCCGATGAGGAGATTATGGGAGACCAGCTCCTTTGCCTTGAAAAAATGTATGATTTTAATGCTACAAGACCACTTGAGGGACAAAAGCGCGAAGCATTACTAAAGGAAATGTTTGCCGAGGTGGGAACAGGCTGTTACATTGAGCCTCCACTTCATTCTAACTGGGGTGGTAAGCATACCCATCTTGGAGATTATGTTTACGCAAACTTCAATTTGACCTTGGTTGATGATGCTCACATATATATTGGTAGCCGTGTCATGATAGGTCCTAATGTTGTGATTGCTACAGCCGGACATCCTATTGATCCTGAGCTAAGAGTAAAAAATACACAATATAATGTAGATGTACATATTGGAGATAATGCTTGGATTGGTGCAGGCTGTGTGATTTTGCCCGGTGTTACAATCGGCGAAAACTCCGTTATTGGTGCAGGAAGCATTGTTACAAAGGATATACCTGCCAATGTAGTGGCTGTTGGTAACCCTTGCAGGGTTATACGCGAAATTGGCGAAAGGGATAAGACCTATTACTTTAAAGACAAAAAAATAGATTGGGAAAATTTGATATGAACAAGATAAAGGGCGCAATTTTTGATATGGACGGCACTCTGCTCAACTCTATGAATTATTGGGCAACTGTTGCTGAGGAATTTTTGGAAAAGAATGATTTACTCTCCAAGGCCGGAGATAACAGACGCTTTCTTGAATTGGGAATGAAGGAATTTTATAATTATGCCGTAAGAGAGCTTGGTCTTACTCTTACCTTCGAGGAAACCCACAAGCAAATGTACGATATTATAGCTTATCACTACGAAAATGATGTTAGTGTAAAATCCGGTGTGATCAATATGCTTGATACATTCCTTTCAAGGGGTGTAAGGATGTGTCTTGCCACAGCAACAGACAGGTTTATGGTGGAGCGAGTGCTTTCCAGATTAGGCATTGAAAAGTATTTTTCAAGAATTTTTACAACCGGTGAGGTTGGAGTTGGAAAGGCGCAGCCTGTAATTTATGAGTTAGCACTTGAGTATCTCGGAACAACAAAGGATGATACTTACGTTTTTGAGGATGCTTATTACGCCATTACCACAGCTCACAATGCCGGCTTTTTAGTGGCTGCAGTTGAGGATAAAAATGTTTTTGTTTCCAAGGATGAAATTTTGTCTCTTTGCGATATTTATCTTTCCGAGGATAACGGCTATGATATTTCAAGCTTAATATAAGAAAGAGGGCTTTGTGCCCTCTTTTATATTTCTATTATTCTGTATGGCATATCTTCTTTTTCACACATAGCAGGAACTGTTATATATGGTATATTGTCAATTATGCTTTCTGCACCGGGATGAAAATGACCTTGGATTACCATTTTTACCTTGCCGCTTTCTTTGATGATTTGTCTTATTTCTCCTGCGTTTCTTATGATATGATTGGAATCAACGGTTGGGTCAAGGCATTCATGAACAAGAATTACTGCTTGCTTGCAGTCCTTTAAGGTCGACTCCAAGAGCTTTTTTTGCTGAGGCGGAATATTAGCATCATACCATACCTCTCCAGCCTCATCAAAGCTTTGCATGCTTGAGCGATAATTTGCATCTAACAAAATGAATGTGATGTCTTCCTTTTGGAGGGTCAAGGGAGAAACGTTTTCAAATTTTTCCTCAAAATCTGACTGCTTAAGAAGCAAATGGTCATGATTCCCTGTGATTAGATAAAAGGGAATTTTGTAGGAATTTATCAATTTTGCAAGAATTTCTAGGTTTTCTAAGGAGTCCTTTCTTGTGTCGTCCTCTCTTTTATCAGTTAAATCTCCCAAGCAAAAGACCATATCCACCTTTTCCTTTTGAAAAATGGACATTGTGGCTTTGATTTTGTCATAGGAAAGCATTGGGCGACGGATGTCTCCTAAATAATCTATTTGACAATAGTGGGTGTCTGTAAAAATTCCTATTTTCATGCTTTTCTCCTTAGCAGCAAAAGATTAGATGCTTTATTTTAACATATAAAAAACTTTGTGTCAATTATCAAAGAATTATTGACAAAAGGCTTTATGTGTGGTACACTTATAGAATCGCTTTAGCGTGCTAAAGTTTATAGCAATAGGAGAGTAATTATTATGAGTAATTTGAATGTTGTTTGTCTTGACCTTGAGGGCGTTTTGGTGCCGGAAATTTGGATCGCATTTGCAGAAGCAAGTGGCATCCCTGAGCTTAAGCGCACAACCCGTGATGAGCCTGATTATGACAAGCTTATGAAATGGCGTATTGGCATTTTGAAGGAGCATGGTCTTGGTCTTAAGGAAATTCAAGAAACTATTGCAAAAATCAACCCTATGGAGGGTGCTAAGGAATTTCTTGACGAGCTACGCTCCCTTACACAGGTAATTATTATTAGTGATACATTTACACAGTTTGCAGCACCTCTTATGAAAAAGCTAGGTATGCCTACTATTTTCTGCAATACTCTTGAGGTGGCTGAAAACGGCGAGATTACCGGATTTAGAATGAGATGCGAAAAATCCAAGCTTACTACTGTTAATGCACTACAAACTGCAGGTTTTGAGACGATTGCCGCAGGTGACAGCTATAACGACCTTGGAATGATACTTAACAGCAAGGCCGGATTCCTTTTCAAGAGCACTGATAAAATTAAGGCTGACTACCCAGATTTACCTGCTTTTGAAACATATGACGAGCTTCTTGACGCAATAAAAAAGGCACTTTAAGTGCCTTTTTTTATGCAATTGTGCTTACGGAATAGGGTGGCAGCGTATATGATTTGCCCTCAACGGTGATTGTTTTTTCAAAGCCGTATGGATTATATACAACCAAAACAATTTTGCCATCCGGATTTTTGAAGGCTGCACAGCATGATGAAAACTCGCCCTTGGTTTCTATGTATCTCGCTCCACGCTTTATAAAGTGTGAAAAATGCTTCATAAGATAGAATTCAGGTGTGAAAACAGCTTTGCCGTCTTTTACAGAAACCAATGAGTTTTGGTGCCAGCCCCAGGTGCTTGGTTGACCTGCCTTTAAGGCAAGATTCCAATAGACATAGGCTGAAGCGCCAAAGCGGAAATAGTGACGAGCCAAGCCGAAGATATTTAGCATTTGCTCCCATGTGTTTTCGCCGTCGCCACATTCGGACTCTGTTTGGATAATCTCAAGCTCAGGATAGTCGTCCCTTGTTTGTGGTACGGCAAACTTGCCAGCCCATTGGTAGCCAACGCCCTTTATATACTTTCTTGCCTTCTCGTCCTGCATGGCAAGGCCTAAGTAGTTACAATATTTTGTCCAAGAATAGCGGTCTCCACCCTCCGGGCCATTGATTGTACCAAAGAAAATATCAACCCCTTGACCCTCAAGAGCCGGACCTAAGTAACCGCCGATAAATTCGGCAAGCTCACTACCCTGCCATACGCAGGATGGGAAAACCTGATTGCTACAAGGCTCGTTTTGCGGATGGATGTGAACAAGTGGCACGCCTGCCTTGTGGTATGCTTGAACATATTTTTTGAAGTAAAGTGCGTAAGCCCTTAGATTTTGTTCCGTTTTGTTAAACACTCCATAGCTGTATGCGTTGTGGGTTTTTAGCCATAGAGGGGGACACCAAGGGGATGCAAACATTTGCATTTGTGGTTGGCGATTTACGCCTTCTTTTATAAGCGGAAGCAGGAGCTTTTCGTCTCTTTCAATGGAAAAATGCTCCATTTCATAGTCACCGTCGGTTTCATTGTAAGAATAAAAGCCAGTTGAAAAGTCGCTGGCACCTATTGGGGTACGGCAATAGTTAAAATTACAGCCATCCTCAAAAAAAAGCTCGTCAAGAACGGCGTTTTTATCCTCAACGCTAAGATCGTTAAGCGCCTCTGCACTAAGCTCACTAAAGCAACAGCCAAAGCCACGTATTTCTTGCCTTTCATCGCCAAAGGAAAGCATTGTTCCCTTTTTTTCTGCTTGGCAACCCTCTTGCCAATATTTATATTTAGTAGTGGTAATAATCATATCGCACCTCGAGTTAATTTACTATGTTTATGGTATCATATTTACTTGATTTTGTAAAGAATTTTAAGGGATTTTTAACCTATTTCAAAAAAAATTATAAAAATGAAAAAATGTCTTGATTTTTGAAATAAGATGTGATATACTTACTTAGCAAATTGAACATTTGGAGAATTCGCCTAGTTGGTCGAGGGCGCACGATTGGAAATCGTGTAACCGGTAACACGGTTCCAGAGTTCGAATCTCTGATTCTCCGCCACAAAATGGGACACCGCAGGGTGTCCTTTTTTTGTGGTGGAGAATCGCGCTTCGAACCTGTTTTGTGGCAGAGCCACAAAAAGAGTTCGCAAGTCCAACGAAAGCCGTCGTCTGCTTGCAAGCGTAAGGCTCGTTGTGACTAATTTCCGCAAGGAAATGTATCTCTGATTTATTTGTCCGAGCTTCTGCCCGTGGCTTTGCCACGAATGGAGTTCGCAAGTGCGACGAAAGGCGGTGGTAGGGGTTCCCCAACACGAAGAATGAGTTTTGGGGGTTCTCGTGGGCTCGCTAGCAAAAGCCTTGTCGCAACTCATTCCCGCAGGGAATGTATCTCTTATTCTCTCTATGCTTGAATTTTGAGGTGTGGTTAATCGACTATGCTTTAGAAAGTGTGCACTTGTAGCGCGAAGCTTTGGTTCTTTACATCAAAAAATTAACTTGAATAAAAATTACCTATTGACAAACAAATAGTTATAGTATATGATAATAGCAAGTAATGGCGATTTCGTTGAAATCCATAGCTGATGCGTTTATCGTGTTTGGCAAGCCATTACTTTTTTATTGCTATTTTTTATTTTTGTTATTCTTATTTGCCAAAAACTTTTCTTTAGCACGTTCAGCAATACAGCATTGCTTCCTTCTTGGTGTACTTTTTCAGCTTACCTTCATCTGATATTCTTTTCTTAAGCTTTGGTTCATCTGAGACTATGCTGCGTTGTTGAGATTTCCATACATTTGGAAAGCGTGTATCCTCGGCATCCTCTCCATGGAGCTCGGCTAACGGGTCGTAATCAAGCTTTAAGCCATTCCCATCCTCGCTCATTACTAGTTTAGGTTCGCTTGAACTGTTTTTTTTACTCTTAGAATAGCGATTATCACTTTTTTTGTCAGAATCGTTGACATTTTCGGAATTATCGGGTATACTATTTATAGATGGATGAGAAGCAGCGACCGTTTCGGACGTTAGACTCAAGGATGAGATTTCATCATGGAGTATCTGCGTAAGTCCATCTTTTTTATTTATAAACGCAGTTTGAACCCATATTTTTTTGTACCTTGCATCCGTTACTGCAATAGCACAATAGTAAGATCCATTTATTCTTTTTTTGATCAGCATCATGGGTGCCGGTGAGCCTTCTTTCGTGCTAAACTCTGCGCTGTAAACTTGCTCGCCATTTACAATCAAAGTGTCTAAACTATCTCTGTTTTCTATTACATAGCCAATTCTTGCTACATCATTTAGATTAGCCATAGATGAATCAGCTATCCCGTTTATACCATGCCTTCTTTCTATATGGTTAAAAGCATTTGAATTTATATTAACCGTGAATCCGGCAATATCTAAGTTGAAATATTCGTCAGTTAACAATGCAAATTTGCTATCAACTTCGCACACCTTTATCCTTTTGAATGGAGTGTTCTTATTTTGTCTTTGAAGCTCTGCTTGCCTTAAGATAACTTTCATCAAAAGGCTTGTCCTGCTCCTTGGCAGCATCAAAGTTACGCAAATTTTGAACAATGTTTACATGTTAAATTCATAAATTCCTCTTCCTTTTCCTCTTCTTTATAAAATTTTTGTTGACAAATTCGTTTTGCTACAATATAATATATACAAGTAACGACAGACTCTTAGTGAGTCCCGGCTGATGCTTTTTAAAGTGTTTGGCACGTCGTTACTTTTTATTTTTCTGCAAAAATTTTGCCTTATCCCTTTGACCATATACTACAGCCGTACTATGGTTCCTTTGAGACATTTTACCACTAAGTGTTCTATAAGGAAATGTATCTCTGTTTCTTCTAATGCTGATTTTCACTATGTTTGCCTGTCTTTTTGTTAATTTTTACAACAAAGTTTGTTTTTATAGTGATGAGATATTGCGGTTTAACCTATTTTATGCTATACTATTTATATCAATATGAAACAGGGGGTTTTTATGAAAACAAAAATTTTTGGAGCTTTGCTTGCTATTTGTATCATTCTCTCTTGCGTTTTTATTTTTAGCGCTTGTGGGGAAACAAGCAATGGTGGCATAACAGAGGAAGAATGGAATTCTCAGCTTAATTTAATGTCCTTGACCAAGTATAGCTTTACTGCATTTGACGGAAAGGTTGACAATGAAATTAAGTTTGACGGCATAAGCTTTTCACACGCTATAAAAATGCCGAGCAGCGAGGCGCCTGTTAGCGAAATGCGTTTAATTTTGGACGGCGACAAGTACATTAGATACGACTTGGCAGAGGACGGATATTGGGATAAAAGCGAGGTTTCTATCCGAGATTTTGCAGGAATAATTAGCAACATTACTGCTCGCTTTATGTTTAACTATGCTGAGCTTTTTAAGTATGGCGAAATACCATATAACGAGGCTACCAAGCAATTTGAGGCTAACGAGTACACTTACAATATGGAGGGCTTTGTTGGAGAGCTTGAAAAGAGCTTTTACAATGTAAAAATTGCCTTTAATGAAGATAAAAAGGTTTCTTTAATTGAATATTCAGATTCATATATAGATCAAACCTATTTGCACTTCTCTCACGATAGCTTTGTAATTGAGGCTCCAAGCGAGGAAAGACCTGTTGGTCCTATGACGGAAGAGGATATGTGGAACGATGCCCTTGACTTGACTACGCTTGACAATGTTACTATTGTTCAAACACAGGACGGCTCGGTTATCAGCACATTTTTGTGGGACGGCACCAACCTATATGTAGAAATGCAAAGCGTTTGTATTTTGGTTGAAAAGGATGGAGATAGCTACTACACTTATACAAAAATAGGCACAAATACTGCTTGGGGAGAAAGAACCACAAGTGACGAGGACACATACAATGCTTATTTGAACGCATATTTACAGAACTCTGAAATCTATCATTATGAGGACTTTAGCTACAACGCAGCAAGCGAAAAATATGAAGCAGATTCTATTGACCAAACGGGCGAAGGTGTAACTGTTACTGTAACAAACGTAAAAATCGGCTTTGATAATGGCAAGCCTGACACAATTTCCTACGAATATTCCGGAAATACTGTTACTATGACCTATACATACGAGGATGTAACAATAGAAATACCAAATAGCGACGCTAACTAAGAAAAAAGGACACCAAAACGGTGTCCTTTTTGCTTAGTTTATTCTTCGTAATAAACGATTATGTAGGTAACTATACGCTTGCACTCTGAACATACGATTGCGTTTATACCGCTTGTGTTCTCTGTCGCTTTAATCAATGAAATTTCTGTACAATTATTCAAATTGCACTCCTTCAAGGTATCAAGAACAATATAATCACTTATGAACAGGCAACCGTCATTTTGGCATTCAATATGTGCAAGTCCTTCTTCTGTATGAGTTGGCTCTTTATCAACAAAAAGCTTACCATCGTGTCCGTATTCTTTTGGAATAGTTACATTGACAGTTTTTCCACACGCACGACAGATTACATTGCAGCTACCATCAGTTGTACAGTTAGGTGCCACAAAGCTTGGGTCCGTTTCATCCACATCTTCGACTAAGCCTATGCAGGAATGCGCCTCTAACTCGATTTCATGAATTTTGTTTGAAAATCCGTTTTCCCACTTTGCATGATTTATGGTTATTACCATCTTTGTAGCGGCAACGCCAGTTCCTAATACTTTTTTTAAGTTAATCTCCTGCAGATTTTCACGGTCCATTCCATTATCAACTCTAGCTTCATACCTGGCACTCAAAACAGATTGATTGTCCTCTTCTGTATAAAATTCAAAAATAACAGATGTGTAGTTTCCAGATGCGAATATTCTTGCTACTGTAATGTAATATAACCTATCAAAATGTATTTCCACCTTAGTTCCTGTTGGTCCATAAAAATATGTTGATGGATCACTATCAAACATATTGTCAATCATTTGCTCAGTTGGTGGCGGATAATTCAAATCGTTTGGATCATAATATCCCATAACAGTGTTAGATGTAGGGCAATTTGAAAAGTCAAGCTCAACCGTATCAACAGTATTTCCAAGCTCAAGATCAAGGTCTGATGTGCTTTGATTGTAGGTAACCGCAGGAATTATTAATACATACGATGCATCGCATCCATCTCTTTGGCAAGTTAATTCCCTTTTACCACATACGTCAGATGTAGGTAGTTTGGTAACATGCCCTTCATCCCAAATGTGACCAAGGCATAGTGTAAAGTCTGTTTTGTATGACATTTCACAGCCATTATCGGTGCATTTATACTCTGTGTATCCTTGTTCTGCGCAAGTCGGTAATACTACAGTTCCATTATCCCAGCTGTGACCAGACTCTAATGGCAATTTTTCCATAGTTTCTTCACACAATACACAAGTATAGTAGGTAATTCCTGTTTCCTCATCAATGTAATCTTCTATATAGATGTGAGCTTCATTTTTGGAAATCATTTCATACTTTCTTGCTCCGCATTGACACTCATATACATATGCACCATTTGTTGAGCAGGTTGGGGTCAAAACATCAACCATTTCATAGTTATGCTCTGCCTTTGATTCAAAAATCTCCATTTCCCACAGATATCCTGCTCCATTGTAAAACTGATAACCACCCGCAATTTGAAACTCAATTCTTGATATTTCATCATAAACAGGAATTTCAATGAATGTGGTATTTATGTTAGTATAAGACAGCTCTTGTACTAAAACTCCATTTTCGCTATAGATTAGCACTTCTATATTCGTATTGTTGAAAACGTCTTCTTTAATAGTCGTGAATGATCCATTATCCAAAAAGCCCTTGCCGTTACAATGAAAAACTACTTTTTCAATTTGTCTGTTTTTATAATAATCGAAAACCAACTTATATGAGCCTATTTTTGGCGAACTTGTACCTGTTGTTATATCGCCATCAACCAATGCCTCCCAGTTTACAGCCCACCACATTCCCGTTTCGCTCTCGTCAACTTCCGTGCTTGGGTTATCCTCTTGCCCACTAAAATATATAATTTCGGCATATTTTGCAATATTTTCACTTGGTCCACAGGGGTTTGATGGTTCTGTACTTGTGTTTTTAGTCCACAAAGGCATTATTATCATGTCACAGCTCAAATACTGGTCACCTGTTAATTTATTAGTAAAATTACCACCATACCAACCAAGAAATGTATATCCCTCTCTTTCAAGTGTTGGCAAGGTGCCCACCTTTTCGTTATCTGCAAGAGTTCTAACTTGTACTCCGTTTGAATCAATTAACTTAAGATCATAATATCTAAGTGCTCTAAATAAGGCAATTAGCTTATAGTCGTGGTATGACGGTACTATGACCTCATCCCCTTCATTAAGAGAACTGTCAAGCTCGGTTTCTCCACAGCTATATGATCCACAGGTATTACAATACAGAGACCATTCGTAGTCTTCTCTTACAGCATATCCCTCTTTGGTAAAGGTGTTTTTGGGAACTGTGAAGGTGTTTCCGGGTACAACACTTATATTCTCAACGCTACCGCCTGTTGCACCGTTGCTATCAATAGTTATTGTCACGGGAAGCTTTTCCCAAATTGCATACAAAGCAAATGGACCATTTGGCGACATTTTAAATTCTGCCCCGTCCAAATACTCAACCTGACCGTCAGCGCTTGTTGACCAACCACTAAATTTGTAATACTCATTTATAAAAAATTGATTTTGTGGCAAGGTGATTGTTTCATCAGTCTTTACTGTAACGCTCTCCATATTACCACTTGCTCCGTTAGCGTCAAGCACTAATACATTGTCTTTAGCAATCCAACGAGCATAAAGTGATAAGTTTCCTGTTGTTCCTTTTGCTATTTGAGGTAATAAATTTTGTAGGATGCTCTCAGTATACCATCCACCGAATGTATAGCCATCCTTTACTGGGATTGGTAAAGAAGCTATTTCCATTTCCGTGTTATATGTAATTGGCTTTGATGTATTTATTACTCCACCGTTTGGAAAATACTCTATTTTGTAATATTCCAGTTTCCATTGAGCTTCAAGAGTAATGCTTTCAGATGCTGTATATCCTACAAACTTCCACAATTCTCCATTATAGTACCATCCATCAAAGATATATCCTGCCTTGGTTGGTTCCTCTGGCTCTGTTATAGCAGTATTTTTCAATATTGCTTGTGGTGCAATTGTGCTTCCACCTTTTGTATCAAATGTTATTATAGCATAATCCATATCAGGATCATATTCGATCCAGCTGGCATAAATGTTTAGTTCTCCTGTGGTGCCTTGTCTAATTTCGGTAATTGGAGTTTTTAAGCTTTCATCACTATACCAACCTAAAAATACATAGTTGGAGCGCACAGGATTTATAAGAGTAAATCCACTTTCTATGTTGTATGTTTTTGGATTTAGATTTGCTGCTCCATCCAAATACATATAGTTTATTGGATAATCAATTAATGTTTTAACTGCATTTATTGTCATTGCGCCCTGGATACTTGTAAGATCCTTATCCTCCCATTTTACATCGTATCCTAAAACATTCTTGGGTTTTGGCAATTCAGTAATGCTTTCCCCTCTTTTCACTCTTAAAACTACATCAGGATAACCGTCGCCTTGAACAAAAGTTATATCATATTCCTCGGGCTCCCAGCTAGCATAGAGGGTTATGTTTCCTGTTTGACCTGCGGAAATTTTAGAAATTGGTTCGCTAAGATCTTCATTTTTGAACCAGCCATTAAATATGTATCCAGTTTTTTGAGGAGCAAGGAAGGAATGTGTCGTTGTTATATCGTAGCTTGATATATTGCTTGAATGGTTGCTACCTCCATTCAAAACATAAGTGATTTGATATTGAATAGGTGTTTTTATTGCTTTTACAATTGTATCACCCTGTATGCTTGTTAAATCCTTTTCTTCCCATCTAACATCGTAGCCTGTAACAGACTTTGGTGTTGGAAGATCGGAAATTGTACCTCCTTTTTCAATCGCTACAATTACATCTGGATAGCCATCACCTTGTGAAAATGTAACATTAACTGTTTCTGTATTGCATGAAACAAATAGTATCGTTACAATTGTGGCAATTAATAAAATTAGGAAAATCTTAATATTTGCTTTGTTTTTCATATTATCGTATCCTTGAAAGGTTAGAATTTAATTTCGGCAAGGTGTGGACGGTGGTCTGAGGCGATAAGCTCAGGGATGTCGGCGGACACCTGCTCTATGTCAGGGGTTGTGAAAATGTAGTCTATTTTCATTTTTGGCTTATCAGATGGCCAGCTCTTGCGGGGGCAGGGGTACAGGTGCTCTGTGTCGCACATTTTTTCGTAAATGGGCTTTAACACAGGATTTGATGGTTCAACATTAAAGTCGCCCATTAAAACGCATTTTTTTGGCTCTAAATTCTCTACTATTGTCTTCACAGCGTTTTCATGCTCGTCCGGGTTTAAGCCAAAGTGAACGACCATAACGGTAAGACCGTTTTCAAGCTTTATTTTAAGTATGCATCTTGTTTCGTAGTAGCCGTTATATTTTCTTGGACTTGGGTCGGGGATTAGAATTGTTTCAGCATTTAGGATTTTGTATCTTGATAAAAAGCCGTTTCCGTAGGGTCCCTCGCCCGGTATATCTATGGCATAGCCAAAATAGTGGTTTTCAAGCCCTGTAAGCTGTGAAAGCTTTTCGGTTTGTCTGCCAAATATAGACCCCTCATCATACATCTCGTTAAGACCAACTATATCGGCGCCACAATCCATTATTGCCTTTGCCATTATATCGTAATCTACCCTTTGCTCTATGTAATTTACACAGTGCTGGGTGTTAAAGCTCATTATTTTCATAATTTTTCTCCTAGGGTTTTTTTCTTTATTTTAGCATTTTTATAAGTTAGTTTCAATATTTTTGTTATATGTAAAAGAAAATATTTGACAGGGAGATGCTTTTGTGCTAGAATATACCACGCTAATGCTGATTTTTGATACGAGGGACGGCGTGAATTTAGATTTTCATTTCTTTTTGTATAGCCTGCTTTTAGGTATTGGTCTTGCTATGGATGCTTTTTCCGTTTCCCTTGCAAACGGTCTTAATGAGCCTAAGATGAGCAAGCTGAAAATGTGTGGCGTAAGTGGCATTTTTGCCTTTTTCCAATTTGCTATGCCTATGATAGGCTGGGTTTGCGTACACACGATTGCTACTCTTTTTGAGGATTTTGAAAAATTTATACCTTGGATTGCCCTTATATTACTTGGCTTTATTGGCGGCAAAATGCTTTTCGAGGGTATTAAAAGCAAGGACTCAACAGAGGAAAAGCCTGCTGTTGGCATAGGTGCGCTTTTGATACAGGGTGTTGCCACATCTATTGATGCACTTTCTGTTGGGTTTACTATTTCTGAATATAACTGGCTGGAGGCACTTCTTGCCTGCCTTATAATCGGTGTTCTGACATTCTTTATTTGCTTTGTGGGTATTTTTATCGGCAAGCAAGCCGGCACTAAGCTTGCCGGTAAGGCAGGAATTTTGGGCGGTGCAATTTTAATTTTTATTGGTTTGGAAATTTTTATTTCCAGCTGGTTTTGACCAAAAGGAGACGGAGATATATCCGTCCCTTTTATTTTTCAAATAATAATTGAAATAAGCTTGAAAGTATGCTACAATTTATTTATAAGAAATATTTTTATGAGGTCTTTATTATGAAAAAAATTTTGGGTATTGAGCTTGGCTCAACAAGAA
Organism: Clostridia bacterium; assembly: GCA_017503285.1. Classification (GTDB taxonomy): domain Bacteria; phylum Bacillota; class Clostridia; order Oscillospirales; family CAG-272; genus RGIG2000. Next base: position 52,012 of record JAFVTH010000003.1, on the reverse strand, counting down.
TAAAGTCGGTTTTGATTGACGAAAATGCCACTGTAATTGCACAGGGCGCACACGAGTGGGAAAATCAGCTTGAAAACGGGCTTTGGACCTACTCTCTTGAGGCTGTTTGGAAGGGACTGCAGGACTCTTACAAATCACTTTGCGAAAATTACGGTAAGAGTATTGAAAGCCTTGACGGAATTGGTATTTCTGCTATGATGCACGGCTATCTTGCCTTTGATAAGGACGGGGAGCTGCTTGTTCCATTTAGAACCTGGAGAAACACCAACACAGCCGAGGCAGCTAAGAAGCTTTCCTCGGAGCTTAATTTTAATATGCCACAGCGTTGGAGCGCATCACACTACTACCAGGCTGTTTTGAACGGCGAGGAGCATATTTCCAAGGTTGATTTTCTTACTACCCTTGCAGGCTATGTGCATTGGATGCTAACAGGCAAAAGGGTGCTTGGCATTGGCGATGCAGCAGGTATGTTCCCTATTCTTGGCGATACATATGACAAGGAAAGAATTGCAAAATTTAATGCTTTGCTTGCTAAGCATGGCATAAATGAGGACCTATATAGGCTTTTGCCTGAGGCTTTGCCAGCCGGAGCTGATGCAGGTACGCTCACCGAAGCCGGTGCTCTTTTGCTGGACCCAACAGGCACACTTAAGCCCGGCGCTAAGCTTTGCCCACCTGAGGGAGATGCAGGCACAGGTATGGTGGCTACAAACGCTGTTAAAATGCGCACAGGAAATGTTTCTGCAGGTATATCTGCTTTTGCTATGGTGGTGCTTGAAAAGCCCCTTACAAAGGTAAATGAATCTATTGACATTGTTGCTACTCCATCCGGCGCTCCTGTTGCTATGGTACACGCAAACAACTTTACTTCTGAAATTAATGCTTGGGCAAGTCTATTTAACGAGGTTATTGAGCTTGCCGGCGGTACTATCAAGAAGGGTACACTTTTTGACAAGCTTTACGAAAAGTCCCTTGAGAGTGATTCTGATGTGGGTGGGGTTGTTGGCTACAACTTCCTTTCCGGTGAGCCTATTGTGGGCATGGAAAGCGGTATTCCTCTAATTGCAAGGCTTCCCGCTGGTAAGCTTTCACTTGCAAACTTTATGCAAATGCAGCTTTACTCTGCTCTCGGTGCTATGAGCATTGGTATGGAAGCGCTAAACGAGGAAAATGTACAAATTGATGATATTTGCGGACACGGTGGATTTTTCAAAACCCCATTTGTTGGCGCAAATGCTATGAGTGCGGCGCTTAATGCACCTATTACTGTTATGAAGAATGCAGGCGAGGGTGGCGCTTGGGGCGTTAGCGTGCTTGCTCTTTACAATGTTGTTGGTGGCGATACGCTTGAGGGCTTCCTTGACAAGCTATTTGCAAGCTGTGAAAAGGAAACAGTTATGGCAAGTGATGAGGAAAAAGCAAAATTTGCCAACTTTATGAAGCTCTACAAAAAAGGTCTTTTGGTTGAAGGAAAGGCTGTTGAGGTGCTATAAGTTTAACAGGCTTTCAAGGAGGATACCGTGCTTTTTAAACGAACAATAAAATTTTTAGCACAAAGCTCCTTAGACCTTTGTGTTAAGCTGAAGGCGTATACTGATAAAAGCGTTGGAGCTTGGATTTTTGACAGGGAGCTTACTGAATTACCACTGGTGGGCACAGTAAATGAAAAGGGGTTTTTAGTAAGAAAAACAAGGCCTCTATTTTCCAGATACAGTGGTGTGTACATTAAAGGTAGCTTTACTGATACAGAAGATGGTTGCATAGTAAAAATGGGTTATTTCCCAATTCAATTTTTAATTTCGATTTCTGTTCTTATAACTGCTCTCATTTGTGGAATTATATTGTTAGCATTTTACGAAAGTCTTGGAATTGCTTTCATTGTTATGTCCAGCATTTTATTAATAGTAGATGGCATATCTCTATTTATAACTAGCTTTAGGGCTAAACGAAAAATCTCTTATATTGAAAATTTGCTTTACGAATAAAAAGAAGCCGTATAAAACGGCTTCTTTTTTTGTTTGTTATGGCTTGCATGTGCCACATGCCTCGTAGCCTTGGCTTTCAAGCTCTTCCTTGGTGCCTGTGTACTCCTGCTTATTCTCTTCCTTCATTGTGGTAACGCCTGAGCAGGTGGGCTTGTGGTATTTTTTGCTGCTTGTGTTTAGTATGTAGGTTTGCTCATTAAGCTCCGGGTCGTCTGCTAAAGAGCCGTCGCCCGATGTGCCTGTTTGTATTTCAGTTTGAGTTTGGCTTTGGTCCGGGGTTGGTACCTCCCCTGCAAGGTAGCTCTCTCCTGTAAGATAGTTAATTGCTATACCCGGTTGAACGTTATATGCAAAAACGTTAAAGCAAATGCCCTCTCCCTCATCCTCTATGGAATATGCCTCCATTTGAACGCCTGTTGCAACAAGGTTGTTTCCATAGAAAAGTGGGGTAACTCTAAATAAAACGTGGTTTTCTGTTTCCTTAACATAGTCGGCAATCATATTCTCAAAGGGAAGCATACCGTCTATATTTAGATATCTTGTGCCTGTGATAAGATTTCTCTTATTTGCATTCTCGCCTGTTAGCTGATGACCGATAAGGTGGCAACGGTTATAAAGAACTTTACCGCTAACAATGTCGTACTTTGCCTGCACCCAGCCAGATGGGGTAACGCTGCTTATACTGCCCCTGTCCTCGGTTGGCATAAGGTCAATGCCAATGCAGGCAATAACCATTTGGCACCTGCCAAGGCTATCAAGCTCACTATAAAACTCATAGGACTCGGTTGTTAAGTCCTGACTTGTAAACTGTGGCTGATTATCATTAAGTGCAACATATGGCTCTCCGCTATATGACGGAATGCCCTCGATTTCATACTCGGGTAAATTAGCATCGTCTAAAACAGGTGGTGTGGTTTGTCCTGAGCCTGTGCTTGTATCTGTACCTGTACTTGTGCCTGTGCTTGAGCCTGTATCTATTGGTGGGATTTCAAGAAAATCACAGCCTGTTAGTATGAAGCACAGAACCAGTAAAAGAGTTAAAGCCGATATTAAAAATTTCTTCATTTAACGTATACCTCTTTTGTAATTTTTTCATGGGAGGAGCCAACAAATTCCTCTGATGATGTCTTATTATATGCGCTTATATCCATTGTAAAATAGGTGTCAGCCGGGTAGTGTCTATTCCAATGATAAACAACTATTTCCTCTGCATCGTTTGGTAGGGGCGTGTTTTCTATAAATGCATAGCCCTGCCCTACTTCTATGGGGTTTTCGACCACCTTATAATTGATAGCTGACTTTTCAAAAAGCGCCTTAGAGTATGGGCTTATATATACTTCCCTGCCAGCTAAGTGCTTTTCTAAATTTTCAATCAACAAGCGGTCTCTGCTTTGTCTCCTTTTGTTGAAAAGCATCCCTTTTTTGTCGTCTATACAGACAATAATTTTCATATTATCACCTCATTTATTATTGTACCATATTTTATATGGTAAAAGCAAGGATAAAAGCAAAAAAAGAGACCCAAAATCGGGTCTCTTTAATTTTATTCTGTTGTGTAGTTATCAAAGTAGCCTTGGATATAAACGATAGGTGTACCCTTATCGCCAGAGCCAGATGTAAGGTCACAAAGTGAACCGATAAGGTCTGTAAGACGTCTTGGAGTTGTACCCTCAGATGCCATTTTACCAACAAGGTTGCTATCCTTTTCCTGAATCTTGCCCTTTATAGCTTCCTTAAGTGCGTCGCCGGAAAGGCTTGCAAACTCGTTATCAGCTATATACTTAATCTTAATCTCGTTTGGTGTGCCCTCAAGACCACTTGTGTATGCCGGAGAAACGATTGGGTCAGCAAGCTCCCAAATCTTACCAACCGGGTCCTTAAACGCACCGTCACCATAAACCATAACCTCTACGTGCTTGCCTGTCTTTTCATAAAGCTTTGCTTGAATGTCCTCAACAAGCTTTTGGCAATCTCTTGGGAAAAGCTTAACCTTATCCTCTGTTGCCTTGTTAGAGCCGAGAAGTCCATAATTTTCGTTATAGCCACTGCCGTCTACAGGAGCATTAAGAATTTCGTCAAGACCGCAAACAACCTCAGCGCCTGCATTCTTAAGAAGTCTCTTTGTGCGGAAGCGAGTGTGAATATCACAGTTAAGAACCGCTTTTGTGTAGTTAAGGATTGCTCTTGGGTCGTTTGCAAAGATAATCTCTACATCAGCACCGCTTTCTCTGATAAGCATTTCGTAATACTCTACATAGTCAACGCCTGTGAAGGTGTGCTTTTCGTAACCAAAAAGCTCTCTATATGTTTTAAGATCTAATACGTCCTTGTATGGGTCAATACCCTTCTCATCAAGCTTATCAAGGCTAATAAGATGGTTACCAACCTCGTCAGATGGGTAAGAAAGCATAAGAACAACCTTCTTTGCACCCTTTGCAATACCACGAAGGCAGATAGCAAAACGGTTACGGCTGAGGATTGGGAAAATAACACCTATTGTGCCACCGCCAAGCTTTGCTTTAACATCCTTTGCAATATCGTCAACGGTTGCGTAGTTGCCCTGCGCCCTTGCAACAATTGCCTCTGTCATTGCAACAACGTCACGATTTTTCACTGCAAAGCCATCGTCAAGGCTTGCCTCAAGAACGGAATTTGTAACAATTTCAACAAGGTCGTCACCCTGACGGATGATTGGTGCACGAAGACCTCTTGATACTGTACCGACCATACGACTCATAAATTTATACGCTCCTTTTTACTGTCCAATTCGGCAAAAATTGGGCAAAAGATTTATTAACAAATATAAGTATATCAAAAAAAATATTGATTGTAAAGAAAAATTTTATTCATATGCAAAATTTTTTATAATATGTTACATATGACTGCCTACACGCACTTAGTTTTTGTTTGATTTTACTATTTTTGCTCGATTAGGTCGCTAAGCCTTCTTGCACTTTCGGCAAGCTTCTTAACCCCTTCGAAAACATTGTCCCGGTTATATGCCTGAAGGTATCTGTCAGCCTCAAGGGTAAGCACACCATCGTAGCCTATTTCTCTCAGGGCTCTTGCAATTTCGACAAAGTCGATTTTCATCGAAAATGGGATTTGGTGGCTGTCATGAAGCTGGTCATTGTCATGGATATGGAGTGCCTGTAATCTATTGCCAAGCTGTCTTATCATATATGGTGCGCCATCTCCCGAGCCCTTCATTTCTGCGTGGCCAAGGTCAAGGCAAGCAACTAAATATGGGTCGTTTACAAGGTCAATATGACGGCAAAAGCTTTCTGCGGTTGCACAAGCGGCAAAGCTGCTGTGTGTAGCGCCGCTTTCCCAGTTCCACATATTCTCTGTTGCTATCTTAACACCGTGATCCTTTGCAAATGGCAAAAGCTCCTTATACATTTCTGCATTATCCTCTGCGCTTGCGTTGTTATCGGGATGAACAATGCAAATTTTACCACCGGCAATGGCTGTGCATTCTATTGCTCTTTTAATGAAGTCAAGACCTACAATACGGGTTGGGAATGGTGCGTGGGATTGGTTACACTCAATACCACAGTCATCTGCAACCTTACGAAGCTCCTTAGCGAATTTTGCGTACTCGCTTCCTGATGTTGGATGTGATGATGGAATTGGGACCATTTTTTCCCAGTCCAGTTGAACCATATCGAACATGGAAAAATCCCAGCAGTCAAAGCCTGCCTTGGCGATAAGCTCTATTGCCTTATGCTCGCCAACGTGACGAGAGGTTGAAATTATTTCTGTTGATATTTTCATAGCGTATACCTCGTAACTTTTTTATATGTTAATTTTAGCACACAGCCCTTCTATTTTCAATATTTTTTTATATTTTTTAAGTTATAATTGACACAGGTGTGTTTTTATGTTAATATTAAGATAACTTTTTATTATGCTAAAGTATTGTGAGGCTTACTTATGGAAAAGATTTTACAGCTTTTAGAAGAAGATGCTACTCTTACACCTGAGCAAATTGCTCTTATGCTTTCTAAAGAGGTTGGCGAGATAAAGGACGCTATCAGCAAGTACGAAACGGACGGCGTTATTCTTGGCTACAAAACACTTATAGACTGGGACAAAACCTCCCGTGAGTATGTTAGCGCCATTATAGAGGTTAAGGTTATGCCGCAAAGAGATAAGGGCTTTGACCATATTGCCGAAAAAATTTACAACTACCCGGAGGTTAAGTCACTTTACCTTATGTCCTCCGGTGGCTTTGACCTTGCTCTTATTATTGAGGGCAAGACTATGAGAGAGGTTGCATACTTTGTGGCACAAAAGCTTGCTCCTATTGATTCCGTTACTGCTACTGCTACTCACTTTGTATTAAGAAAGTACAAGGATAAGGGCGTTATTTATGGTAGCTGTGAGGTTGACGAAAGAGGAAACCTAATCATATGATAGACTACGAAAAGATGCTGTCTAAAACGGTTTGTGATATCAAACCATCGGGCATTAGAAGATTCTTCGATATGCTTTCCGAGATGGAAGATGTTATTTCTTTAACCGTTGGTCAGCCAGACTTTGTTACTCCTTGGCATATCCGTGAGGCTGCTATTGAAAGCCTTGAAAAGGGTAAAACCTACTACACCTCTAATGCAGGTACGGGTGAGCTAAGAGAGGAAATTGCCAAATATCTAAAGCGCCGCTTCCAGCTTGAATACTGTCCTAAGGACGAGGTTATTGTAACTGTTGGTGGCAGCGAGGCTATTGATGTGGCAATGCGCGCTATTTTAGAGCCGGGGGACGAGGTTATCGTGCCTATGCCCTCCTTTGTTTGCTACGGTCCTATTGCACAGATGCTTGGTGCTAAGGTGGTAAACATTGATACTAAGCTTGAAAATAAGTTTAAGCTAACCCCAGAGGAGCTAAAAAACGCAATTACACCTAAGACAAAAATGCTTGTTCTCCCCTTCCCTAACAATCCAACAGGCGCTATCCTTACCAAAGAGGAGCTTGAGGAGATTGCTAAGGTGCTTGAGGGAACTAATATCGCTGTACTTTCCGATGAAATATACGGCGAGCTTACATACGGAAAAAGACATATTTCCATTGCCTCGATTGAGGGTATGAGAGAAAGAACCATTATAGCAAGTGGTTTTTCTAAGGCATATGCTATGACCGGCTGGCGACTTGGCTACCTTTGCGGTCCGCGTGAGCTAATTAAGGAAATGCTTAAGATACATCAATATGCTATTATGTGCGCTCCTACTGCTTCACAATTTGCAGCAGTTGAGGCTATGAGAAATGGCGACGAGGATGTTGAAATGATGCGCAACGAGTACAATCGCAGGCGTGTGTTCATTCTTGAGGGCTTAAGAAAAATTGGCATTGAGTGCTTTGAGCCTGAGGGCGCTTTCTATATTTACCCAAATATTGCCCCCTTTGGTCTTAGCAGCGAGGAATTTGCAGAAAAATTGCTTTTTGAGCACAAATGCGCTGTTGTTCCCGGCACTGCCTTTGGAGATTGCGGCGAGGGCTTTATAAGAATTTCCTATGCCTACTCCGTTAAGCACCTTTCGCAAGCACTTGATAAAATTAAGGCTTTTATTGAGAGCCTGAAAAAATAAATTTTGAAGGAGACTTATTATGAATTGTCCAAATTGTAATCAACAATTGCCTGATGACGCTTTGTTCTGCGGAAACTGTGGAACAAGAGTTCAAGCAAGTCAGCAAAATACAAATTATCAAAACGATCAAACTGCTTATCAGCAGCCAAACCAAAATCCTTATCAGCAGCCTTATCAGCACCCATACCAGCAAGCTTATCAGCAGCCTGCGCAAAGCCCGACAAGGCAAGAATCCCCTGCTCTTTCTACATGGGCGCTTCTTTGCTCTATTATTTTTAGCCCAATTGTTGGTATTATTTTAGGTATTATCGGTATCAAAAAGACACCAAGCTACAAGGGTAAATGTATTGCAGCAATAATTATAGGTGCTATTAGCTGGGTTGTAAGTGTTATTCTTTCTTACACCATCCTTCTACCGATGTACACAGAAATGTTTGAAGCTATACTTGGTAGTATGTAAATAATAAAAGGGACCATTTGGTCCCTTTTTGTTTTATCTTTTTGCTTTGAAAAAGCTTGAAAGAAGCTGTGCGCACTCTGTTTCTAAAACCCCACCCTCAATTTGCGGCTTGAACAAAGGATAGTCCGTTAGGTTTATCATTGTTCCAAAGGCACCTGCCTTGTGGTCGTGGGCGCCATATACAACCCTCTCAATGCGTGCGTTTACAATTGCGCCGGCACACATAGGACAAGGCTCTAATGTAACATACATTGTACAGCCCACCAGCCTCCAGCCCCCAAGCCTTTTACACGCCTTGTCTATTGCCTTTATTTCGGCATGGTGCAGGGCGTTTTTTCCGTGCTCTCTTGTGTTATATGCCTTAGCAATTACCTCGCCATCTCTGACGATTATAGCGCCAACAGGAACCTCGTCCCTTCTTTGCGCCTTTTTTGCCTCGTTAATGGCAAGAGCCATATACTTAATGTCGTCTGCCATCATATATCAGCAAGGTCCATATATTTATAGCCGTTTTTAGCAATAAATTCCTTTCTTGCTTGAATGTCGTCGCCAAGAAGAGTTTCAAAAATAACTCTTGTTGCCTCCTCGTCATCGGGCATAACCTGAATAAGCCTTCTTGACTCCGGATTCATAGTAGTTTCCCACATCATATCAGGCTCGTTTTCGCCAAGTCCCTTTGAACGCTGAATTGTATACTTCTCTCCCTCAAGCTTGGCAAGAATTTCTGCCTTTTCGGTTTCGTTATATGCGAAATAAATCTTATCCTTTGAGGTGGTAATTTCGTAAAGCGGAGATTCTGCAATAAATACCCTGCCCTCAGCAATCAAGGTTGGAAGCAAGCGATAGAACATTGTAAGAATAAGGGTTCTAATCTGGAATCCATCCTCGTCGGCATCGGTACAGATAATAATTCTGCGCCACCTTAGATTGTTTATATCAAAGGTTGCCATATTGTCCTTGGTCTTTACGCCCTTAACCTCAACGCCGCAGCCGATAACCTTAAGCAGGTCAACAATAATGTCGCTTTTGAAGATTTTATCATAGCTGCTCTTCAGGCAGTTTAGCGTTTTACCGCGGACAGGTATAATTGCCTGGAAATCAGCATCACGACCCAGCTTACAGGATGTAAGAGCTGAGTCACCCTCAACTATATAAAGCTCTCTTATGTCAGGGTCCTTAGACTTACAAGCAACGAACTTTTCAACTCTATTGGAAATGTCTGTTGAGGTAGCAAGCTTTTTCTTAAGGTCAAGACGAGTGTCCTCTGCCCTTTTTCTCGCTCTCATATTTACAATAACCTGGTTTGCAAAAAGCTCCGCCTCTGCCCTATGCTCAAGGAAGTAAATCTCAAGCCTGCTTCTCATAAACTCACAAAGGGAGTCCTCAATAAATTTATTGGTTATTGATTTCTTAGTTTGGTTCTCGTAGGATGTTTGGGTCGAAAAGCTATTGATAACCAAAACAAGACTGTCCTGGATATCCTCAAATCCGATTTTACCGTCTGACCTTGAATATTTACCGTTATTTTTAAGATATTTGTCAAGCTCCGCAACAAATGCACGCTTTACAGCCTTATCAGGAGAGCCGCCGTGGGAAAGGAAGCTGGAGTTGTGATAATACTCAAGCATTGTATTGGTGTTGGAAACGCAGAAGGAGATTTCAGCCTTTAATTCGTAGTCCTTCTTGTCCTCACGGTCTCTACCCTTTGCACTCATTTCCCAATAGATTGGGGCTGTCAGTGAAGCACCATTGGTTTGCTCAACAATATAATCGGTAATACCGTTTTTGTAAAGAAATTCTGTCCTTTCGAACTTGCCGTTTGCTTCCTGATAATTAAGCACAAGCTTTAAGCCCTTATTAACAACTGCCTGCTTATGCAAAACATCAAGATAGTATTCCTTTGGGATATTGGTATCAGTAAATACCTCAAGGTCGGGGCGCCATCTTGTAAGCGTACCTGTGCGCCTTTCCTTACCCTCAAGCGGTGTTGTTTTTAGCTTTGAAACGGGATTTCCCTTCTCAAAGTGGATTTCGTACATAACATCTGTTTTATATGAATAAACATCCATAAATTCAGATGAATACTGTGTTGCACAGGCACCAAGACCATTTAAGCCAAGGGAATATTTATATGCGCCCTTGTCGTTATTATCGTACTTACCACCTGCATATAGCTCACAATAAACAAGCTCCCAGTTATACTTACCCTCCTTTTGGTTAAAGTCCAATGGTACACCTCTACCACGGTCATCAACCTCAATGGTTTTGTCCCTGTAAACCGTTATTGTAATTTCCTTACCATATCCCTCTCTTGCCTCGTCAATAGAGTTAGAAAGGATTTCAAAAAAGGAGTGCTGGCAGCCCTCTAAGCCCTCAGAGCCGAAGATAACCGCAGGTCTTTTTCTAACACGGTCAGCACCCTTCAAGGAAGATATACTTTGGTCTGTATATTCTTTTGTAGCCATAATTATCCTCCAAAACCAATTAATATAAATATTTTAACATATATTTATTTTTTTTGCAAGGGGTTTTCCTATGTAGTTGACAAAGTTACTAATTAATATTATAATAATATTAACAAGCTCGAAGGGAGGGTTATTATGTCTAAAATTGCTGCGCTTTTTAAGAAGTACAAGGAAGTTATTTTGTATCTTATTGTTGGCGTGCTTACTACTGCTGTCAGCTTTCTTATGCAGTGGCTTTTTTCCGATATTGTTGTTCTAAATAACGAAGGCCTAACAACCCTTATTGCGTGGTTTGTTAGTGTTTTGTTTGCTTTCTTTGCCTCAAGGCTTTTTGTTTTTGAAAGCAAGGGCAAAAAGGGCTTTTTTATGGAGCTTTTGCTCTTTTATGCGTCAAGAGCAGCAACCGGATTTTTGGAAATTGGTGCTATGTGGCTTTTTGTTGATATCCTTTCCTTTAATAAATGGGCGGTTAAGGGTATTGCCACTGTTGTTATTATTATTCTAAACTATATTCTTTCTAAGTTTTTGGTGTTCAGAAAAAAGCGTGGGCTTAAGTCCATTTTGAAAAAATGGGGCATTGAATACTATGCCATGGTTCCTATTTCAAGGCTTAAGGTGGTTAAGGAATATTTGCTTACTAAAAACGGGCTTGACGAAAATGCTAATGTTATTATGATGCTTCTCCCGTACAGAAGTAAAATTGTGCCTAAAAATCTTACTGTTTATGCCTCGGTCAAGGATTATCATGAGCTTGTGGACAAGCTTGCAAAAAGGCTTGAGGGCTTTATACAAAAGAATTTTTCCGATGCGAAATTTAAGGTTTTTGCAGATCACTCCCCTATTGACGAGGTGCATGCTGCCTGTGTCAGCGGTCTTGGCTTTATTGGTGATAACGGTTTACTAATTAACGAAAAATATTCCTCCTTTGTTTTTCTTGGCGAATGTATAACTAACCTATCTCCCGAGGAGCTGGGGCTTTCATATGCCGAGGAAAAGGATGTTGTCGGATGCCTGCATTGCGGCAAATGCAAGGCATCATGTCCTACCGGCTGTATTGGCAGTAATGCTGACAAGAAGGCGGAGTGCCTTTCTGCCATTACACAAAAGAAGGGAGCTTTAACTGACGAGGAAATTGCTTTGATGATGAAAAACGGCTCTATTTGGGGCTGTGATGCTTGTCAAAACGCATGTCCATATACAAAAAATGCAAGCTTTACACCTATTAAATTCTTTAACGAGGACGTTATAGACACTCTTGATCTTAAGACTCTGAACGGTCTTAGCGACGAGGAGCTTGGCAAAAGACCCTTTGCATGGAGAGGCAGAGGTGTTATTTTGCGTAATGTTGAAATTTATGAAAAATATAAGGGGGGACAGGATGGTTAATCTACTCTATGGAGATTATGGAAGTGGCAAAAGCACTTACATTATCGAAAGAATTAAGGAAGACTATCAAAAGGGTGTTCCCTCTTTTCTTATTGTCCCTGAGCAGGAAACGGTTGTGGCTGAAAGGCAAATTGCCTCCTTGCTTGACCCACAGGCGCAGCTTTTTTGCGAGGTAACTAACTTTACAAGGCTGGCAAACAGGGTCTTTCGTGATTTTGGCGGTCTTAAGTATAATTACATATCAAAAAGCGCAAAAAGCCTTGTTATGTATAGGGCGATTTGTGAGTGCAGACCTATTCTTAAGGATTGCAAAATTGAAGAGGGACACGAAAAAAGCTGTATTGCCTCATTCTTACAAGCTATTAACGAGCTTAAGACCTATGCAGTTACAATTGGTGACCTTGAGGCTGCTCTTTTGCAAATCGAGGACCAGCATCTAAGAAATAAGCTTGAAAACATTATAAATGTTTGGGCTGTGTATGAAAGAATTATCAAGGACAGATATGACGACCCGCTTGATGATGCTATGATGCTTGTAAAGAAACTTGATGAGCATAAATATTTTACCGGCTGTAATGTTTATATTGACTCATTTTACGGCTTTACACAGAGCCAGTTTGAAATTATCTATCGCATTTTGAATGATGCAAGCAACGTTACCATCGCCTTTGACTGCCCTAAGGGGGCTAAGCGCGGACAGATGCAGTATGCAAAGATTTCCAAGAGCGTTTATAGAATCAAGGAGCTTCTCTTAGATACAGACGACTACGAGCCTAGAGAAATTGCCTTTAATGAGGACAAAAAGCACGTGGGCAAGGACCTTGCCTACCTATTTAAAAATATTTGGGATTTCAAGGCAAAAGGCAAAAAAAGCGAGGGAGACGTTTCCCTCGCCCTTTGTCCTGACGAATTTTCCGAGTGCGAGGTTGTTGCATCAAGAATAAAGGAGCTTATTTTTGCAGGAAACAAATATTCCGACATTGCCATAATTGCCAGAGATTTGTCGGGTTATAGGGGAATTTTGGACTTTACACTTAAAAAGTACGATATTCCTTACTTCTTCTCCGCGCCATCTGACCTTATGGGTAAGCCTGTAATCAAGATGATATTTAATGCACTTAGCGCTGTTACTACATTTAGAGCCGAGGATATTATGTCCTATGTAAAGTGTGGCTATCTTGATATTGACAGAGAAAGCGAGGCACTTTTTGAGGAGTATATTTACCGTTGGGGCATTTATGGCAAGAGATTTTTAGATGATGACTACTGGACTGCCAGCCCCGAGGGCTATGTGGCTGACAACGAAGCATCTAAGAAAAAGCTTGAAAAAATACTTAATGTAAGAGCCTCTATTATTTCAAAGCTTGAGATTTTGGCACGGGCTGCTGACAAAAATGCGACTGTCAGAGACTGGGCAGAGGCTATTTTTAAGTTTTTAGAGGCGCACAACGTTGTTGCAAGGCTTGAGGAGGAGAAAAAATCCGCTGAAAAGGCTGATGCTTACATTATTGTGCAAATGTGGGAGGCTCTGCTTTCCTCTCTTGATACAATTGTTGATGTTTGTGGGGATAATTTTGCCGATTCACAAATGTTTGCATATCTTCTCCGCTATGCTCTTGTTGATGCAGAGCTTAGCACTATACCAACCGGCGAGGACAATGTTTTGGTGGCTGAGGCATCTATGGTTAGAGCCAAGGGCGTTAAGTATGTATTTGTAATTGGTGTAAACGAGGGTAGCTTCCCTGCTTCGGTTAGTGATGACTCCTTCTTTAATGACAAGGACAAGTCTACCTTGAAGTCTATTAAGGGCTTGACCATTAACCTTTCAGAAAATAGCAGCATGCGTGCCGACGACGAGTATATGTTCTTTAGACAGAGCCTTGCTATTGCATCACACGGTGCTATGATTTCTGCCCTTACCGGTACAATTTCCGGTGGCAAAAGTCAGCCCTCCTTTGCCTTTACAAGAATTAAAGAGCTTTTAGAGGGTGTTAAGCTGACAAATGCAGTTTACGACAAGGAAATTGACAGAATTTACACCCCTACTATGGCAAGAGAAATGCTTGGCACAGAGGATAAAAGCCTTGAGGTGGCGATTGAAAATACTCTTGGCACAAGGAAGGCTGACAAAAGCTTTTCTAACGACCGCGAGATTATAAGTGAGGATAGCGTTAAGAGCTATTATGGAGATAAAATTGTACTATCGCAAACAGGAATAACCACCTTCCTTGATTGCAGGTTTAACTATGTCTGCAAGTATATGCTAAGACTGCGCTCCAACAAAAAATTCAGCTTTGGCTCTATGGAAATTGGTACTCTTTTCCACCATGTTTTTGAATATGTATTAACTGAGCTTAACAAAAATGAAAAGGACTTTCCAAAGACCGAAAATGAGCTTAACCGACTTGTAAAGAAGCTAACCGACGACTATGTTAATGACATTTGTGGTGGCAAGCGTATTTCAAATAAGCTGATCCATCTTTTCGGAAGAATGAAAACCAACCTCTACACTATTACCAAAAAGATAGTTGAGGAATATAGACAGGGGCAGTTTAAGCCGGAATATTTTGAGCTTTCCTTTAGTGGCGACGGGGTTGATGCTCCACCACCACTTGAAATTACACTTGATGACGGCACACGTGTTTTACTTAAGGGTAGCGCGGATAGGGTCGATGTATATAGAGATAAGGAAAACACGTACGTTAGGGTTATTGACTACAAAACCGGTAGCAAAACCTTCTCTATGGCTTTATTTACCGAGGGCGTACAGCTACAGCTGTTTATTTATCTGTTTGGTCTTTGTGAAATGAAGGATTGTGAGTTTAAGAAAAAGCTGCTTGACGGAAAAGAAAGCATTTTGCCAGCAGGCGCTTACTATCTACCGCTTAACATTGACAAGCTAAAGGCTGATAAGGAAGCAAGCATTGGAAATGACGAGTTTGAAGCTGAGCTTTTGAAAAAAAATGCCGTACCCAGTGGACGATTTCTTGATATTGAGTCAGTTGTTTTGGCACAGGACAAAAACGGCGACGGAACATATTTGCCTAACTATGTACAAGCAAAGGGCAAGAAAAAAAGCTCCTCTTATATTTCTCTTGATGACTTTCATCAGATGTATGAAACACTATACGAAAGGGTAGCCTCTATTGCTACCTCAATGAAAAATGGCGATGTGGCTGCTTTGCCTCGCGAGGACAGCGCTTTTAGAAGCACCTGTGATTACTGCGAGTTTCAGGCACTTTGCAGAAGGAGGAAATGATGGCATTTACTGACGCGCAAAGGCTTGCTATCGAGCATGAAGGCTCTGATTTGCTTATTTCAGCAGGCGCCGGTAGCGGTAAAACCTTTACTCTAACCCAGCGTATTGTTGAGCGAATCAAATCCGGCAAGGATATATCTAAGATGCTTATTGTTACCTTTACTAAAGAGGCTGCAAACGAGCTGAGAGCCAGAATTTCCAAGGCGCTTTTTCAGCTTTACGAGGCTGAACCAAGTGACAGGCTAAACGAGCAAATTGTTAAGACGAGCTGTGCCGATATTTCAACAATCGACAGCTTTTGCTATAAAATTGTAAAGTCGAATTTTGACAAGGTGGGGCTTGACGGTGGTATACACATCGGTGGCGAGGTCGAGCTGAATATCCTTGCAAAGGAGGCTATGGGCGAGGTTATTGACGAGTTTTACGAAAAGCCCGAGGCTGACGAGGACTTTTACTTAGTTGTTGACTGCTACTCTGATAACAAGGATGACGACGCGCTGAAGGATAATCTGCTAAAGCTTTATAATGACCTATCTAATACCACCGATTTTCTTGAGGGCTTAAGAGCCCCTGCCCTTTTGGATGAGGACTTTTTTGAAACCAAGTACGGTAAGGTGTTAAAAAAGCACACAATCGAGATGCTTGAGCATTACAAAAGAGTGTATGATTACCTAACTGAGCTTATAAAAACAGACACAGGTAGCGAGAAAAAGTACACAAACGCTATTTGCTCCGACCTTTTTACAATCGAAAGAGCATTAAATGGTGCAAAGAATTGCACCTATGAGGAAGTGTGCAAAATTTTTGACTCTTATACCCCCGAAAGCATTGGAAGAAACAGCGCACCACAAGAAATATGCGATATTGCAACCAGCAAGCGTAACGAATTTAAGGCATCATTTAACAAGCTGAGAGAGGAATACTATTCCTCGGACAGAGATGCAATTAAGCTGGCACTTGAGCAAAACAACAGAATTTGCCGGGCTATGTATAGAGTTCTTTCCTGCTTTGACGAAAGGTATAGAAAAAAGAAGGCACTATTCTCTATTTGCAGCTTTAACGATATAAGCAGATATGCCTTAAGGCTTCTTTATAACGAGGACGGCACAGCTTCCAGCCTGGCTAAGGACCTTGCTGATAAATACGACGAGATTTATATTGACGAGTATCAGGATACAAACTCCATACAGGACAGTATTTTTAAGGCGATTTCAAGAAGCAACCGTTTTATGGTTGGCGATATCAAGCAAAGCATTTATAAATTCCGTCTTGCAGAGCCGGAAATTTTTGACCACTATAAGAGTACCTTTGCTGATAAGGAGCTTTACCCAGAGGCTGAGGGTGGAAAATCTCTGTTTATGTCTTCTAACTTTAGGTGTAACAGAGAAATAATTGATTTTACAAATAAGGTGTCTGACTATATGTTTACATATTCAGACGGTATTTCATATCAGCCCAAGGACAGGCTTGAGTTCCACAAGGATAAGGACACAAGCCCACAAAGGGAAAGTGCCACAATATATCTTGTTGACACAACTGCTAACAAGGAAGAGCCAGAGGCTTGTCAAATGGGGCAAGCAAGACTTGTTGCAAAGACAATTAAGAAGCTTTTGGACAAGGGTCAGCTTGCTAACGGAAAGCCACTTAAAAGGTCGGATTTTGCCATACTTTTAAGGTCGACAAAATACGGTGTTGGGGAAAAATATGCCCAGGCGCTAAAGGAATACGGCATTGGCTCACAGGTGACAACCGATATAAGCTTTTATGAAAAGCCACATATCCTTTTGATGCTAAGCATACTTAATGCAGTTGATAACCCATATAATGATATTTATCTTGCCGGTGCTATGCGCTCCTCTGTTTTTGGCTTTGGGCTTGATGATATGATTAAGATAAGGGCTACGACTCCAAGCAAGGATGTGCCTCTGTTCTCTGCTGTTTCTGCCTACAAGGAAAAAATGAACGATGAGCTTGCCCAAAGGGTAAATAGCTTTATCGAAACATTAAACGCTTACAGAGATGGTGTGAAAAGGCTGAGCGCTAATGATGCAGTTTACTATCTTATGACTGAAACAGGCATTTCGCAGCAGCTGAGCAAGAGCGAAAGACAGGATTTAATCAAGCTTTACAACAAGGCAAGAGAGTTTGAGAGTGGGTCCTTTAAGGGTCTTTACAGATTTCTTTCCTATGTAAAGAATAATATGGAAGCAAGCGACAAGGAAACAATTGCAAGCGATATTGACAATGTGCAAATTATGACAATACATGCATCAAAGGGTCTTGAATTTGAGTACTGCTTTGTTTGCGATATGGAGACAAGCTGTGATAAGCAAACAAGGTCCTCTATCATCTACGAAAGGACTCTTGGCATAGCCGGTCATATTAGCAAGGATGACGGCATTATCAAATACAACACTCTTATGAGAAAGTGCATTGACTTACAAAAGCATCGCTCTGCCAAGGATGAGGAGATGCGTGTTTTGTATGTTGCGATGACAAGGGCAAGGACAAGGCTGTTTGTTACTGCCTCTTTACCTAAGGCGCTTGAGCATTATGAGGATATTAAGGCACAGCTACAATTTGCATCCCCTTATCAAATTTACTCAACTAAGCAGGATATTGATTTTATCCTTGGTGGCTTGGATGAAACAAGGGACTTTTATGATTTAAAGATAATTGACCCACTAACCCTTAAGTCCATAGATGAAATGGATGGCGACGGCTCTGTTGTAAACCAAGCAAGAGTTGATGAATATGAAAGAATTTTAAGAAGGCGCTTTGACTTTAAGTATGAATATGAGCATCTTTCTAAAATGCCATCTAAGCTAAGCATTTCCAAGCTTACTCCTTTAATTCTTGACGGAAACGATAATAATGAGGTAAGAATTGATAAGTCTCTTGAGGTTGCACCTAAGTTTTTGGACAAAAAAAGCGAGGAAGCAACTGCTGCTGACAAGGGTACTGCGACCCACGTGTTTATGCAGTTTTGCGACTTCAAAGCTCTTAAGGAAAGAGGCTATCGCTATGA
This sequence comes from Clostridia bacterium, assembly GCA_017503285.1. Classification (GTDB taxonomy): domain Bacteria; phylum Bacillota; class Clostridia; order Oscillospirales; family CAG-272; genus RGIG2000. The sequence goes on along the minus strand of JAFVTH010000003.1, from coordinate 33,841 downwards.
GCTTGACCGACTTACTGCATCGTCATTTATTTCTGAAAAGACAAAAAATCTCATTAACGAGGACCATATTAACCTGTTTATAAATTCCCCACTTATGGATATGATGCTAAAAGCAAAAATGATTAAGAGAGAGTTTAGGTTTAATTTGATGCTTGATGCAGAGGAGCTGACAAGCGACGAGGACTTAAAGAAGGAAAAGGTGCTTGTGCAGGGTGTTGTGGACTGCCTTTTTGAGGACGAAAACGGTCAGCTTATTTTGGTGGACTACAAAACTGACAAGGTAACCGAGGACAACTATGTTTATCTTCTGACAAAAAACCATAGCACGCAGCTTAGATACTACAAAAAAGCCTGTGAGCTTATGTTCAAAAGACCTATATCCAAGGTTATTATCTACTCTGTTCCTCTTGCCAAAAATGTTGAGCTTAAGTTTTAATAAAATAAAAAACTCCGACACGTGTCGGAGTTTTTTTGTTTTCTATGCGTTTATAATCTTGTCTATAACCTGACGACGCGCTTCAAGAACATTTGCTGCATCGTCCTTGCTTTCGCCCTTGACTGAATAGTAAACCTTAATCTTTGGCTCGGTGCCTGAGGGTCTTATTGCTATCCAAGAGGAGTCCTCAAAAACAAACTTCAAAACATCTGCCTTTGGAAGGTCATCAATGCCGACTGTGTAGTCGTTAACCTGAGCGATGCCCGGGATAAGGTCCTTGCCCTGCCTTCTCATTTCCTTCATTATAGCCTTGATTTTTTCAATACCATCAATGCCCTTTAGTGTGTATGAGTCAAGCTTATCAAGGAAGTAGCCATATGTATTATAGATTTCCTCCATAACGTCTACAAGTGTTTTGCCTTGGTTTTTGTAGTAGGAAGCCATTTCGCAAATGAGCATTGAGGCAACAACTGCGTCCTTATCTCTTGCGTGATTACCAACAAGGTAGCCATAGCTTTCCTCATAGCCTATTACAAAGCTACCATCGCCTGTATTATCAAAATAGTTCATCTTATCGCCGATAAACTTAAAGCCTGTTAGTGTTTCTATAACTCTAAGTCCGTTTTGCTTTGCGATAATTGCGCCAAGCTCACTTGTAACAATTGTCTTTATTACAGTTGATTTTTCGTCAAGGCTTGACTTGTTCATCTTTATAACGTAATCAACCAAAAGCGCGCCAACCTGGTTACCTGTAAAGAGCTTCATACCGTCCTTGGTATTTACGGCAATGCCTACTCTGTCGCAGTCCGGATCTGTGCCGAGAATCAAGTCCGCCCCCATTTCCTCACAAAGCTTTATGCCAAGGCTAAGCGCCTCTGCATTTTCCGGATTTGGAGAGTTTACAGTTGGGAAATTGCCGTCCTTTATCTCCTGCTCCTTAACTATTGTAACATTGTAGCCAAGGTCGGAAAGAACCCTGCGAACAGGCTTGTTACCTGTGCCGTGGAGTGGTGTGTATATGATTTTTGCACTCTTTTCGCCGATTTCGTGGGCTTGCTTTTTAACGTTTGCAATAAAGCTTTCATATACCTTGTCGGAAACGTCCATTAGAAGACCCTTTTCCCTTGCCTCGCCTTCGTCAAGCACCTTTATAGTAGAAAGGTCGCTGATTGCGTTTACATATGAAATAATCTTGTTTGCATCATCAATAAGAACCTGACAGCCTGTTTCGTCGTATACCTTATAGCCGTTATATTCCTTTGGGTTATGGCTGGCTGTAACAACAATACCACCAACACAGCCAAGCTCCCTTACTGTAAAGGAAAGGGTTGGTGTTGGCATAAGCTCTGTATAAAGATATGTAGGAATACCATTTTGAGCCATAACAAGTGCAGCCTCTTTGGCAAATGCATCAGAATTATTACGTGAATCGTAGCCGATTGCAACGCCTCTTTTTACATCCTTGCCATATTTATCAAGCAGATAGCTTGCAAAGCCCTGTGTAGCCTTTCTGATGATATACTTATTCATACGGTTGGTGCCTGCACCCATAACGCCGCGAAGACCACCTGTACCGAACTCTAAGTCGCACCAAAAGCGATCCTCTATTTCCTCATTTGTCAGTGGTGCGCTAAGCTCATCTCTTGTTGCCTTGTCAAAGTATTCACTTGTGCGCCAAAGATTATAGCTTGCTAAAATTTCCTTTGAAAGCTCTTTCATAGGTTTACTCTCCTTTAATTATTACTCGCCCTTTGTGTAAGCAAGAAGGCCTCCAGCTTTAAGTATATCAATTTGTCTTCTTGTATATGAGCAGGAAAGCTTAATTTCCTTACCATTTGCTCTCATTGTAATTTCGCCGTTTTCCATACCATCAAAAACATTTTCAAGAGTAAGGGTGTCGTTTTGTGAAAGCATATCATAATCCTCTGCGTTAGCAAAGGTAAGTGGCATAATGCCTGCGTTTATAAGATTTGCTGCGTGAATTCTTGCAAAGCTCTTAGCAACAACAGCCTTAACTCCAAGGTAAAGAGGAACAAGGGCTGCATGCTCTCTTGAAGAGCCTTGACCATAGTTAGAGCCACCGACAATAATGCTCTTCTTTGCTTCAAGCGCTCTTTGTGCAAAGCTTTCATCACAAACTGCAAAGCAGAATTTAGAAAGGAATGGAATGTTAGAGCGATATGGCAAAATCTTTGCGCCTGCCGGCATAATATGGTCTGTTGTAATGTTGTCGCCAACCTTTAATGTAAGGTTTGCTGTAATTTCGTTTTCAAGTGGGCTTGTTTCCGGGAAAGGCTTAATGTTTGGACCACGAAGAATTGGTAGATCCTTTGCCTCCTCCTCTGTTGCCGGAAGTACAATTGCGCTATCATCAATCTTAAATGCCTCCGGCATTGTAATTTCAACAGGGTCACCGAGTGTCCTTGGGTCGGTGATATAGCCTGTCAAGGCAGATGCAACAGCAACCTCCGGAGAAACAAGATAAACCTGTGCGTCCTTTGTGCCGCTTCTACCCTCGAAGTTTCTGTTAAAGGTTCTTAGAGAAACACCAGCAGAGTTTGGTGAAAAGCCCATACCGATGCAAGGTCCACAGGCACACTCTAAAACTCTTGCGCCAGAGGCAAGAATATCGGAAAGTGCGCCACAGTCAGCAAGCATAGAAAGCACCTGCTTGGAGCCAGGGGAAACAGAAAGGCTAACACTATCGTCAATCTTTTTGCCCTTTAGCATAGCGGCAACCTTAAGCATATCACGGAGTGATGAGTTTGTGCAGGAGCCGATACAAACCTGGTCAACCTTTATCTGACTAAGCTCCTCTGCGCTCTTAATATTATCCGGGCTGTGAGGACAAGCCAAAAGTGGCTTAAGCTCAGATAGATTAATGTCGATAATTCTGTCATATACTGCGTCCGGGTCGCTTTCAAGAGGTGTATAAGCATCGCCTCTGCCCTGTGCAACAAGAAATTCCCTTGTGATTTCATCAGATGGGAAAATAGATGTGGTTGCACCAAGCTCTGTACCCATATTGGTAATTGTTGCTCTTTCGGGAACGCTAAGGGTTTTGATGCCCTCTCCACCCCATTCGATAATTGCGCCAACGCCACCCTTTACAGAAAGGATACGAAGTATCTCAAGGCTAACATCCTTAGCACTAACCCATGGTCTTAGCTTGCCGGTTAAATTTACCTTATACATTTTTGGCATTGTGATGTAGTATTCTCCACCACCCATTGCAACTGCAACGTCAAGACCGCCTGCGCCCATTGCAAGCATACCGATACCACCCGCTGTTGGGGTATGGCTATCAGAGCCGATAAGGGTCATACCCGGAACACCAAAGCGCTCCAAGTGGACCTGGTGGCAAATGCCGTTGCCCGGACGGGAAAATCTAAGTCCAAACTTTTTAGCCACTGACTGAATATATCTGTGGTCATCTGCATTTTCAAAGCCTGACTGAAGTGTGTTGTGGTCAATATATGCAACTGAAAGCTTTGTGCGTACCCTTGGTATGCCAATTGCCTCAAATTCCAAATATGCCATTGTTCCTGTTGCGTCCTGTGTTAGGGTTTGGTCAATCCTTAATGCGATTTCCTCCCCTACCTTCATCTCTCCGGAAACAAGGTGATTTTTAATGATTTTTTGTGCGATGGTAAGTCCCATTTTGTCCTCCGTGCTTGCTTTACTCTTGTAAAGCGATAAAATTAATGCTTATATTATAGCAAATGTGACTTTTTATGTCAATATTGGTAATGCTATTTTTTGAATTTCTAAAAATTTTACAACTAAATGGCTACATTGAGGTAGCAATTTAGTCAATTGATACACCAAATACAGAAGCAAGTGCTGAAAGTGTTGCCTTTTGCTCCTCGGTAACATCGGTGCTGTTGTATTTTTCCTCGATTGCGTTTTTAAGGTTTGTTTTGTCTGTGCCTGACATTTTGCTTTGTAGCTTGTAAGGGTCAGTAACCTTCTCGCCGTTTTCGTCAGTTGCTGCGTTTTCAACCATGCCTGATACCATTGATGAATCAAGTACGCTATCAACAAAGTTATCAGCACTCATACCGGTTTTACCGGTTTGTGTTGAGCTTGTTGCAAACATATGATTTTGGTCGGTGTTAAACATAGCGCCACTCATTGCGTTAAGCATTGATTCCGTCTTTCCGATTTCCTCTTGCTTTTGCTCCTCTGTTTCGTACTCTTGATCTGCAGCAGAGTCAAGCATTGAGTTAATAATGTTATTGATGCTTCCTGCATTTTTAGATGAAACGCCAAGGCCTGCTAAGTTTTCAGGGGTTACTATTGATTTGATTGATTCAGCATCGCTGGAAAGCATAGAGTTTACAACAGAGTGCAAAAGCTCTTCCTTAGAGCCTTCTGTACCTATGCTCTGCATTGACAAAATAAGCTTTGCAACATTTTGTCTTGCAACAAGCATTTCTGAAAGGTCAGCATCGTCTGCTGTTGCGTTATCAATAAAGTTTTGGTCGATAATACCGTAATCGTCGCAGCCCTCAGAGTGTAGGAAGGCATAGAAGAACACCTTGTAGGCTCTGCCCAATACAATGCTTTCTCTCGCGTATTCCATACCGTTACCAAGCGCCTCAAGGTCAGAGTTTACAACAACATCCTGTATATCCTCCTTACCATCTATGCTGGCTATGAACTTGCGAATTTCGCCTACGATTTTAAGAACGTTTTCCGCTTCCTTATCTACATTTTCCTGTGTATATTTTGTGTAGTCAAATTCCTCCGGGATAGTTTGTGTGCCGTTGGTCTCGTCGTAAAGCCTGCACACGTAGTTATTAAGTGCGTTTGAGATATAAGGGATTGCACCTCTTGTTCTTTCATTTGCATATAGCTCATGAAGAATAGGTCTTATAACCTCTTCTCTTTGAACAAGTCCAAGAATATCGCGCTCCTCGGACATAAGCTCAACAATGACGCCCTCGTTAATTGCCATTTTGCCGATTTCGGAAATGGTTTTAAGGTCTGCCCTAAGCCCGTCAGAGTCGGTATTTGCCAAAACAGCAAGAACCCTATCCACAGTTGGGTCAAAGGTGTTTCCAAGGGTAGGTCTTTGGAAGCCTGCGCATTCTCCATTTTCCAAAAACTCGCCTGCGGTGAAGGACATAACCTTTGAAAGAAGCAGTGGCAAAAATTCAGAATCCTCAAGAACCAAATTGATTTTATCAAGGGAATCTACCTGCTCCTGTCCATAGCCATCCGGTGAAGCACCTATAAAGGGAAGGGCTGCATTATATAGCTTGACAACACTATATGCCTCATTTTGTAGAGTGATATTTACGCCACTGATTTTTGTTTGGGACATTGTGTTGAATATGCCATTGCCACCCACGTTGTAAACCACCTTACAAACAGGATTATTCCTTATTGAATTAAGATATTCAAGAACCATTTGACCTGTGGTTTTGGGTTCGGTTGGGGTATAATCCCCCTCGCCTTCTCCATCACCTACTGCTTCATCCTCGGCATCCGGTGCTTCCTCAGCAAGAACAGCTGTGTCAGCTTCCATATCAGCATAATACGCTTCCATAACATTTGCGCCAACGTTTACGTATCCCACTATCGGAATGAGAACGAAAACCAAGGCAAGTGCGTATCTGACAGCGCCTATTGCGCCACCAGCAACCTTTGTGGCAACGCCCTTTGCCTTTGTGAACAGCAAAATCTCCATAATCTTCTTTGGAATGAAGAGTATAATGCTGACTGCAAAAAGGATTAATAAGTAAATAAGCGGCATAAGCACAATTGTTGGCACCGCAACAATAAGGCTAACAACATCGCCGGCATTTTGACTGGTTGTCAGGTAGCCCTGTGCTGTTTCAATATATTCATAAAGATTTTCAACATAAATGTACTGCTTTAGAGTTTCTAAAAGGGAATTTACGCTTTGTGGGTTGATTATTAGGTTTGTAAGCGTGTTGGTGAGTAAGATTGACAAGACTGCACCCACAAGCACAAACGCAACGTCAATGCCAGATTTAATAGCGCCCTTGAAGAAGCCACGCAAAAAGCCCAATGCAGTTATAACCAAAAATGCAACTGTTATTATTGTCGATATTAGCTGTGGCGACATTTTTGTACCCTCTTTTCTAATTATTTCGCAGGTGATTGTTTTCTTAACAAGGGGTTAATAAGCGCTTTTGCGTTAAATCCCCCATATATTATATATTATCACAATGCGCAAAGTTTTGCAATAAAATTTAGCATATTGTGCCTTATTTTTTACCTTTCCTTAGTTGTTTTGCAAAATCCTTGCATAATTCCCCTTTTGTTTACAAACAATAAGATGGCAAAAACAAAAAAGGAGATATTTATGAAGGCGACCGGTATTGTACGCAGAATTGACGATCTTGGCAGAGTTGTTATACCAAAGGAAATACGCAGGACAATGCGTATTCGCGAAGGAGACCCACTTGAAATTTTTACCGACAGAGATGGCGAGGTTATTTTTAAGAAATACTCCCCTATTGGCGAGCTTGCTTCCTTTGCTAACCAGTATGTTGACACATTGCACAAGATTTGCTCAATGTCTGTTGTTGTAAGCGACAGAGATACAATTATTGCTTGTGCAGGTGTTTCAAGAAAGGAATATGCCGACAAAAAGCTGACAGACGATTTTGAAAATATTATTGAAAACAGAAGCATGTATATCCACAAAAGGGGTGCTACTCCTATTTCCATTTGCGAGGGTGCTTCCACTTTTGTTAAGTACGCTATGCCTATTATTGCAGAGGGCGATATTATTGGCTGTGTTGCTTGCGTTTCAAATGACGAAGCGCAGGATACAGATCCACATAGCACCGAGGCAAAGCTAATACAGACTGCTTCATCCTTTCTTGGCAGACAATTTGAGGGCTAATAATAAAAAATGGCACAGAAATCATACACTCTGTGCCACTTTTTATGTTTTTTGACAATTTACTGTTGAAGATTTTTTCTTTTTATGATAGACTATAAATCGAGATAATCAAGTATACCTCGGTATATACCCTGTGCAAACAAGGAGGGGCTATTTGCCATAAGCTGTGCATCCCTTGGATTGGTTATAAAGCCAAGCTCAACCAAGACTGCCGGCATATTGGTTTTTCTTAGCACATATAGTCCCGGGCGCTCCTTAACCCCTCGGCTGTTAAGCCCTGTTATTTCGGTTATCTCTCTTAGAATATCGGCAGCCAGCGAGGCTGCTCTTGAGGGACTTCGATAAACCAAAACCTCTGTTCCGTTTGCGCTGCTTTGGTTAGAGGCGTTTGCGTGTATGCTTATAAAATAATCTGCCCCCCAGCTATTTGCGTCGTCAACTCTGACCCTCAGACTTGAGGCGTTTGAGCTTCCCAGCTGGGTATTAACTGTGGGACGAGACAGACGAGTTTGAAAATTCCCATTTTGGTTTAATAATTGGGCAAGGCGCACCCCCACCTCGTAGGTTATATCCTGCTCACGATAGCCGTTACCCTCTGCGCCTGTGTTTGGTGGGCTTGGGTTGTGCCCTTGGTCTATGTAAATCTTGATTGCCATAAAAACTCCCCTTTTTATTCTTTCTACTTTAGTTTATGATAATTTTTGCGAGGTGCTAATGAAAGAGTTTGCTACCATTGAAAGAATCCTCAGCCATACAAGAAAGGCAGTAGAGGAATATAATATGATTGAAAACGGAGATAGAATTGCCGTTGGTGTTTCAGGTGGCAAGGATTCTCTTGCCCTGCTCTGTGCCCTTGCTAAGCTGAAAAGAATTATAGGCATTGACTATCAGATTGTTGGCGTTACCATTGATATGGGTCTTGATGGTGCTGATTTTTCGGAGATTGAAGCACTTTGCAAGGAGCTTGAAATTGAGTACCATATAATAAAAACGCAAATTTACGAAATAATTTTTAAGGTAAGAGAGGAAAAAAGCCCCTGCTCCCTATGCGCAAGAATGCGCCGTGGTGCTTTGCACGATGCGGCAAAGGAGCTTGGCTGTAATAAGCTTGCCTTAGGACACCATTTTGATGATGTTGTTGAAACCTTTATGCTAAATCTATTCTTCGAGGGTAGGGTTGGGTGCTTTAGACCTGTTACATATCTTTCAAGAAAGGATCTTACAATGATAAGGCCGCTTGTTTATACCCACGAAAAGGAAATCAAGGCCTTTGCCACTGCTGAATGCTTGCCTATCACAAAGGCAAAATGCCCTGCTGACGGAAATACCGAGCGAGCAAAAATGAAGGATTACCTTGCTGTTTTTGAAAAGGAGCATCGTGGCCTGTACCATCGAATTATGGGCGCTATACAACGTGGAGAGATTGACGGCTTCCATGTTGATTTAATAGATGCAGACGAGAAAAAAAGACGCAAGGATTTGAAAAAATCTATTCCTTCCGAGGATGAATAAACAAAAAAATCACCGACACGTGGTCGGTGATTTTTATTTATTAGCCTTTTATGATTTTGTCAGCAGGTAAAATAACGGTTGTTCTCTTATCTGTTCTTATCGTCTTAATTTGTGGGCCTTTTTTTACCTCATCAGGCTTAATATGCTCTTCCTTATTCGCATCCTGCTTTTTCTCCTGCGCTCTTATTGCTGCAAGAGTTATTGTTTCGGAAAGCGGGTCGGAGTCTGCGCCAACACTAACCTGTGGTAGCGGCTTAGGGTCAGATGTGTTATTCCAGTAATAGCGTCTTTGTCTTCTCTTTCTTACAAAATATACAACAAAGATAACAATTATAACCGCAAGTATAACTGCGCAAACAATGTATACGCTGCTACCAAATGAGGTAGAATCTACCTTTAAGCTTTCCCAATAGTCATTAAGACCGGAGGTGGTAATGTTTGCGCCCTGTGCAGTATCAAGATCCTTGTATGCATAGCTATCAAACATTATCTTAAGAGAGCTTTCAAAATCGCTGTAATAAATTACTGCGTAGTCTCCGCCATCCTCAGTTAATTCGTACACAGGGTCGCCGTTTTCATCTAAAACGATAAGTGGCTCACCATTTTCGTCAAGGATATATTCGCCATTTTCATCAAGCACATATACATAGTCGTAAAGACCCATATAAAGCTGATAATCAAGGTTTTCCTTAACGTGGTCGTACGGAGAGGAATAGTAGATATACTCTGCGTTTGCAACGGCAGCGTCCTCGCTTAGCATAAAGTTAATATACGAAAGTGCAAGCTCCTTGTTTTGTGAGCCTGTTGGAATACACATTGCATCAGCAAATATATTTGTTTCAAAAAGTGTGCCGTTATTCTTTGATGGGTAGAAAAATCCTAAGGACTCGTTATTCTCCATCATAGCAAGACAGTCGCCGGCGTAGTAGGCGGCAATTGCAGCCTCTCCACCCTCCATCTTGTTATAGATTTCATCCATAACATAGCCTTGAACATAGGGCTTTTGCGACTGGAGAAGCCTATACGCCTCCTCCCATTGGTCAACGGTGGCTGTGTTTACATTGTAGCCAAGATGATACATAGCTGTACCAAAGGCGTCTCTTGAGTTATTGAACTGAAGAATTTGTCCCTTGTATTTTTCCATGTATTCTTGTCCATATATTAGCTCCCAGCCCATTTCGCCCTTTTCGATTTTTTCCAAATCCTCGGGGGCAAGCTTATCTGCATTATAGACAATACCAACCACACCATAGGTGTACATTGCGCCATACAGCTCAAGCTCACCTTTTTCGTTTGGATAAACAAACATTTCCTCAAACTGTGGGTTTAGGTATTCAAGGTTAGGAATTGCCTCCTTGATGGTGCTAACAGAGCCAAGAGGCTGTATAAGTCCCTCTATCTTTAGCTTTTCAAGCATATAGTCAGATGGGATTATAACATCGTATCCGCCTGCGCCACTCTTAAGCTTTGCGTATAGATCCTCGTTGCTTGCGTAGGTGGTATAGTTTATTCTGACATCAATTTTCTCGCCTGTGCGCTCGTAATAATCTTCCTCATACCATTTTTCAAACTCGGCATTTACATTATACGAGCCCTCTCCACCGTCGGAAATATATTCTCCCCAGTTGTATACATTGAGGGTAACGGACCTTGTGCCTGCAGAAACGCAGATAAGAACGATTGTTGCGATGATAATGCCACCGAAGGCTGTACCGCCGGCGATTTTAGCCACCTTTTTTGCCCTCTTGGACATTTCCTTCTTGTTCTTATCGTTTGAAAGATTTGAAAGAAGAAGGAGCACCAAAATTGTTACAAAAATAAGTGTTGAAAGCGCGTACATATCCGGTGTAACACGCTTTTTAGTCATTGAGTAAATTCTGATAGGCAAGGTTTCAAAGCCACTACCGGTGGTAAAATAGCTTATTACAAAGTCATCAAGTGACAATGTAAATGCCATTATGAAGCCTGCAACAATACCGGGCATTATTGCAGGAAGCTCCACCTTGAAGAAGGATTGGAACGGTGTGCAGCCAAGATCCCTTGCTGCCTCCGGTAAGTTTTTGTCCATTTCCTTAAACTTTGGTAATACAAGAAGTATTACATATGGTAGGTTAAAGGTAATATGGGCAATTAAAACTGTACCAAAGCCAAGGCTTGTGCTAGAGCCTATCATACCGCCCACAAACACAAACAAAAGCATCATTGATATACCGGTAACGATTTCCGGATTTATCATTGGTATTTGTGTTACGGACATTGTAGCATTTTTAAGATGCTTGTTTGACATTTTGGAAATTCCGTAGGCTGCGGCAGTACCGATAATGGTAGAGATAACCGAGGACAAAATTGCCAAAACGAGAGTGTTTCGAAGGGCTGTCAGGGTGGCGCTATCGGTAAATAGCTCCTTGTACCACTTGAAGGAAAAGCCCTCCATAACGCCTGTGCTATCGCTACTGTTAAAGGAGTACAAAATCAGCACGCCGATTGGTAGGTACAGGAAGGCGAAAATAAGAACCGTGTAAATAATACTTGGTATACTGCTCTTTTTCATACAATTACCCCTCCGTCATCATCAGAGTACTTGTTCATAACCGCCATACTGATGATAATCAATATCATAAGCACGAAGGACATAGCAGCGCCCAGGTTATAGTTATATGCAGTTTGGAACTGCCTTTCTATGGTATCGCCTATCAGGTCAAAGTTACCTCCACCAAGCTTTTGGGAAATGTAGAAGGTGCTGATTGATGGAACGAACACCATTGTAATGCCTGAAATTATGCCCGATTTGCTAAGTGGCAAAACCACCCTTGTCATAACCTGAAATTGGTTGCAGCCAAGGTCAGATGCCGCCTCAAGCAAGCGAACATCTATTTTTGCCATTACAGAATGTAATGGAATTATCATATATGGCAGGAAGTTATATACCATACCAAGGATAACTGCAAATGGGGTGTTTATCATGTGTATAGGATCAAGACCTATGCTAACAAGAAGACTGTTGATTATTCCTGTATCCTCTAAAAGCGCCATCCAGGAGTAGGTTCTAATAAGGAAGTTAAGCCACTGTGGCAGGGTAACCAGCATTATTAGAATTTTCTGCATTTTGGGGCTTGTCTTAGAGATGAAATAAGCAACAGGGTACGCGATTACAAGACAAATAACTGTTGCTAAGAATGCAAAGCAAAGGGACCTTAAAAACACCTCAAGGTAGCTTGGCTCTGCCATAGCAGAAATGTTGTCAAAGGTAAAATTGCCCTCTTTGTCTGTAAAAGCATAATACGCGACAAATATAAGCGGTGCTATAATAAATAGCAAGGACCACACAATGTGAGGGTACGCCGCTGCTTGTCTAAGTAGTGTGCCCTTTTTATTCATTCTCTTACTCTTCCTCCTCGGTGGTGTCGGATAGCTTGTCCAGCTCATCACTAAATGAGGAATAGTCTCCAAACATATTTGAAAACTCGGACTTTTTCATGATATGAATAGCGTCGGGCTCAATATAGATGCCTATTGTTTGGTTAGGTGACACGTAGTCAGTTGACTGAATCATCCACTTAAAGTTATTAATATTAACGATAATTTCGTAGTGAACACCCTTGAAGGTTACAGAGGTAACCTCGCCTGTGAGCATGCCCTTTTCCGGGGCAACAACATCCACGTCCTCAGGTCTTACTACAACATCCACAGCCTCGTTTTTATCAAAGCCCTTATCAAGACATTCAAACTCGTGGCCGGAGAATCTTACTCTATAATCATCAAGCATAATACCGTCAATGATGTTACTTTCGCCAATAAAGTCGGCAACGAATGCGTTTTCCGGCTCATTGTAAATGTCGGTAGGAGTGCCTATTTGCTGAATCTTACCGTTTGCCATAACGACAACGGTATCAGACATAGAAAGCGCCTCCTCCTGGTCGTGAGTAACATATATAAAAGTAATGCCTGTTTTTCTTTGCATATTTTTAAGCTCGTTCTGCATATCCTTGCGAAGCTTTAGGTCAAGCGCACCTAAAGGCTCATCAAGCAAAAGAACCTTTGGCTTGTTAATTAGAGCTCTTGCGATGGCAACTCTCTGCTGTTGACCACCGGAAAGAAGGTTAACGTCCCTCTTTTCAAAGCCTTTTAGATTAACCATAGCGAGCATTTCCTCTACTCGCTCATAAATTTCTTCTTCTGACACTTTGTTCAATCGAAGAGCGAAAGCAATGTTTTCATACACGTTAAGATGTGGAAATAACGCGTACTTTTGGAACACTGTGTTTACGTGACGCTTATGTGCAGGAACATCATTAATCTTCACGTCCTCAAACATAACATCACCAGTGTCCGGTGTAACAAAGCCGGCAATAATACGAAGGGTTGTTGACTTACCACATCCAGATGGACCTAAAAGTGTCATAAACTCCTTTTCGTGAACATCTAAATTTATGTGGTCAAGAACCACCTCGCCATCGAAGGATTTGGCAACATTTTTAAGCTGCACTATCTTCTTTGGAGTGTTTACTGTGCCGTTTGCAAGCGGTGTTGCACCCTCAGGCTCAAGGATCTTTTTTTCGTTCATTTCTTTCCCCGTTCTTTCACAGATTTGACTTACATTGACAAAAATCATCTCTAATCGTCAAAAACAGTAAATCAATTGCATTATAACAGATTATTATAAAATGTGCAATAGTTGCGGGCAAATTTTTACATAATATTTTATATTGAGAAGCAGAGCTGAACCAGTAAAACAATTGAAATGACCAAAAGCGACAGGTTTGAGGAAAAGACAAGCTGCAGATATACGGACACAAGCCAAAGCAAAATTGCGCAAATTAGCGACACTCCCCCGCTTATTTTCTCTGCTTTTTCCTGGCCTAAAAGGTAAAGCAGCGTTGCCCTTAAAATCCCGCCGCCATCTAAAATTGACACAGGATACAAGTTCATAATTGCTAAGGAAAGATTACAGATTACAAAAAAATCAGCCACTTCCCCTTGGAAAAACGGCAAAAGTGCCACAGTAGCTGCTGAAATTAAGTTGAAAATAATCCCGCCAAAGCAAATAAGAATTTCTTGTGGATATGTTATACCTGCTTGATCGTAGCCTATGCTTAGTCTAAAGGCAAATACTTTTACCTTTTTCGTTTTTGCACCTACTATTTTTGCCATAAAAATATGCCCAAGCTCGTGAATTATGTAGCAGAAAATAAGCAAAAAGGGGTGTGGGGAAATTGATACGCCTAAAAGAGTAAAGAATATTGCTAAAATACCCAGCTTTTCCAAAAGTCATCCCTCTTTGATTTCATCTTCATTTTTTGAAATTTCAACCACGTCCCCGCTTGTTTTTTGGATTTCATCAAAATCAAGCATATCGTATATCCCTATTTCCTTAAATACCTCTGAAATGCTTTCGTTTTCGTTATATTCAATGGTTTTTGTGTCCTTTGTGGCAAAGTACATAAGCATTGTAAACGCGCCTAAAACGAACACTAAGGACATTACCTCTATTGTGTTTTTTATTTTACTTTTTAATTCCTCTTTCTTTACCTTGTTTAACTTATATTTCACCGCACTACCTTCCTTAGTTTGTTTCTAATATTATATTGATTTTTTCAGCCTCATATGTTAAAATAAGCATGTAAGTTTTTTGAATTTGAGGATACATATGACAAACAAGCCTATTGCAGACAGACTGCGCCCCGAGACCTTCGGAGAGGTGTGTGGGCAGGAGCATCTTGTTTCCCCTAAGGGTGTTATAACAAGAATGCTAAACGCCGGTAGAATTTCAAATATGATTTTCTTTGGCCCTCCCGGCACAGGAAAGACCACTGTTGCAAACATTATCGCTAAAAACTCCGGTATGGAGCTTTTTAAGCTTAATGCAACCACTGCTTCGCTTTCTGACGTTAAAGAGGTAATTTCCCAGTCCAGCTCTGTTTTTTCTACTAACGGTATACTGCTCTATCTTGATGAGATACAGTATTTTAATAAGAAGCAACAGCAATCCTTGCTTGAGTATATTGAGGATGGTCGCGTTACTCTTATTGCCTCCACAACTGAAAACCCATACTTTTATATTTATGATGCTCTAATTTCTCGTTGCTCAGTTTTTGAATTCAAGGCAGTTGATGCAAAAAGCATTTTGCCTGTTTTAAGACGCGCGCTTGATACTATTAACAAGGAAGAGGGAAAAGAAAAGGTTGCATGTGATGAGGCACTTTTGTTTCTTGCATCTTGTGCACATGGAGATGTAAGACATGCACTAACACTTTTCGAGGGTGCTTACTTTGCCAGTGAAGACGAAATAACAATTGAGGTGGCAAAGGAATTTATACCATCGATTTCTGCCGGAATGTTTGACAGAGACAGTGATGTGCACCACAATTTGCTCTCCGGCTTGCAAAAATCAATCCGCGGGTCTGACCCCGATGCGGCTGTGTTTTATCTGGCAAAGCTGCTTGAGGGCGGAGATATACTCTCTCCTATAAGAAGATTACAGGTTATTGCAAGTGAGGATATTGGTCTTGCTTACCCACAGGCAGCACAGATAACCTATGCTCTTTGTGAAAGTGCAAAATCCTTGGGCTTACCTGAGGCAAGAATACCTCTTGCGAGCTGTGCTATAATGCTGGCAACTGCGCCTAAGTCTAATTCTGCATACGAGGCTATCGCAAGGGCAAGCGAGGACATAAAGGCAGGCAAGGGGGACACAATACCCAAGCATTTGGTTGCACCACTATTCAGAGGCTACAAGTACCCACACGAATATCCAAACCATTATGTTGTGCAGCAATATTTGCCTGATGATATAAAAAACGCAAAATATTATACCTACGGTGACAACAAGACCGAGCAAGCTGCCAAGGCATATTGGGACCTTATCAAGGGAAAGAAATAAAAAATAGCGCAGAAACACAATTTCTGCGCTTTTTTATGCTATTTTATCATTATCATTTGCACATATGTTCATATTATATAAGTATTTTTTTAGTCTTTTAACAAAAAACGCACCATTTCGGTGCGTTTTATATTTTAGCTCTTTGAATCCTCTTCTATTCTTTGTCTGATTGCTTTTCCGTACTTTATTCTGAAAGCTATAGAGCCTACAATATACGTAAGAAGCACTGCAGAAAGAGAAATTGCAATTTTTGCCCAAATATCGAAAAAGATAAGTGCGGGAATGACTAAAGGAATTATGTAAATAGTAGATATTCCTATTGTTTTTATGTACAAGCCCTTTTCGCTGCCGGTTAAATCAAAATCTACAGTTGAATAGTTATCAGCTTCCTGTGCGAATTTCGAGCATAAGAGAGCAGCTTGTACTGCAAGCACGGCTATAATAAACAGCGGTTCAAGCGAAGACAGGTCTATTTGTAACGAATCCTTGAATACAAATGCACAGATTATTGTTGCTATGCAAATTAAAGCATATGGTATTATCCGAAATATAATCTTCCTCATTCAACTCACCTCTCTGTCTTTATTTTATCATAAAGCAATGTGTTTTTCAACATTTTTTCAATCAAAAAAAGCCTCAATTGAGGCTTTTTAATCTAAAGCAACGCAGTAGTATAATGTCTACAAGGTCGAAGGTTCACTTTCGGCTTTGGTAGCTATAAATTTCAAGGCGCACCGGAGATGATGGACGCAGGCTATCTTGTGATAGTCAAGGTCATCAGCGAGGAGCAACATAGAAATTTGACGCTTATTGGTCGAAAGTTTACTTTCGTCTTTATAGAGGAAATAATACAAGGCGTGACGATGTAAAAAGGACGACGGTGTACATTCCGTACTCCGAGGTCTTTTTACGAGAAACAACGCAGTAGTATGATGTCCATAAGGTAGAGAGCTTACTTTCGGCTTTGGTAGCTATAAATTTCAAGGCGCACCGGAGATGATGGACGCAGGCTATCTTGTGATAGTCAAGGTCATCAGCGAGGAGCAACATAGAAATTTGACGCTTACAAAGTCGAAAGCATTACGGCTTTGATAGTATGCATCCTATTCTCCGCCTCTTTGAAAACGATAGACTGATTTGACTCAAATACCTCGTCGGTAACTTCCATTTCGGTTCTGCCAAATTTTTCGCCCATTTCCTTGCCTACGGTTGTTTTCATATCGTGGAAGGCCGGTAGGCAGTGCATAAACACTGCGTTTTTGTCTGCCTTTTCCATAAGGGCTCTATTTACTTGATACTTAGAAAGATCATTTATTCTTTCCTGCCATACCTCTGTTGGCTCTCCCATGGAAACCCAAACGTCGGTATATATAACATTTGCACCCTTTACAGCCTCAGCCGGATTTTCCTCAAAGGAAAGGGTTGCACCTGTTTGCTTTGCAATTTCTTCACACTCTGAAATGAGCTTTTGGTCCGGGAAATACTTTTTAGGAGCGCAAGCAACAAAATGCAGACCCATTTTTGCAGCGCCAACCATTAAGGAGTTGCCCATATTATATCTTGCATCGCCCATATAAACAAGCTTGATGCCCTTTAGCTTGCCAAAATGCTCCTTAATTGTAAGGAAATCGGCAAGGATTTGAGTTGGATGAAACTCGTTTGTAAGTCCGTTCCAAACCGGAACCTTGGAATATCTTGCAAGCTCCTCAACAATTTCCTGTCCATAGCCACGATATTCAATGCCATCATAGATAGATGAAAGAACCCTTGCTGTGTCAGCAATGCTTTCCTTTTTACCGATTTGTGAGCCTGTTGGGTCAAGGTATGTAACACCCATACCAAGGTCATACGCGGCAACCTCAAAGCTGCAACGTGTTCTCGTGCTTGTCTTTTCAAAAATCAAGGCAATGTTTTTGCCCTCGCAATATCTGTGAGGGATACCATTTTTCTTCTTTTCCTTAAGGTCAGCGGCAAGGTCAATAAGACCACCGATTTCCTCCGGGGAAAGGTCAAGAAGCTTTAGAAAATCTTTTCCCTTTAAGTTCATATTTTACTCCAAAAAATTATTTGTTATCCTTTGCAACCTCTTTTATAATTTCAATTGAGCTTTTAAGAAGCTCGAATGGAATATTTAGAGGTGGCAAAAGCCTAAGCTTGTTTTTTGCTTTAATAGGAAGGATGCCCTTTTCCATGCATTTAGAAAGAATAACAGACACGTCTCCCTCTGTTTCAATTCCAATCATAAGTCCAAGGCCGCTAACGGATTTAATGCCATCAGCACCGCTTAAGGTGTCGAAAATGTACTTCGATTTTTCTTTAACCTCTGAAAGAAGTGTGTCATCAATCCTTTCAATAACAGAAATTGCACCTGCGCAGGCAATTGGGTTACCACCGAAGGTAGAGCCGTGAAGCGACGGCTTCAGGGTGCTTTCTGTTTTATCAAACATAAGGCAAGCGCCGATTGGCAGACCACCTGCCAAGCCCTTTGCTGTTGATACAACGTCCGGGCTTATGCCATAGGATTGATATGCGTATAGGGTGCCACATCTGCCATTACCGGTTTGCACCTCATCAATAACCAAAAGATTGTTATATTTTTGGCAAAGGAGCGACACACCCTCAACAAAATCACGATTTAGAGGCAATACACCGCCCTCGCCCTGAACAAGCTCCATAACTATGGCGCAGCACTTGTTTTCCTTGAATGCCTTTTCTACGCTTTCCAGATTGTTTGCCTCTGCATATACAAAGCCCTCTGTTAAAGGGTTGAAGTATTTATGGAAAACATCCTGTCCTGTTGCGGCAAGAGTTGTAATTGTTCTTCCGTGAAAGCTGTTTTTAAGGGTAACTATGTGATAGTAGTCCTCGCCCTTGCTTTCGCTTGCCCAAAGGCGGGCAACCTTTATTGCGCACTCATTTGCTTCAGCACCGGAGTTTCCAAAGAAAACCTTTTTTGCCCCTGTTCTTTCGCAAAGCATTTTTGCAAGAGTGGCACATGGCTCAGAATAATAAAGGTTTGAGGTGTGCTGGCACTTGTGGAGCTGTGCTTCGACAGCTTTTATCCACACAGGGTCGCACATACCGAAGGTATTTACTGCAATACCGCTGGACAAGTCTATATATTCCTTGCCCTCGTTGTCGTATACATACGCGCCATTACCGTGGTCGATTTGCAAATCAAAGCGGCCATAGGTATTTGCTACATATTCTTTGTCTATTTTTTTAATGCTCATCGTCTGACATATCCTTAACTACCATGGTGCCAGCGCCCTCGTTTGTGAGCATTTCTATAAGAAGCTCATGTGGGACTCTGCCATCAAGAATAACTACCTTTTTAACGCCCTTATGGATTGCCTCAATACAGCACTCTACCTTTGGTATCATACCACCACTGATAACGCCTGTATTAAATAGCTCCTCTGCGCCCTTAATATCAATACAAGGGATTAGAGAGTTAGGGTCGTTTTTATCCTTCAAAATGCCCTCAATATCGGTCATTGTGAAAAGTCTTTCAGCCTGTAAGCCACCTGCAATATATGCAGCTGCTGTGTCGGCATTTATGTTATAAACATTACCCTCGTTGTCACAAGCAACCGTTGAAACAACAGGGATATATCCCTTTTCCAAAAGGTCAATAATCGGAGTAACGTCAACCTCTGTAATTTTGCCCACAAAGCCCAAGCGCGGGTCCTTAACCTCTGCCTTTATCATCTGTCCGTCAAGACCGGAAATTCCAACAGCCTTGCCGCCCTTCAAGCCAAGCATATTTACAAGGGTTTTGTTGATTTTACCGGCAAGAACCATTTGAACAACATCAGCAGTTTCCTTATCAGTAACACGAAGGCCGTTGACAAACTGGCTTTCCTTGCCGATTTTCTTAAGAGTATCAGTAATTT
Source organism: Clostridia bacterium (assembly GCA_017503285.1). Taxonomy (GTDB): domain Bacteria; phylum Bacillota; class Clostridia; order Oscillospirales; family CAG-272; genus RGIG2000. The sequence continues at coordinate 14,234 of JAFVTH010000003.1, read as the reverse complement.
CAGGGCCACCACCGTGAACTAAAACAACCTTAACACCGATCAGGGAAAGAAGAACGATGTCCTCCATAACCTGTTCCTTAAGCTGCTCGTTTATCATTGCGTTTCCACCATACTTGATAACTACAAGCTTGTTATAGTATTTTCTTATATATGGAAGCGCTTGTGTAAGCACCTGTGCCCTTTGGGCATTTGTGATTTTAATTGGTAGATTTTCCATTATGTTCTGTAATCTCCGTTTATCTTTACATAATCATAGGTAAGGTCACAGCCCCAAGCAGTTGCTTGTCCGTTTCCATCGCCTAATTTAACTACTATTGTTATTTCATCCTCTAAAAGGATTTCCTTTGCCTTTTCCTCAGAAAAATCAACGCCTGCGCCATTTTGGCAAACTATGATTTCGCCCTTATTTGACTTAAAGTAAACGTCAACCTTGTTAACGTCTACACTAGCGCCGCTGTAACCGATTGCGCAAAGAACACGACCCCAGTTTGCATCAGAGCCGAACATTGCCGCCTTTACAAGTGATGAGCAAATAATGCTTTTTGCAATTATCTTCGCGTTTTCCTTATCGCAAGCGCCGCTAACCTCACATTCAAGAAGCTTTGTAGCGCCCTCCCCATCGCCGGCAATTTTACGGCAGAGGTAAACTGTAACTGTATTTAGTGCCTCCATAAAGGCAGTAAAGTCCTCGCCCTCGGCGGTGATTTCTGCATTTTCTGCCATGCCATTTGCAAGGATTGTAACCATATCGTTTGTAGATGTATCTCCGTCTACGCTAACCATATTGAAGGTCTTTTGAATGTCGCTGGAAAGAGCCTTTTGAAGCATATTTGAGGAAATATTACAGTCGGTTGTAATAAATACAAGCATGGTTGCCATATTCGGATGAATCATACCGGAGCCCTTGGCAATACCGCCGATTTTACATTCCTTGCCACCTACATTAAAGCTAACGGCAATTTCCTTAAGACGAGTGTCTGTGGTCATAATGCCCTCAGCGGCAGCCCGGCTATTATCCTTGGAAAGTCCCTTGACAAGCTCGGGAATACCGTTCTTTATTGGTGTAATATCAAGAGGCTGACCGATAACGCCTGTTGAAGCAACAACAACATCCTTTGACAAAATGCCCATTTCAGAGGAAAGAAGCTGACACATTTGCTCTGCAATTTCAATACCATTTGCGTTACAGGTGTTGGCATTTCCACTATTGCAGATAACTGCCTGTGCATAACCGTCCTCAATATTATTTTTTGTAACTGTAAGGGGTGCGCCCTTTACCTTGTTTGTGGTGTAAACAGATGCAGCTGTTGCTCTTTTCTGTGAATATATAAGTGCTAAATCCCTTTTGGTTTTGTTTTTGCGAATACCACAATGTATTCCGTTTGCCAAAAAGCCCTGTGCGGCACAAACGCCACCGTTTATAATATTCATATTTACCTCTTAGATTTCAAGTGTTTTTGTCTTTTCTGCGCCTAAAACTATATTTAGACACTCCACAGCAGCACCGGATGCGCCCTTGCCAAGATTGTCGTATCTTGAAACAAGGATTATCCTGTCCTCACTACCGTATACCTCAATTTGCATTGAGTCCTTGCCGCTTAGCTTGCCTGCTGAAAGGAAGCCAGCCTCGTCCCCTGCTTCAACATAAGAAACAATAGGACCTGTGTATGTTTTTTTGTAAATTTCCTTGATTTCTTCAATACCACCATAATTAAGCTGTGACTTAAATAGTGGAATTGTAACCTCCATGCCTGAATAAAAGTCTGACACTATTGGGCAGAAAACAGGCTTGTTTAACAGACCTGTAATTTTGCTCATTTCAGGCAGGTGCTTATGTCCCTGTGAAAGTCCATACTGTCTTGGATACTCATAAAGCTCCGGCTTTTGCTCCTCATACTCGCCAATCATCTTTTTGCCACCACCACTATAGCCTGTTATGGAGTGAGCAGAAAGAAGTGCGTCATTTGGCAAAATGCCTGCCTTGATAAGTGGGTACACAAGGGCGATAAAGCCACTTGCGTGACAGCCGGGAACTGCAATTCTTTTACTATTTTTAATCTTTTCCTCAAATGATGGGTCAAGCTCTGCAAAGCCGTATGCCCAGTCCGGGTTAGTGCGGTGGGCTGTTGAGGTGTCTATAACCACAACATTTGGGTTTTCTATCATTGAAACGGACTCCATTGATGCCGCGTCCGGCAAGCAAAGGAAGGCGATGTCAACAGAGTTAAGTATTTTCTTCTTAGTTTCGGGGTCCTTTCTTAGCTCCTCGGGGATAAGCACGATTTCAATATCGTCTCTGCCACTAAGGCGCTCCTCTATTCTAAGACCTGTTGTGCCAGCCTTACCGTCTATAAATACCTTTTTCATTTCTTAAGCTGCTCCGTAACGTAGGTAATTTGTTCTTTTACTGACTCGTAGCCTGTGCCACCCTTGGAAATGCGCTTTTTAACGCAGGTTTCAAGAGAAATTTCCTCGTAAAGGTCGTTTTCAAACACGTCGGAATGCTTTTTATACTCCTCAAGAGTAACCTCGTCAAGGGTTTTGCCACTCTTAACGCACTCGCCAACGATAGTGCCGACGATTTTGTACGCGCTCCTAAATGGCAAGCCCTTTTTGGTAAGATAGTCTGCTAGGTCAGTTGCGTTTATAAAGCCACGCTTTGCGGCATTATACATATTTTCCTTAAGGGGCTTCATTGTTTTAATCATAGGAATGAATACACCAAGGCACTTTATAACTGTTTCGGTGGCATCAAAAATAGCCTCCTTATCCTCCTGCATATCCTTGTTATACGCAAGCGGAATGCCCTTTAGCATTGTAAGGGTCGCCATAAGGTCGCCATATACTCTGCCTGTCTTACCACGAACAAGCTCTGCCATGTCCGGGTTTTTCTTTTGTGGCATAATTGAAGAGCCTGTTGTGTAAGCATCATCAAGCTCCACAAACTTAAACTCCCAGCTGGACCACAAAATAATCTCCTCGCTAAGACGGGAAAGGTGCATCATTATAATTGAAAATGCACTCTCAAGCTCTACGCAGTAGTCCCTATCGGAAACACCGTCAATAGAGTTCATACAAACTCCGTCAAAATCAAGCGCCTTAGCAACCATTTCCCTATCTGTTGGATAGGTTGTGCCTGCAAGAGCGCAGGAGCCAAGAGGGCTATAATTCATACGTGCGATTGCATCCTTAAGCCTTGTTACGTCACGAAGAAGCATCATACAGTATGCAAGAAGGTGGTGAGCAAAGGTAATGGGCTGTGCCCTTTGAAGGTGTGTGTAGCCGGGCATAATTGCATCCTGACTTTCCTCAGCCTTGTCCTTGATTGCACCTATAAGCTCCTTAAGCAGGTCTATGATTTTGTTTGCTTCATCTCTCATATAGAGCCTTAAGTCCAGCGCGACCTGGTCATTTCTGCTCCTTGCGGTGTGAAGCCTTTTGCCGGCATCGCCAATCCTCTTAGTTAGCTCTGCCTCGACGAACATATGGATATCCTCTGCGTTTTCATCAAAGGCAAGGACACCGTTATTCAAATCGTCAAGAATGGAGATAAGACCCTTTCTTATCTCTTGATATTCGCTTTCCTTGATTATACCGCAGGAGCATAGCATAAGTGCATGCTCAAGAGAGCCGCAAATATCCTGCTTGTACATTTTTTTATCGAAGTGAATTGAGGAATTGAAGTCATCCGCTTGCTTATCAAGCGCCTTTTCAAATCTGCCTGCCCACATTTTATCCATAAAATTTCGCCTTTCTAAAAGCACCTAAGCCTCCCCTTGTTTTGGGGAGGCGTTGGTTAATTATTTCTTATTTTTTGCGTTAACCTGTGCTTGAACCTTGATTGGAAGTCCAAAGAGGTTAATAAAGCCTGCGCTATCAGCCTGGTTATAAACATTGTCCTCGCCGAAGGTAGCAATTTCCTCAGAGTAAAGTGAGTAGTCGCTCCAAACGCCAGCCTTAATGATGTTGCCCTTGTAAAGCTTTAGTCTAACCTTACCGGTAACGTTTTCCTGGGTCTTATCAACAAATGCAGAAAGAGCCTCACGAAGCGGTGTGAACCATTGACCGTTATAAACAAGCTCAGCAAAGGTGATGGAGAGCTTTTGCTTTTCGTGCATTGTCATCTTGTCAAGACAAATTGTTTCAAGGTAGCTATGTGCTGCGTAAAGGATTGCTCCACCCGGAGTTTCGTATACGCCACGACACTTCATACCAACAAGACGGTTTTCAACGATGTCAAGAAGACCGATGCCGTTTGCGCCACCAAGCTCATTAAGCTTAAGTATGATATTCTTCGCGCTCATCTTCTCGCCGTTGATAGCAACAGGTGTGCCCTGTACAAAGTCAAGCTCTACATAGGTTGGTACGTCCGGTGCCTTGATTGGGGAAACGCCCATTTCAAGGAAGCCTTCCTTATCATAAAGCGGCTCATTTCCTGCATCCTCAAGGTCAAGACCCTCGTGGCTAAGGTGCCAAAGGTTCTTATCCTTTGAGTAGTTTGTTTCTCTGTTTATCTTTAGTGGAACGTTATGCGCCTCTGCGTACTCAATCTCCTCCTCACGGGACTTGATTGTCCACTCTCTCCAAGGAGCGATAATTGGCATATCAGGTGCGAACGCCTTGATTGTAAGCTCAAAACGAACCTGGTCATTACCCTTACCTGTGCAGCCGTGGCAAATTGCGTCTGCACCCTCTTTAAGTGCGATTTCTGCAATTCTCTTTGCGATAACAGGACGAGCAAAGGATGTACCGAGCATATACTCCTCATAAAGTGCGCCAGCCTTTACGGTTGGGATAACATAATCATCAACAAATTCCTCTGTAAGGTCCTCAATGTAGCATTTGGATGCGCCTGTCTTGATAGCCTTTTCCTCAAGACCCTCAAGCTCATCAGCCTGTCCAACGTTACCTGAAACAGCGATAACCTCACAGTTGTTGTAATTTTCCTTTAGCCATGGAATAATAATAGAGGTGTCAAGTCCTCCGGAATATGCCAAAACTACCTTTTTAATATTTTTCTTATCCATTTTCTTTTCCTCCGATGAAAGAATATTCATTTTTACGAGTTGTATTATATACCCTTATTTTCACTTTGTCAAGGGGTTTTTGCAACTTTTTTGCATATTATTTATAAATAAGGAAAAAATTTTAGCTTTGATGGGTAAAAAATGAATATTTATTGCATATTGATGTATATTTATGCATTTTGTTTGAATTTATGCAGCCCTGTTTTTCAATTATACTAAGATGCTTAGTTAATGTTTTACAGAAAAAAGGCTTGACAGAGTAAATTCTCTGTCAAGCCGAGTTTTGTTTTTTAGCGCACTATTAAACTAATCCATTATACAAGATAATGTTTTGCTTTGCGTGGTGTGTATTGATTATTTTTCGGTGTAGCCCCAAACGACAGGACGATTCGAATCGTTCCAACCAGAATCCCAACCGCTTGGCTTGCTTGTTGCTTCGCAATAAATTGTTAAGCTTGTGCAACCATAGAACGCAGAAACGACTATTCTTGTTACGCTATCAGGTATTGTTATGCTTGTAAGGCTTGTGCAATTAGTGAACGCACAATTGCCTATGGTTGTTACGCTATCAGGTATTGTTACGCTTGTGAGGTTTGTGCAATCCTCGAACGCAAAAGAGCCTATGCTTGTTACGCTATTGAGTATTGTTACGCTTGTGAGGTTTGTGCAACCTGCGAACGCAAAAGAGCCTATGGTTGATCCACCTGTGATTATAACTTCCTTTAAGCTGCTTGGTACGTAAACATCGTTGTTTCTATGTGATGATGCTCCAAAGATATATCCGAAGTGGGTATTACTTGTCCCGTCCTTTGTTGCTCCTACAAATGGTATTGTTATACTTGTAAGGCTTGTGCAACCCTCGAACGCACAAGCGCCTATGCTTGTTACGCTATTGGGTATTGTTATACTTGTAAGGCTTGTGCAATGTCTGAACGCATAACCGTCTATACTTGTTACACTATCAGGTATTGTTATGCTTGTAAGACTTCCGGACGCTGAGAACGCATACTCACCTATGCTTGTTACGCTATTCGGGATTGTTACGCTTGTGAGGTTGTCACAATTATAGAACGTATAATCATCTATGCTTGTTATACTATTCGGGATTGTTACGCTTGTTAGCGATTTGCAGCCCCAGAAATTTGTTTTTATTGCTGTTACTGTGCTTGGTATTACAAGCTCGGTTACACGCTCGCCGTTTAGATATAAATCAGCTACATTATGTAATGGGTTTGAATCATAACTACTATTACACCAGTCCTCTATATCTCCAAGATAATTTACACGTTGAAAATAGCAACCTTGGAACGCATTAGGGCCTATGTAGTAAATAGTATTGGGAAACGTAATACTACTTCTTGTAAAACAATTAGAAAATGCACCATAAAGGATTATGCCGCCTGTTACTGTTATGTTTTTAAGACTATTTGGGATATAGGTAGTGCGATATTCCCAAGAAGTATCAGTACCATAATATTGCTTTGTGGCTGTTGCGCCAGTATATTCATTCCCGCCAAAGATTGAACCAAAGAGGGTTGAGGCCGAGGCATCTGTTGCACTTGCGCTTGTTCCTACAAATGGGATTGTAAGGTTTTCAAGGCTTGAGCAACCACTAAGCAACGAGTCTGGTATTTGTGTTATCTGACGTCCTATAACAAGTGTTTTAAGGCTTGAACAGTTATTAAATGAACCACTTGCTATTGAGACAACATCAGAAGGAAGTTCAAATGAGGTATCTGTCTTGCCTGCCGGGTAACAAATTATTTTTGTACCATCCTTTGAGTAAAGAACATCATCTATTGATTTGTATAGTGTATTATCTTCGTTTACTGTTATGCTTGTTAGTTTCGTACTTTCACTAAAGGAGCCATCTGCAATTTCCGTTGCTCCTGTTGTGATTACAACCTTTTCAAGATCTGCCTTTGGAATATAGACTACTACAAAGGTTGGTAGGACTGCTTCCTTTATACTTGTACAGCCACTAAAGGCGTTTTCCTTAATGGTTGTTACGCTATTAGGAACATTCAACTTTCTATCTTCTTTCAAGGCGGGGTATTGTATAAGTGTTGTTACGTCCTTTGTGTATAATACTCCGTCTATTGATTTGTATGATATATTTTCTTCCTCTACGGTTATACTTGTAAGTGATGCACAGTTATAGAAAACGTTATCTCCCATGCTTCTTACGCTTGCCGGTATAATTACACTTGCAAGAGATGTACAGTTATAAAAGGCGTTTGCACCAATGTTTCTTGTTGCATTGCTTAATGTTGCGCTTTCAAGTGATGTGCAGCCATAAAATGCCGAGGCTTCTATTCCCTTTACGCTATTTGGAATTACTATGCTTTCAAGGGTTGTGCAATCCTTAAATGCATTTTCGGGAATGCTTGCTCCGCTTGTTATAGCTACGTTCTTTAAGCTATTTTTTGGTATGTAGGTTATTGCAAGTGATGGTATAGTTGCTTCCTCTATGCTTGTACAGCCATTGAAGGCATTATTACCAATTGATGTTACGCTATCGGCTATTGTTACACTTGTTAGGGTTGTGCAGCCACTAAAGGCGCTTGCTTCAATACTTTCTCCACTTGTGATAGCTACCCTTTCAAGGCTGTTTTTCGGAATGCTTGGAATTGCTACTGCCGGGAGTGTTGCTTCCTCAATGTTTATACAATCATCAAAGGCCCCACTTCCTATGCTTGTTACGCTGTCCGGTATTATTACGCTTGTAATAAGGTCGCAATAAAGGAACGCTCCCTCGCCTATTGCTGTTACAGGTAGTCCCTTGTATGCTGAAGGGATTACTAAATCTGTATCGGTACAGGTGCCTACATCTGTTAGCGTATATGAATTATTATCGCTATTGAGTGTATATAACAAGCCCATGCTTTCTGTTCTTGTGCCACAAGATATACATACTCCGTTTTGCGAGGTATGTCCAGTCGGCTCGGTGTAGGTGTCAATGTAGCTATCTCCACAAGCGCAAGTATGTGTTGTGTAGCCCTGTAACAAGCATGTTGGATTTGTTACTACTGCTTTATATGAGTGAACATGCTCGGTATTGTCCTCTGTCCACTTTGCGTAAAGGGTTATATCCTTTGTTACTGTGTCTGTATCAAAAAGCCATTTTTCCGAATAATCAGCAAGCTTATACCAGCCTACAAAGATGTAACCGTCCTTTGTTGGGTCTTCCGGCTCAGCTACAAGGCTTGAATATTTAACTGATTGTGAGAAAACCTCGCTTCCACCCATTGAATTAAAGGTTACTGTATATGTTGAGTCTACTAGCTCCTCACTAATCCACTTTGCGTATACAGACATATCTCCACTTAACTCTTGATTTAACAAGGAATTTGCCGTAAATGGCTTTTGGAATGTGTCATTATCCCAATACCAGCCATCAAACACATAACCAGCCTTTGTGGGGTTTTCCGGCATTTTTATCGTTTCATTGCCTGTTGTTGTTATTGTGTCGTATACCTCTCCATCCACGACAAAATTAACATTGATTTCTATTGTTCCACCACAGCCCGCAAATACACATACGAGCATTAAAAGTGATAACAATATTAGTAATACTTTTTTCATTTTTCTCCTCCTTTTTTTCACTTGATAGCTAAAGCTATCTAATGTATACATTATATAATGTTTAAGTCTATTTGTCAATAAAAAATTTGATATATATTTTAGTTATATAATTGTTACATTATATAATGTGGAGGTAACACAATGCGACTTAGAATTCTTGAAATATTAAAAGAAAAGGGCAAGAGTAAATACTGGCTTTATATTCAGCTTGGATTAAGCTATCAAAACTTTAACAAGATTGTTAACAACGAAACAAAAAGCATTAAGTTTGACAATCTAAAGGCGATTTGCGACATTCTACAATGCACTCCAAATGATTTATTTGAGGATTACTATAAAAAAGAAAAGGACCTTGTGTGAAGGTCCTTTTTTTATTATTATTTAAGCTTTGCAAGAAGGTCAAGCATTTGAAGCTCTGCTTGGAGCTTAGATAGATCTGTGCTTTCGTCAATAACAACAAGCTCTGTATCTGTTAGCTTTGCGAAGAGTCTAACGTCCTCAACTGTTATAGCTGTGGAAACTACTGTGTGGTGCGCGCCGCCTGCGTAAATCCAAGCTGCTGCGCCGGTTTGGTGGTTTGGCTTTAGCTTCCACATAATTCTTGCAACAGGGAGCTTTGGCATTGGCTTAGGCTGCTTTACAAGCTCAATGCTTGCGCAAATGAGTCTGAAGCGATTGCCCATATCAATCATACATACGGCAACACCGTCGCCCTCTACGCCGTCAAAAACAAGTCTTGCCGGTGGCTCCTTACCGCCGATGCCGAGATGATGAACCTCAATCTTTGGCTGGGTTGATGCAAAATCAGGTGAAACCTCAAGCATGTGAGAGCCAAGAACAACCTCGTCCCCTCTTGTAAAGTCGTAGGTATAGTCCTCCATAAAGCCTGTTGAGCCCTCTCTGCCCTTTGCCATTTCACAGAAGATTGCATTAAGTGCTGCTGTCTTATAGTCGCCCTCTGCGCCAAAGCCGATGCCCTTTGCCATCATTCTCTGTGTTGCAAGTCCCGGAAGCTGCTTCATACCGTGAAGATCCTGGAAGGTATCTGTATAAGCACCGAAGCTGCCTGCTGTCAGGAACTTATCAAGCGCGATTTCGTACTTTGCCTGCTCCTTAACTGCATCAAGGTTATCTGTATTCATTATGTAGAGCTTTTTGTACTCGTCCATTTTTGCATTTAGCTCTTGTTCTGTAACCTGATTTACAAGGTCCACAAGGTCGCCAATGCCATAGTAGTTTACGTTCCAGCCGTATTTAATTTGGCTTTCTACTCTGTCGCCGTCAGTTACAGAAACCTCTCTCATATTGCTGCCAAACATAGCAACATTAAGGTTCTTTGAAAAATCAACTGCTCTTGCAACGTCAATAAACTTTTTAATCTTCTCAATAACCTCTTCATGCTCGTAGTAGCCTACGATAACCTCGCGCTTTACGTCAAGACGTGTACACATAAAGCCGTATTCACGACCACCGTGAGCAGTTTGGTTAAGGTTCATAAAGTCCATATCGATTTCATCATATGGGAGCTTTTCATTTGCTTGTGTATGGAAATGAAGAAGTGGCTTTGTAAGGAGCTGAAGACCCTTTATCCACATTTTTGCAGGGCTGAAGGTGTGCATCCATGTGATTACTGCAATGCAATCCTCGTCGTTGCTTGCAGCCTTGCAAGCCTCAACACAGCTCTTTTCATCTCTTACTGTTGAAATGTACTCAATCTTAACACCGTCAATTTTGGAGTCAAGATAAGAAGCAATTTTCTTGCTATCCCTTGCAACCTCTAAAAGGCACTCCTCGCCATAAAGGTCCTGGCTACCTGTAATAAAATAAACCTTTTTCATTTTGTTTCTCCTTGAAATTATTTATTTTCAAGCGCCATAACCATATCAATTCTTGTTTGGTGTCTGCCGCCCTCAAAGCCTGTTTTTACAAATGTTTCAGCAATATCGCAAGCAAGACCTGCGCCTATTGTTCTTGCACCCATGCAAAGCACATTTGCATCGTTATGAAGTCTTGTAAATCTTGCGCTAAAGGTATCGCTGCAAAGTGCTGCGCGAATACCCTTGCATTTGTTTGCTGCCATAGACATACCGATGCCTGTGCCGCAAATGAGAATGCCCATTTTGTGCTTGCCGGCGTTTATAGCATCGCAAACCTTTTCCGCATAATCCGGATAGTTGCAGCTATCCTTTGTGTAGGTACCATAGTCCTCACACTCGTAGCCGATACTCTCAAGGTATTTAATAACCTCTGCTTTCATATCAAGCGCTGCATGGTCGCAGGCTACTGCAATTTTACTACTCATCCTTTTGTTCCCTCTTTAATTTTTCTTCTCTCTCGCGCTCAGCCTGAGCCTTACGCAAATACTCGACACGAAGGTCGCTATCGGAGATAGACTCTCCATTTATTATCTTGCTATATGCAATTTTACCCACAGAATATGCGTTTTGATAAATCAAAAGCTCCGGCGTTTGCATTTTGTTTTTTATTTCCTCATTTAGAATAAGGTCATAGCCGTCGCCACAGAAATATATTGGTCTTTCGTGCTTTTCAAGCATTGGAATAAGGTCGGAAAGCATAATGCAGCAATCCTCAAGCACACGCCTGCCATCAAGGAATGCGCCTGTATAAACCTGTCCACGGCGCGCATTCATTATGGGACACACAACCCCAAAAAAGCCACTTAGGTTTTCTGCCAGCGCCTCAATGGTGGAAACACCAACGCACGGCTTGCCTGTTGAAAAGGCAAGACCCTTTATTGTGGCAACACCTATACGAACGCCTGTGAAGGAGCCGGGGCCCTCGGACACTGCATAAGCATCTATATCCTCGTTTGTTAGCCCAAGAGAGCTAAGCGACGACTTTATCATAGGTAAAAGCGTTTCGCTGTGAGTATTTTTTATGTTTGCCGAGTAAAGGCAAAGAAGCCTATCGTCCTCAAGGACGGCAACGCTTGAGGTTTTTGCAGTTGAATCAAGTGCTAAAATTTTCATAGCTCAACCCCCTCAATCGTTATGTTTCTTTCCTCCGGTGCTTCTGCCCTCTCAATAGTAACCCTTATAGCATCGCTTGGAATGGAGTCAAGAATATTCTCGCACCACTCTACAACGCAAATGCCCTTTTGCAAATACTCGAAAAAGCCCACCGAATAAAGCTCATCCTCGTCCTCTATCCTATAAACATCAAAGTGATAGAAGGGTATTTTTTTGCCCTTATGCTCATTTACTATTGTATAGGTAGGGCTTTTTACGCGCGGGCTGTCGCAAAGCACCGAGGCAAGCCCACGGACAAATGCAGTTTTGCCAACGCCAAGGTCGCCAAACATAGCTATAAAGGCAGGCTTACTATTGTCGATTTTCTCAGCAAGCCTGCTTGCAAGCCTTTCTGTTTCTTCCACGCTTTTTGTATGGAATTTGTTTATCATATTAGAATAGTCCTGTAATCTTTCCGTTATCGTCAACGTCAATGTTAAGAGCAGCCGGAGCCTTTGGTAGTCCCGGCATTGTCATAATTGTACCGGTAAGTGCAACAATGAAGCCGGCACCGGCAGAAAGCTTAACCTCTCTAACTGTGAGAGTGAAGTCCTTTGGTCTTCCAAGCTTAGTTGGGTCATCGGAAAGTGAATATTGTGTTTTTGCCATACATACAGGGAAGCGGCTGTAGCTTGGGTCAAGCGCCTCAAACTCCTTAATTGCCTTTTCTGCATTTACGTCAAATTTAACGTCCTTAGCACCGTAGATTTCCTTAGCTACTGTTGTGATTTTATCCTTAATAGACATATCATCCGGGTAAAGAACATGGAAATCGCTTTCCTTTTCGCAGGCAGCAACAACCTTGTGTGCAAGGTCTATACCACCCTCTGATCCTTTAGCAAATACCTCGGAAAGTGCAAACTCTGCACCCTTGGAGATACAAATCTCCTCAACTGCCTTAAGCTCAGCCTCGGAGTCTGTGCCGAAGCGGTTGATAGCCACAACGACAGGAACACCGTATTTTTGGAGATTGTCAATATGCGCCTCAAGGTTAACTGCGCCACGCTTAAGCGCTTCTACATTTTCTGAAGCAAGCTCAGCCTTTGGAACGCCACCGTTATATTTAAGCGCTCTTACTGTCGCAACCAAAACAACGCACTTTGGCTTTAGGTTTGCAAAGCGACACTTAATATCGAAGAACTTTTCTGCACCAAGGTCAGCACCGAAGCCAGCCTCTGTAATTGTGTAATCTGCAAGCTTAAGTGCAAGCTTTGTTGCCCTTACAGAGTTACAGCCGTGTGCAATGTTTGCAAATGGACCGCCATGGATAATTGCAGGGGTGTTTTCAAGAGTTTGAACAAGGTTTGGCTTTAATGCATCCTTAAGAACCGCTGCCATAGCACCGTTAACACCGAGGTCCTTACAATAAACCGGACTACCATCATATTTATATGCAACAAGAATTCTGCCAAGGCGCGCCTTAAGGTCAGCAATAGACTCACTAAGGCAAAGGATTGCCATAATTTCGCTGGCAACGGTAATCATAAAGTGGTCCTCTCTTGGAACACCGTCAACCTTTGCGCCAAGACCGATAACAACATTACGAAGTGCCCTGTCGTTCATATCAAGAACACGTGGGAACAAGATCCTGCGTTGGTCAATGCCAAGAGCGTTGCCCTGCTGAATATGGTTATCAATTACTGCGGAAAGAAGATTATTAGCTGTTGTAATTGCGTGGAAGTCACCTGTAAAATGAAGGTTGATATCCTCCATTGGAAGCACCTGTGCGTATCCACCGCCTGCTGCTCCACCCTTAACACCAAAAACCGGTCCTAAGGAAGGCTCACGAAGAGCTATTATTGTTTTCTTGCCAATCTTGCTCATAGCCATACCAAGACCTACTGTTGTTGTGGTCTTGCCCTCTCCTGCCGGAGTTGGGTTAATGGCTGTAACCAATATTAGCTTGCCATCCTTTTTAGTTGACATTCTATCAAGGAATTTGTCTGTGATTTTTGCCTTGTAATGACCATATGGCTCATATTCTTCCGGAAGCAAGCCGATTTGGTCAGCAATTTTTGAAATGTGTTCAAGCTTTGCGCCCTGTGCAATTTCAATGTCTGTTAGCATGGTTTCTTCTCCTTTTTTCACCATAAAAGATACTTTAATCCTATTGTAGCACAATGTAATATAAAATTCAAATATTTTCGCACAAATATTTACAAAAAAATTTATATGTGATATACTCTATATGATATCCACCCGTGGCGTAGCTGAATAATAAGCTTCCAAGAGCGCGAGCAATAGGCGAAACGCGATTGGCTAAAGCGAATTATCCAGCAAGCCTGATTATAATATTTTACAATTTATCTACCCGTGGCGTAGCTGGATAACGCACAAGACTCCGACTCTTGAGATCGTAGGTTCGAATCCTATCGGGTAGGCCAAAACGTCCTACCATAGGATGAGAACCGTTGGTTCGATAATGAGCTTCCAAGAGCGCGAGCCACAGGCGACGCGCGATTGGCTAAAGCGAATTATACAGCGAGCCTTGGCGAGTCGTAATCCTATCGGGTAGGCCAAAAAGTTTTTTGAAAGGAGGTCCTTATGAAGGAAACTGATTCTAAATTAGAGCCTTGGAGCGACGGTGAGTTTA
>JAFVTH010000032.1 GCA_017503285.1 Clostridia bacterium | reverse complement strand
CTTGCATTTTAGAACGAGCCAAAAGGCTTGTATTCAAGGCAAAATTTTGATGACATATAAAAATATTTCGAAAAATTTTAACGCAGAAGACGGGACTTTTGTCCGTTCCAAAACTGGTTCGTTTCACTCCCGTCAGGCATAGTGGAGGGGGGATTGCTTCATATGTGTTGACCACAATCCCTCCGTCATTTTCTCGCGAAAATGTCACCTCCCTTTACACAAGGGAGGCTTTGAAGAAAGTCCTGCCTTGAGAATTTTCGGCGAGAGATACGCCTATTATTTTCAATACAAGGTACACCTACAATGGCGTAAGACGTCAATCCATTACTTTACAAGGGGGTTTTGCTATGAAAAATACAGTAGATGTTATTGTTGTTGGCGCAGGCCACGCAGGCATTGAGGCAGCGCTTGCCTCTGCTAAAATGGGCATGGACACCATTCTTTTTACTATGTCCCTTGATGCTATTGCAAATTTGCCCTGCAACCCCTCAATCGGTGGCACGGCTAAGGGTCATTTGGTTTACGAGATAGATGCCCTTGGCGGTATGATGGGCTACGGCGCAGACCGGGTTACATTACAGGCAAGGACACTAAATCTTGGCAAGGGCGCTGCCGTTTACTCAAAGAGAGTACAGGCAGACAGGCTGAAATATCGCTCGGTAATGAAGGAGCTTTTGGAGTGTACCCCTAAGCTTAGAATTGTGCAGGCTGAGGTTGTTGATATTCTTGTAAGAGATACAGAAGGCATCAAAGAGGTGTACGGAATTAAGACACGTCTTGAGGAGCTTTTCTATTCCAAGGCTGTTATTTTGTCAACAGGCACATACCTAAACGCAACAGTACATACAGGAAGCATTTGCTATCATTCCGGTCCGGACTCTCTTATGCACGCATCCTTTCTTACAGACGCACTTGCTCGTGAGGGCATTTCGATTATGCGCTTTAAGACAGGCACACCTGCAAGAATACATAAGGACTCTATTGACTTTTCAAAATTAGAGCTTCAACAGGGCGAGGGCGGCTCACTTCCTTTCTCCTGGAGAACAAGCGAGGACGATTATTTAGAGGAGGAGCAAATCCCCTGCTATATTGCATATACAAACGAGGAAACACACAAAATTATCAGAGATAATCTGACAAAAAGCGCAATGTACTCCGGCAATATCCACGGCACAGGTCCAAGGTATTGTCCGTCTATTGAGGACAAGATTGTTAGGTTTGCAGATAAGCAACGCCATCAGCTTTTTGTTGAGCCTATGGGCAAGGACACAAAGGAGATTTATTTACAGGGCTTTTCCACCTCTATGCCTATTGAGGTGCAGACAGAAATGGTCCATTCCTTGGTTGGCTTTGAAAATGCGGTTATTATGAGATATGCCTATGCAATTGAGTATGATTGCACCGACCCACAGGAGCTTCTTGCCACACTTGAATACAAAAAAATCAGCGGTCTTTACGGCGCAGGACAGTTTAACGGCACCTCCGGCTATGAGGAGGCAGCGGCGCAGGGTCTTGTTGCCGGAATAAACGCATCTCTTAAAATTAAGGGGGAGGAGTGTATGATTTTGCCTCGCTCATCCTCTTATATCGGCACCTTAATCGACGACCTTGTCACCAAGGGAACGAGAGAGCCATATCGTATGATGACCTCAAGGAGCGAGTACAGGCTTCTTCTAAGGCAGGACAACGCCGACCTAAGGCTAACACCTATCGGCAGACGTGTTGGACTTGTTTCAGATGAGCAATGGGCGCGCTTTGAAAAGAGGAAAAACCAAATCGAGGACGAAAAGAATAGATTGCTTAAGCTGACAATACACCCAAGCAAGGAGCTAAACGTTTTGCTTGAGGAAAAAGGCACAGCACCTATTTCCGTGCCAACACAGCTGGGGGAGCTGCTAAAAAGACCTCAGCTTTCACTTGAGGACCTAAGGGCGTTTGACCCACATCCGCAAAATCTTAAAAAATCCGTGCTTTTCACCGTGGAAACAGACATAAAGTACGAGGGATATGTTAAAAAACAGCTTTCCGAGGTTTCTCGTCAGCAGAAAATGGAGGAGCGCCCCCTTAGCCCCGACCTTGACTATTCGGAAATAAGGGGTCTTAGGCTGGAGGCAATCCAAAAGCTAAACAAGGTAAAGCCGCTTACCTTAGGACAAGCCTCAAGAATATCCGGCGTTTCCCCGGCGGACATTTCCGTGCTTATTATCTATCTTGAAGGCAGATAAATCAAAGCAAGCCAAACGGCTTGCTTTTTTGTTTTCAAAATTTTTCAAAATAACAGGGATTTTCCGCACATTTTCCAGCTAAAAAGCCTTGTGGTTACTGGGCTTATAAGGATTTTTTAACCAAAAATGTTTTTTTGCTGTTTTTTCTTAAAAAAGATATTTTTTATTTGTCAATTTTGTATTTGACTTTTATTATTATAAATGTTAAAATTAAAATAGTGAAATTTTACTCTTAAGGAGCTTTTATGAAAACTGTAAATGTTAGAGATTTTGGTGCTAAGGGCGACGGCGCGACCCTTGATACTTTATCAATCCAGAACGCTATTGACTCTTGCGAGGCAGGGGATACACTTCTTTTAGGGGGTAAGGGCATTTTCCTTTGCGGCACTCTGCGTCTAAAAAGCGATATCAAGGTGGTCATTGAAAAGGGTAGTGAGCTTTGTGGCTCTCGTAACCTTGACCACTACTACGCAAACGGCTTTTATCACAACGAAATGGTTGATACAATATCCCTAATTTACGCTCTTGACTGCCAAAATATTGAAATTTGCGGCGGCGGTAAAATCCAAATGAACGGAGATGCGTTTGTTAACTTTGACGCTTGGTGTCCGAACGAAACACCAAGAGAGGAAATGATAAGAGAGTATGAGGAGCAGACCGTTGTTGGCCCTGAAACTAAGGTAACAAGACCGTCACAGCCTATTTTCTTTAACAACTGTAAAAATATACATATCCACGACCTTTATGTGTTTAACTCTCCCTGCTGGACCTTTACATTCTCAAACAGCCAGGATATCCTTTTTGAAAAATGCTACGTGGACAACCACAACAGGATTGCAAATAACGACGGCGTTCACTTTACTGCATCTAAAAACATTGTTGTAAGGGACTGCACCTTCCTTTGCGGAGATGACTGCTTTGCCGCAACCTGTATTACCAACGAAAACGGCGTTTGCGAAAACATTGAGGTTTATAACTGCCTTATGTCCTCTCGCTCTGCGGCTATCAGATTTGGCCACCTTTACAGCGTTATAAGGAACGTTAATGTTCACGATATAAAAATTCTCCCATCAAACAGAGGTATTTCTATCTTTTCGGGCGACGGTGGAATTGTAGAAAATGTTACCCTTAAAAATATTGACTGCAACACCTTTATCCACGCAGGCGGATGGTGGGGCAAGGGCGAGGGCTTTGTTATCTGCGCCAAGGACAAAAAGGGCACAATTAAGAATGTAACTATGGAAAACTGCTCATTTACCGAGGAAAACCCATCACTTATTGCAGGCACAGATGGAAATGTATGCTGTGTTAATCTTGTAAGCTGTAAGCTTTCCAAAAGAGAAGGCTCAACCCACCCATATTTTAGAAACAAGCTTGACCTGCAGCCAAATGTACCAAGGCTCCAGCCCTTTAATTTTGAAGAGGGTCAGACAATCTACGTTGACGGGGCAAAAAATGTTTTCTTGAACGGAACTAAGCTTATATGAAATTAAAGTCTACACTTATGGATAAGGACGGGGTTTTGCGCTCCCTTAGGCGTATTACCCACGAGATAATTGAAAAGAACAGGGGCACGGACAACCTTTGTCTTGTTGGTGTTCTTTCAAGGGGCGTGCCTCTTGCCGAGATTATTAAGGAAAATATAAAAAATATCGAGGGAGTGTCGATAAATGTGGGTGTTTTGGACATTTTACATTATCGTGACGACCTTGAAAAGAGCCAAATCAACCGTGAAAATAAAACAGATATACCCTTTTCAATAGAGGGAAAGAACGTTATTTTGGTTGACGACGTGCTTTTTACAGGAAGAAGCGCAAGGGCAGCTATGGACGCACTTATGAGCCTTGGCAGACCGTCAAAAATCCAGCTTGCTGTTTTAATTGACCGCGGCCACAGGGAGCTTCCTATCTGCGCAAACTTTACAGGCAAAAACTTTCCAACTGCTAAATCAGAGCTTATAAAGGTTTTAGTTGACGAAATCGACGGAGAAACCTGCGTTAAGCTTTACGACACAGAGGAGTAAAAAATGAAAAGGTTTATGTATAAAATTATCCATATGAGCGAAATCCCTGATGACGAAAGAAAAAGAGAATACTTTTTTAATGAGCTTGGCTTACAGGGCTGGGAGCTTATACAGTGCGTTAACCAAACAGCACTTCATTACTACATGATTTTCAAAAAAGAAATCTAATTTTAAGGAGCTATAATGGCACTTTCAAGTGAGCTTATCTGCGCCTATACCGAAATATTAAAGGAGGAGCTTATTCCTGCAATGGGCTGTACAGAGCCTATTGCTATTGCTTATGCTGCGTCTATTGCTTCTCACGCCTTGGGTGGCTATCCAACAAGGCTTAAGGTTGGGCTTAGCGGAAATATTATTAAAAATGTAAAGAGCGTTATTGTGCCACTTACAGGTGGTATGCACGGCATTAATTCTGCCATTTGCGCCGGTGTTATTGCTATGGCGCCGGAAAAGAAGCTACAGGTTCTTTGCGCTCTTAATGACTCAAACAGACACCTTATTAAGGAATATCAAAGCAGTGTTGATATGGAGATTTACGAGCTTGATAGTCAGCACACCTTTGAAATCCTTATTGAGGGAGAGCTAAAAAACAAAAAAGTGGCGACACGTGTGGCTAAAAGACACACAAATGTTGTTTATGTAACCTTAAACGGCAAGGATATTACCTCTAAATATCACGTAAAAAGCGATGATGTTGAAAAGGAGGGCACAGACCGTTCACTCCTTAATGTAAAGGACATTATTGAGTTTGCGGAAACGGTGGACCTTACCGACCTTACCCAAGTATTACAAAACCAAATGTGTATGAATATGGCAATTGCCACCGAGGGCATTCGTTCTGAGTGGGGCGCATCTATCGGCAAAACTCTTTTAGAAACCGGTGGAGATAACCTGCGCACAAGGGCGAGGGCATATGCGGCAGCAGGCTCTGATGCGCGTATGAGTGGCTGTGAAATGCCTGTTATGATTATTTCGGGCAGCGGCAATCAAGGCATTTGCGCCTCTGTTCCTGTTATTATCTATGGACAAGCTATGGGTAAAAGCAAGGAAGAGATTTTTAGGGCAATGATTGTTTCCGACCTTATTACAATACACCAAAAAACAGGCATAGGCTGTCTTAGCGCATACTGTGGCGCTATTTCTGCAGGCTGTGGCTGTGGCTGTGGCATTTGCTACCTTAACGGCGGCAGATATTATGAGATTGCACATACTCTTGTAAACTCCGTGGCTATTCTTTCCGGTACTATTTGTGATGGCGCAAAGTCATCCTGCGCCGCAAAAATTTCTATGGCTGTTGAAGCCGGAATTATGGGCTATGAGATGATGAAAAGCGGACATCAGTTCTTCTCCGGCGAGGGTATTATAACAAAGGGTGTAGAGAACACCATTAACAATGTGGCAAGGCTTGCCAGCGTGGGCATGAGCCTAACCGATAAGGAAATTATTAAAATAATGCTGGGAAACTAAAATAAATTTTCGTCCCGATTTTTCGGCGTAAGATACGCCCCGCCCTGCGGATATAGTGGTTTTTTCGACATTTCTGCGGGCAGTCGGGGACGCCTGCCCCTACGAGGTGTTGAACGCGGTGGCTTTACGCTTTTTTCGGGCAGATATGGAATCTGCCCCTACAGATATGGCAAATACCATAATTCTCGGCGGGAGCAAGCCCCCGCCCTACGATGGAAAGAGCGAGCTTTGTGATATTTCGGGCAGATATGGAATCTGCCCCTACGGGTACAAACCTATCTTTTGAAATAAATATAGATAACAATCTCTTTTAAAAGCCCCCCTTGTGAAAGGGGGGAGAGCCACGATAGTGGAGGGGGGATTGTTTAATTTGTGTGAGGACCACAATCCCTCCGTCATTTTCCTTGAAAATGCCACCT